>SZYA01000117.1 GCA_005843815.1 Chlorobium sp.
ATAGAGAGCACCATCACTATCAAGAAGCGACAACCAGAGGCAATACGCACGGGCGGCATACCAGGTCACACCTGCCACCGGTTGGTCATCCTTGTTAAATTGTTTATTGGTATCCTGATACGAAACAAAACGCTTCGCCAGGGATGACTCTTTCTTCAAATAGTCGCTGAATTCCCTGATACCTAATGCCAGTTCATCCAAACTTTTTTTATACGTTTTGAGAGGAACCCTCTCCGCAAATTCGGGCTCTTTTGCATCAAGATAACTGATAAATCGCCGATAGTGCTGATTGGTCACTGTGAACTTTGCAACGTACATCTCTTGCACTGTTTCCGGCTTTTCCGTGAGGGAGTAAGGGAACGTCCCGCCCTTGATGAAGATGTACTCTGCATCCAGAATATCTCGATGCAGGTTAGCAACCTTCACCTTTTCTTTCGACAAGTCTGACAAGTAAAATGTTTTTAACACCTCGTCAGCATCCTGTTTACGAAAAGCCTTCAAGCACTCAATGAGGTAACGCTGGCGTTCAAGAGTGGTTCCTTGATCAAGGAGTTTGTTTTTCAAGGCATCAATCTTGCGCTGCGGGGCCTCCTCGATAAGGGTGATCAGCAAATCACGAGGCTTCTGTTCCAAAGCATCTGTGACGGGCGAATCAAAGAGTTCCTTCATGAAGCTGTCGAAAAGCTCTGCATCCTCAACATGGCCAATAAAAAAGCGGAACACCTCTGTCCACCAGTCGTCACCGAAATGCTTCACAAGTTCTGGCAGGGTGTCTCTGTGCCGCATCTTTTTCACAAGCTGAACACCAGCAAGATATTCGCGGAATGATTTATGGCGAAAAACATACAGGTGGTCGCCATACTCCAGCAACAACCCAGCCCGATCAACAAGGTTACGGCAAAAATCAGATGCTGGCAAGGAGTTATACAGCGTGTCGAGCTGCTCTTGCATCTGCTGCTGCATCATAGCCCGGTCAACCTCATCTTTTTTCAGCTCCTCCTGCATCCAGAGCGACACCGGACTCAGTACCCGCCGCGCATCTTTTGCCGCAAGCGATGGCTGTATTGCTCGATAGCGGTCACGATAATCAAGCATAAAGTTCAATGCCGCATCGTACAACTCAATTCGACCTTCAGCCAAATAACCACGATCTTTCCAAAGCATTGCCATAATCTGCAACAAAAGCGGCACACCCGCCAGCAGACGCAAACTGTTGTTTTTTGCATCAGCAAGAAAAGCAAGAATCGCTTTTGCTTTCTCGATTGCTTTGTTATCCTGCTGCGTTTGCCACTCCTCAACCGTTATATTACCCGGGCGAATCTCTGCACGCAAGGCCGCTTTAAACCAGCGATGCAAAAACTCCGTCTTCTGCTCCAATGAAAAATCAAGAATGTCTGCCCGACGATGTCCGGCCTCAATTTCAATGCCATCGCCTTTCCGGTAACCTGTACTGCGAGACGTTACCACAAACTTTGCTTTTGTAAAATGTCGCACTGTCCGGGTAATCCACTTGCAGGCAGCAATACGGTCGTCCACATTGCTGATTTCATCCAGTCCATCAAGCAACACCAGTGCAGAAGGCTGCTCAAGCCACTGCGTAAAATACTCTTTTTTGATGGCGAGTAACTGCTTTTTAGCCGACGCTGCAAGGTTCTCCTCAAGTGACCTGTAACTGTTACCCCGCTTTTGCAACTCTCGCAAGGGAAGGAAAAAAACATTGACTGGTATCTTGAAACCATACTTCTCCCGTTGCAGTTCATCAAGGCAGGAGAGCAAATAATGCTTCAACAAGGTGGTTTTTCCTGAACCTGGTTCGCCGATGATTAGCAACAGTGAACAGCGCTGCTCAACAAAAACCACTTTCATAACCCTTTCAGGTGAACTGCTCTGTTCGTATGCACGATCATCACATTGATAGTCTTGCGCCGCCACACGCTTTTCGATGAGCGAAGACCCCGAAAGGCTTAACGACACAAAAGTTTCGGCAACCTTTAACGGCACATAGCCAAACGCTGGCGAACCCATCAGCGTCATGTCGCCAAGCTGCTTCTGCAACGTGGCATGGTAGCGCTGGAGCAAGGCAGTGGTGGCATCCACCTGCGGCAAAGGCTTTAGAGGAGGTTCTGAAGACTCGACGACAATAATATCGGCCATGGCCATTTTCAACTTCTTAAGAACCGCCGCAGTCAAATCATCAATGCCGTAATACGTTGGACAAGGTGATACAGCAACATTGTTTAGAGCCGTCCAATCACTTGTTAACTCTTTCTGATGCTCAAGTAATACCGTCCAATTTGTGGAAGCCTGAAGTTTAGCTTCTAAATTTGGAAACTTACCTTGTTGAGACTGAACCTCTGGAAAAAAAGCCAAAATATGCAATCGCTGCTGACGGCTTCGTTCTCGCACTTGTTCCAGCTCTTGCCAAGTAACGTTTCCAACTCGTTCTTTAAAAACAAAAATAGCAATTCTTGAATGATCAAGAGCCTCTCTGACAACTGCCTCCTGACCACCGGGAATACTCAATGCTGATTCACGCCATTCCCAGAAATCCCACCGACGAAAACGTGAACGATGCAAATTGACTTTCAGAAATTCCCGAAACGCTGTATCAATCTCAGATCTCAGCGACATTACAGCCTCAGCCTCAGCCGAAGCATCGTCGCTGTGCCCGATAAAAATCAGCAGCTCATCCTGCGAAAATCCTGAGAATCCCTTGTTGGCATCTGGCAGCATAACCAATTATAAAATATATGTTTCAGGCAAGAATGAAGTTACGCAATTTCAACCACCCTGCGAATACCAGCCAAAAGCGCATTAAAGCTCGGTGACCGGTTATTATCAAGACCAAGATACACTCCAATAGAGCGAGAACCAGCAATCTCGGCAAAACCCCCTCAAGCATCCGTTGTGCTGATGGCTCCTCAAGAAAGAAAACAAGCGTCTTCATTGTGGATCGCTCCCTTCAAAAAAGCCCTGATCCCACAAATATCCCATCTGATCGCCATCCTTCATGTAGGCAACAATCTGGCTGTTTTCACTGGCACGACGGATTTGAGTATACCCCTCCTGCTTGACAAGCCAGAAGACCTCCTCGACTGTGGCGGCATTCAAAAAATCTGGTGAATGGGTCGAAACAAACACCTGCCCGCCCCGGTTTGCATAGTTGCGAAACTCCTCTGCCAGCTCATTCAGCAATCGTGGATAGAGCTGGTTTTCAGGTTCCTCTACACACAACAAAGGATGTGGTGAAGGATCATAGAGCAGCGTCAGATAGGCCAGCATTTTGATGGTGCCATCCGAAACATAGCGGGCCAGAAAAGGATCTTCGAACGATCCATCCTGAAACTTGAGCAGAACCCGCCCCTCTTCGGTGGTTTTTGACTCTACCTGAGAGATACCGGGAATGCGCTGTTTGAGCAGCTCAAGTATTTGACTGAAGGCCGCCGGATGATGGTTATGGAGGTACTGGATAACAAGCGACAGGTTTTCTCCCTCCCGCGACAAATGTTCTGCATAACCTGCCTCCTGCTCCGGGCGGGCCCTGCTGATATGAAAATCAGAGAGATGCCAGTTCTCGATAAGCGTGCCAAAAGCCACAACAGCCGGAAACCGCTTGAACTGGGCCAACCCTTTAATAGCAAGAATATCCGGCGATTTCAGCGTCTGCTCCTCTCGAATCAACTCCTTGACATCATTAACCGACATCAGTTCATTGGTCACAGCCTCCCCCTTCCCTCTCGAAAAATCAAGAAAATGCCACGGCTGACCGCCACTGCCACGACGATATTTCAGAATTTCACGCTCAATAAAAACCCGACCGTTCTCCTCGTTGATTTGCAGAAAGTAGGTGGTCAGCGGCATATCGCTCCTTTCGCGGAACTTCAACTCAATTTCAATCGGCCCGGTGGCGTTACGGCTGCGCACCTCTGAAAACCCCCGACTGCCTCCCAACTTTGCAAGCGCAGTGTTGACATTGCTGGTAATAGCATCTTTCAGAAACCCGAAAACAGAGAAGATGGTGCTCTTGCCTGTGCCGTTCGCCCCTACAAAAACACAGAAATTTGGCAGCTCTGTCAACTCGGCATCCCTGAATGCCTTGAAATTTTTTAACCGTATGGACTCTATTTTCATCTCTCTTCACTCTGAATTTTCATTCGACACTCGCGGACCAAGCCAATAACATCGCATTCAATTGTAACCAATTACAACAATGTAATCAAGTTGCAGTTTCCAAATTTTTCATTGCAGGAATTGCAGGAGTAACAAACCGCAAGTGAACCTTGCCGCATCACTAATCCCCATCCACCTCTGGCATAGCCCGACGCATGAACTCATCAAAAAGAGGCACCGTAAAGGCCATCACGCCATGCGAAGGACTGTAGATCATTCCCTTTTTGATAAGCCCAGAACGTACAGAACTGAGTGCTG
>SZYA01000106.1 GCA_005843815.1 Chlorobium sp.
CTCGTCCCTACCGGGATATACTATTAGTACTGAAATGGTTGATCGACAACATTCTATTTGACATAACGATTCTTCAGAAATGGCTCAAGGCAGGATTTGTGTATCAAAAACAGCTCTTTCCTAAAGAAGCAGGTATGAAGCAAGGTGGTATTATCGGTCCGGCTTTGGCAAATATTACATTGGATGGCCTCGAATATGCGCTTGCAAAAGCTTTTCCATACAGCATAAAGGAAGGTCTTAAAATGAATTTGGTGCTTTATTGTGATGACTTCATCATCATCGGTTACTCGAAAGAATGGATGGTACATGAGGTAATGCCTATACTGGTAAACTTCTCATGACACCATCGAAAGCAAATACTAAAGCACACATTTTTTTGTGTACGGGGAGGAGACATATTTTTAAGCAGAAGAACAGTTCTACGTTGTATTTATTGTCAATTTTTGATATCAGAGTAATCTATGTATCCTGAACGGATTCTTGTCACAGGTGCTTTTGGCTTTATGGGTAAGGCTTGTATTGCTGCTATCAGACGAAAATGGCCTCAAGTGGTACTCGTGGGGCTTGATCGACATGTTCCCGAGAAAGAGTTGTTTGTCGACAGATTCGTATCAATCGACTTGTCAACCCAATCTTCAACAGAACTTACCACGTTGTTCAATCAAATTAGACCGGATGTTATCATAAACTTGGCTTCAGTCATCAAAATCGGTTCAGATCAAGCTCTTTTTGCACAAAATGTCCAGATTGGTTTTTCTCTGTATTCTGCTCTTCTATCGTATGGCAAGAGTGTACCAGGTATGGTTCTCCTCCAAGTTGGTACTGCAGCCGAATATGGTCTTCGCTCTGTGTATGAGCTCATCACGGAAAATGACTTTTTGTGCCCTGCCGATCTCTATGGTCGTTCGAAAATGATACAGAGCCTTTTGATGCAGGAGCTTCATCGAAACTCTTGCTTGGATATAAGAATTGTAAGACCCTTCAATGCGATGGGAGTGGCAATGAGCGATAAACTGTTTTTTCCCACTGCCATCAGACGTGTTTTGGCAGCGCCTGATGAAGAACCTTTCGAGGTCTATGGCCTCTCGGATGTCCGCGACTACATCGCTGATGAGGATGTTGCGGCTGGTATTCTACAGGTCATACAGTTTGGTGTTTCTGGGGAGGTTTACAATTTGGCATCTGGTCGAGGAGTTACCGGTCGCGAGGTTATCGAATGCATGTTTCGACTGGCCGGGCATGAAACACCACCGTTGGTTGAGATCAAGAAAGATAATCCGACTTTTTCTGTTGCCAATGTCTCCAAGATTAATAAGCTGGGCTTTGAAGCCAAAATTACCCATGAACAGGTTATTCGTAGCATGATGGAACAAAACCGCAAATCCACATGATTGATACCCGGCCAACAATAGTGTTTGTTTTTGCTTCTGCCAGGGTAGCGGGAATTGAAGTGGCATGGCGGGATATAATCCGGTTGATACATCAAGAGTATCGTATACGAATTTTTATCTGGGGGGGGAATGGACCAATTGTCGAGTCTTATCTTCAGATGGGAGTTCCTGTCGATGTACTGGGTGCTGATCAAGGGTTTTTCAGTGCGGCATTGAAACTTTTCAGGTTGCTTCGAAAGGGGGAACCTGATGTTGTCATTACCTCTGGTTTTTATCCGGATATGGTTGTTCGGTTTCTAAGGGGTCTCTTTCGTATCCGTTACTATGTCACCTTGATTCCGGGACTCACCACCTCTGTGAGTGTTCCAAAATTACGTTTTTGGTTTCTCAATATCACCAGTGGACCTGTTGATAGCTATCTGTTTAATTCCGAAAACAATGCATCGTTTTTCCATAAGTATCCCCGAGTACGGGATAAGGTGGAAGTGATGAAACTGGGGATTGAACATCTATCTGATGACAAGGTAATGGAGTGGAATATGTCGCGGGTTCGCAGTTCGTCCGAAATTTTCAGGATTATCTGTGTTGCAAACATGTTTCCGGTGAAAAATCATATTTTCCTAGTCAATTTATTTGATGCGAAGCGGGATAAGTTGAATAATATAGAGCTGGTCTTTGTTGGAAAAGGGCCATTGAAATCAGAATTGCAGGAAATCTGCACGAAGCGCAATATCCCGGGGATTACCTTCTGTGAGAATGTTCCCGATGTCAATGATCTACTTGGCTCCTCTGATGCCTTTATTTTTGCCTCACATTTTGAAGGGACGCCTATGGCCATCATGGAGGCCATGAATGCAGGACTTCCCGTCATCGCATATCAGGGTGAACCCTATAGCGGAGTGAATGAGCTGGTCAAGGATGGTGAGACTGGATGCCTTGTGGAGTCGTTCGACATGGATTTATGGATATCTGCTATCCAAAGATTGAAGAATGACAAGGAGTACCGATTTCTATTGGGAAACGGTGCGCGAGAGCTGGTCCAGCATTATACCTTGTCAAGAGTGAGAATAGCCACTAAACAGATGATTGATCGGTGGCTAAATGTGTCAGTTTGATCATTAGTTTTGGAGATTACGTAGAAAAAAATATATAGATTTTTTAAAATCGATAAGAAATAGAGTGCTCCTGATGACAATACAGATTTGTTTAAGATGATATCTCAGGTAAATAAATAAGACTATGTATAAAAATATTGATGCTAAAACGGTTGAAGGTTTTGGCGATGAATGGCATAGATTTGATCAATCAGAAATGTCAGAAGAGAATACCTTGCGATGGTTTAATGCCTATTTTTCTATTTTCCCTTGGGAGTCTTTGCCGAAATCGGCAGTAGGCTTTGATCTTGGATGTGGAAGTGGACGTTGGTCGAAAATAGTAGCTCCTCATATAGGTACTTTGCATTGTATAGATCCAAGTAGTGCAATAGATGTGGCTCGCAGGAATCTTATCTTAAATACTAATTGCATTTTTCACAAGGCAGGAGTTGATAATATTCCTCTCTCCAACAAGTCTATGGATTTTGGATATTGTCTTGGTGTTCTTCACCATATACCGGATACATTTTCAGGCCTCAAGGCATGTGTAGAAAAATTGAAGCCCGGAGCCCCATTTTTATTGTATTTGTACTATGCATTTGATAATAGACCTGCATGGTATCGGGTGCTATGGAAATTAAGCGGACTCGCCCGGCAAGTAATTTCTCGTATGCCTCATGGATTAAGGTTTGTTGTCAGCCAGATCATTGCGGTTCTTGTTTATTGGCCATTAGCAAAATTTGCTAAACTTTCAGAATTGTTAGGGATAAATGTTCGACATTTTCCATTAGCCTCTTATCGAAATTTTGGGTTTTATGTGATGCGAACTGATGCGTTAGATCGGTTTGGTACTCGCTTGGAGAAAAGATTTACAAAATTGGAGATAAAGACTATGATGGAACGTGCAGGCTTAGAGAATATTATGTTTAGCGAAGATATGCCTTTTTGGTGTGCCGTTGGTTATGCTAAATCTGCATTTTAATGTGTGGTTTAGCAGGTTGTATTTTAGGAACCAATTTATTCCAGGCATCTTACTGGCCGATTTTGTTAACGCAGATGGGGGATGCTCTCCGTCACCGAGGCCCTGACGATTCTGGTCTTTGGTTTGATGAAGTGGCTTCAATTGGAATGGTTCATCGTCGGCTCTCAATTCTTGAACTTTCTCCTGCCGGTCATCAGCCTATGCATTCTGATTGTGGTCGTTATGTGTTGGTATTTAATGGTGAAATTTACAACCATATTGCTTTGCGTGCTGAGTTACAATCTGGCGGATTTGCTTTTGATTGGCGAGGCCATTCTGATACTGAGACGCTAATCGCTGGATTTGCTGTATGGGGTGTAACTGCGACGTTAAAGCGAGTAGTAGGTATGTTTGCTCTTGCTCTTTGGGACAAAGTTACTTGCAATCTGACTTTGGCGCGCGACCGGTTCGGCGAAAAACCCCTCTTCTACGGCTGGGCAGGTCAGGGGTCTCAGCGTGCCTTTGTATTTGGTTCAGAGATGAAATCATTGAAATCTTATCCTGGATTTGATAATCAGATCAATAGAGGCGCATTGGCACTTTATTTTCAGTACAACAGTGTTCCTGCAACACATTCGATTTATGAAGATATTTTCAAATTGCAACCAGGATGTGTGCTTACCTTGTGTGCAAAAGATCTGATTCATAAACTATTTTCGATTGAGCCTTATTGGCGTTTGACTGACGCTGTTCATAATGGGCAGGCAAATCCAGTTAATAATGATGCTGAGGCTGTGTCGTTATTGGATGGTGCGCTTCGTGCAGCAATCGCATTACAGGCAGTGGCAGATGTGCCTCTTGGTGCATTTTTATCAGGCGGTGTGGACTCTTCCACTATTGTGGCACTCATGCAGACGCAGTCTGAGCGTCCTGTACAAACCTTTACTGTCGGCTTTGATGAAGCGGGCTTTGATGAAGCGCCCCATGCCCTTGCTGTTGCAAAGCATCTGGGAACGGAACATCATGAAATCAGGGTAACGGCGAACGATGCTCGTTCTGTAATTCCACTCCTTCCTCAACTCTATGACGAACCTTTTGCCGACAGTTCACAAATCCCCACCTATTTGGTCTGTCAGGCTGCGCGCAGAAATGTTACCGTTGCGCTTTCGGGTGATGCGGGAGATGAGTTGTTTGGTGGGTATAACCGCTACTTCTGGGCTGAACGTGTATGGAATCGGATCGCATGGTTGCCACCTTCTTTCCGCCAAGCGTTGGGTACAACTCTTCAACAATTGCCAACTGAAAGGTGGGACAGCTTGGGGCGGATGCTACCGGGCGGTCGTGGTATTGCGCGACTTGGTGACAAGGCCCATAAAATGGCTCATCGGATGAAAACAGTCAAGAGTCTGGACGATCTTTATCGGAGTCTGGTCACTGAATGGCCGGAAGATGTAGAGTTGGTAAAAGGCGCTACTCGATTGCCAACAAAGTTGGACGATACAAGTTTGGTTGCGGGTATTTCCCAAGCAGAGCATCGCATGATGTTGTGGGACAGCCTTACCTATCTGCCGGACGATATCTTAACGAAGGTGGATCGTGCGGCTATGGGCGTGAGTCTTGAAACCCGGGTGCCTTTTCTTGACCACCGGGTGGCAGAACTTGCGTGGCGGTTACCGCTGAATATGAAGATAAGAGGAGGAGAAGGGAAGTGGGCATTGCGGCAAGTGCTTTATAAATATGTACCGCGCGAGCTGATTGAACGCCCCAAGGCGGGTTTTGGTATACCAGTTGGCCAATGGCTACGCGGGCCGCTGCGCGATTGGGCAGAAGCATTGCTTGATGAACAGCGTCTGGAACAAGAAGGTTATTTGAATCCAGCCCCAATCCGTGAAATATGGCGGCAGCATCTGAATGGCCGCCACGACTGGACCGTTCGCCTTTGGACCGTCTTGATGTTTCAGGCTTGGCTCGAAAACCAGAAAGGGTAACCTGAAATGATCCCTTACTTGTTCATGTTAGCTCTACCTGCTTTGTTGGTACTTTCGCCTTTTCGCGGCAATAATAATGTAAGGCGGTTGGCTTGGGGTTCCATTTGTGTAGTGTTTACGATGTTTATTGGATTGCGCCATCAGGTTGGGGGAGATTGGGGAGCGTATATTAATCTTTATCAAGCTGCTGTTGATATTCCTTTTACTGAAGCTGTCGGCCTGTCTGATCCAGGTTATTATGCGCTGAATTGGTTGTCGGCATTGCTTGGGACAGAGATTTATTTGGTCAATCTGGTTTGTGCCGCCATTTTGATGACGGGTGTTATCAGTTTTTGCCGTCGCCAACCGCTGCCTTGGTTAGCCTTACTTGTTGCCGTTGCATATACTTTGGTTGTCGTTGCTATGGGATATACCCGTCAGGGCGCTGCAATCGGGTTTGAGCTTTTGGCTCTTGTTGCATTAATTGATGGTCGTTTTAAAAGGTTTGTGCTTTTTATTTTATTGGGAGCACTATTTCATAAAACACTAATGGTTATGTTGCCCATTGGTTTTTTAGCTACCAGTAAGAATTCTTATCGCACCGTATTTTTTGGTGTGTTGGTTTGCATTGGTTTAAGCTTGACAATTCTTGCAGAACAGTATGCTTCGTTATGGTCAAACTATGTTGAAAATCCTATGCTCTCTGATGGTGGTCCTGTCAGGGTTGCCATGAATGCACTTCCAGCACTGATCTGCATTTTGTTTCGTAAAAAACTTATGCTTTCAACGGAGCGTGAACGTCGTTTATGGATTATTATGGCGCTCTTATCCCTTGCCTGCATTCCGCTTGTTTTTGTTGTTTCAACAGCCGTGGATCGGATTGCGCTCTATTTTATTCCGCTTCAGTTGTATGTCTATAGTAATTTCCATCGTTTGTTTCCTGACCGTATGTTCAGGACTGTAGCTGTGCTGGCTGTTATTTTGGGTTATGGTACGGTGTTGTGGGTTTGGCTTACTTTTGGTTCGCATTCAAACGCTTGGCTTCCTTATCAAATTTGGCCGTTTATTTGAATGAAGGTTGTCATTGCGCTGAATACCGCCTGGAATGCTGTGAATTTTCGTGAAGGCTTGCTGCGAGCACTGGTAGCTGATGGGCATGAGGTGGTTGTTGTTGCTCCTTATGATGATTATGCATCTCGAATAGCTGATTTTTCTTGCCGCTATGTCCCGTTGCCCATGGATAACAAAGGGGCTAATCCGCTGAGAGATTTGCTGTTGTTGTTTCAGTTTTACCGGTTGTTGCGGTATGAAAAACCCGACGTGTTTTTGGGTTATACGGTCAAACCAAATGTGTATGGTTCTCTTGCGGCCCATGTGCTGGGAGTACCGGTTATCAATAATATTGCAGGCTTGGGTGCTGTTTTTATCAAGCAGAATTGGTTGACATCGGTTGTTCAACGTCTTTATCGGTTGGCACTCTCTCGGTCCCGGTATGTTTTTTTTCAGAACAGGGATGATTGCCAGCTTTTTATTGATAGTGGCCTGGTTCGATCAGAAGTGACAACTCTGTTACCCGGTTCCGGAATTGATCTGCTAAAATTTTATTTTTCCCCTGTCACGGCAGAGCCGCATAAGTTTCGTTTTCTTTTGATTGCCCGTATGCTCTGGGATAAGGGAGTGGGGGAGTTCGTTGAAGCTGCAAAGTTGGTGCGGGAACGTTGGCCTAATATCGAATGCTGTTTACTTGGCTTTCTGGATGTGCAGAACCCGGCGGCTATTTCACGCACGCAAATGAATGAATGGGTTGTACAGGGTTCTGTCCTCTACCTTGGGGTGAGTGATGATGTGCGGAGTGAAATACAGAAAGCCGATTGTATTGTGCTGCCATCATTTTATCGCGAAGGTGTGCCCCATAGTTTGTTGGAAGCAGCGTCCGTGGGTCGCCCAATAATTACCACTGATGCTGTGGGGTGTCGTGAAGTGGTTGATGACGGCAAGAATGGCTTTCTCTGCAAGGTGAGTGATGCTCACGATTTGGCTAAAAAAATGGAGCAGATGCTGCTCTTGAACGAAGAATCACGATATGCCATGAGCATGTATGGCCGCCAAAAGATGGAACGTGAGTTTGATGAAAAAATTGTTATAAACAGCTACCTCAAGGCGATTGATACTATTCAAAAGCGGCAAAATTTATAATATTAAATACTTCGTATTCCTCTTATGAGTTTTCCTGAAATTGCCGTTATCGGTCTTGGTTATGTAGGCTTGCCCCTTGCTGTTGAATTTGCCAAAAAGTACCCGGTTGTCGGGTTTGATATCAAGCAGGAGCGGATTGATGAGCTTCGGTCTGGTCGTGATGCAACGCTCGAAATAACCAGCGATCATCTCAAGAGTGTACTGCGGAATAACAACAGTGAGTCAACGGGACTTTTTATCACCTCAAGCCCCAGTGATCTTGCTTCCGCCAATTACTACATCGTTACGGTACCAACCCCTACCGATAAAAACAATCGTCCGGTCTTAACGCCGCTCATAAAAGCCAGTGAAACAATCGGACGGGTACTCAAGCCTGGTGATATTGTTATTTATGAATCCACAGTGTATCCCGGTGCTACGGAGGAGGACTGCGTTCCTGTTCTTGAACAGGGTTCCGGGCTTACTTTTAACCGTGAATTTTTTGCCGGATACTCTCCCGAGCGTATCAACCCGGGCGACAAGGAGCATACGGTTACAAAAATTAAAAAGGTTACTTCAGGTTCAACTCCTGCAACCGCTCAAAAAGTGGATGAGCTTTACCGCTCAATCATCACTGCCGGTACCCATTGTGCTTCTTCTATCAAAGTTGCTGAAGCAGCCAAAGTGATTGAAAACTCACAGCGAGATATCAATATTGCCTTTGTCAATGAACTTGCCATGATTTTCAACCGCATGGGCATTGATACTCACGAAGTGCTTGCAGCAGCAGGCACGAAATGGAACTTTCTTCCCTTTAAACCAGGCCTTGTCGGTGGCCACTGCATCGGTGTTGACCCCTACTACCTGGCACAAAAGGCACAGGAGTACGGTTATCATCCCGAAATCATTCTTGCCGGAAGAAGGCTCAATGACAACATGGGTAAATATGTTGCCTCCGAGGTGGTCAAGCAGATGATTGCCCGGGACCATAAAATAAAGGGTGCAAAAGTTCTTATACTCGGGATAACCTTTAAAGAGAATTGTCCTGACATCCGCAACACCAAGGTGGTGGATATAGTCCATGAACTCAAACAGTACGGCACAGAGGTAGATATCTATGACCCTTGGGCAAACCCTGAAGAGGTCATGCGTGAGTACCAGCTTGAGACTCTCTCCAGTTTAAACAGCGACTCTTACGAGGCAGTGATCCTCGCTGTTGCTCACGATCGATTTAAAACATTGGATATCGGTGCTCTTGCTTCGCATGATGGGTGTGTGGTCTATGATATTAAAGGTGTATTGCCTCCAGATTCGGTTGATGGACGGCTGTAGTCTTTCCTGTGTAACAATAGGCTGTTGTAACCAAAGGATTGTTCCTTGAGAATGTGGTCTCCGTAAACGGGGCACTTTAGGCTGCATTAACAATAAACATTATTGCTATAGTGAAGCGAAATCCTGCTATCCCTGATCGCCAAAGCCATAATCGAAGTGCGATTTTTCGATTTATGGGTATTGGGATGTCAATTTTGGTCGTTCTTGTCATTGTGATTGGCTATTTGTATAGCGACAACCGCTATGCCGATGAACTGATTATGAAGCATAAAATCACTAACCCGGATACTGCTTTTCGGTTCGTCATTAGCCAAAAGGTGCAGGCACCAACAGGGGCACCAGTACACCCGGGCCAATCATTCAGGCAACTGATGTCAAATGAGAAAAACTGGTTATGGTGTGATGAGGGAGCAATCTGCATTGCTATACTTTCACAACGACTCGGTTATGAGACACGATTAGTGGATTTGTTGGACGCGAAAACAGGAATAAGTCACCATACGATCGTAGAGGTGAAAGTAAATAATCAATGGCGAGCGTATGATTTTACCGGCAGACGATTTGTCTCAGTTCCAGGACTCTCGGTTGAGTATCCAAGTGTTCCAAAGTATAGAGTTTATCCAGAAACGAAGCATCTCTTGTTGTTGAATAATTCATTGTTGCGTGCAGCGTCATATACCTGGCAGTCAAGATAATCTTTGTGAGTTGAATATTCCCCACAGCTTGAGGTTGGATGCTGAGCGATTTGCGGGGTTTTCCAACTATTATTTCCATGCACTTTGCAAAGTCTCGCAAGAAGGTTTTTTTGTTTGATTGAATACACCATGAACCGTGAACGCAGTATCGTGAACAGCTTGTTGAGGAGCCAGTCGCTGTTAAATTTTTCTCTTGCTTGCTACTTGGTTTGCAGCCTCATGCGCAACACAAACCCTCTCATGCGGCCAGGTATCTGAAATGCGCAGCCAACCAACTGATCAAGCAATGCAAAGGCTTGAAAAACTGACGCGTTCCAGCGGAAATTTACAAAACGAACCCATTCCTGAGCAATGAAGCTCCCCGCCGCAAGCAGCGGGGTATCTGGTTATAGAAGAAGCTTAACATACTTCACCGCAAGCGGTGGTGAAGTAAACGCTGAGAGATTAAAACTAGGGAGTTATCGGTTTTGAACAAGATATACATAGCAGGTCATCGAGGAATGGCAGGGTCAGCAATCTTGCGAAATCTTCAGGCCAAAGGTCTTGGTGGGCAGGATGTTCTTGTCAGAACTCATCGTGAGCTTGACCTAACTAATCAGGCGGCCGTCCGTGCATTTTTTGAGCAGGAAAAGCATGATCAGGTCTATCTGGCAGCGGCTAAAGTGGGAGGTATTCATGCC
>SZYA01000002.1 GCA_005843815.1 Chlorobium sp.
GGAAAACTCACCCCTTCCCCGAATGACGACAGCGTCCGACCAGCCACACCTGCGCAGCTTCAGCGGAAGGGTTGACACTGGCTGGCGGGTCTCAAGTTTCACCTCTTTCAGTCGTCACGACTCCACGCATCAGCCGCACAGCGCAGAGCTGCCGGATCGCGATGAGCCCCGTCAGGCAGGGGAGTCACCGATTGCTGCCGGTAATGAGGCGAGTATTTTTACTTTCCCTAAAGGGGCTCAAGCGGGTATTTTCATGCACGCAATTTTTGAAAAGCTCGATTTTGCCGCCCCCTCTGATAAGTCGATTCGTGAGCTGGTGGTGCAGGGGCTGGAACGGCACAACTATAAACTGGAGTGGGAACCGCATATTACCGGGATGGTGCACAACGTGCTCAGGGCACCGCTTTCGTCGCCTGACGCTCTCTTTACCCTTGGCGCTCTCAAGCAGGGGGGCTGGAGTGCGGAGCTGGAGTTTTTCTTCCCTCTCCGCTTTATCAACTCTTCGCTGCTTGGCGAGCTTTTTGCGCGTCACGGTTTTTTATCCGGCGGGATTGACTTTACCCGGCTTGCAGAGGCTCTTCAGTTCAAGCCGGTCAAGGGGATGCTTATGGGATTCATGGATATGGTTTTTGAGGAGGGAGGACGTTATTATCTGCTCGACTGGAAATCCAACCATCTCGGCAACTCCATTGAGAACTACGGGCAATCCGCCATGACGCAGGCGATGCAGAGCAACCTCTATCCGCTCCAATACCTGCTCTATACGGTGGCGATCAACCGTTATCTTTCGCTGCGGATAAAAAACTACCACTATGCCAGCCATTTCGGCGGCGTGATCTACGTTTTTCTGCGAGGTGTAAGCAAGGAGCAGGGGGAGAGCAGAGGATTTTTTCGTGACCTTCCTTCCGAAGGGCTCATTGAGGCATTGACCGATCTTTTGATTGAGGAGGGAGGATAAGCTATGACTATTGAGTTTCAGGAACGGGCCATTGATCGTTATTTTGCTGACTTTATCTGCAGGCAGTCCGCAGGCAGAGTCAGTGATATGTTTCGGTGTCTCTTCTCTTTTGCCAGCAATACTGTCGGGCAGGGTAACCTCTGCCTGAACCTTGTCGATATTGCAGGGGAGAGAGTCAGGGTGAACGGGAGAGAGTTGCTGCTGCCCCGGCTTGACCTGTTGCTTGAACAACTAAGGAAAAGTCCGGTTGTCAGTCTGAATGGGCAGCATCACCGCCCTCTGGTGCTGGATGGCTCTAATCGTCTCTATCTCTACCGCTACTGGAGATACGAGCACGATCTTGCCATGACGATTCTGCACAAAGCTGGCGCGGTTGCCGGGAACATTGATGAGGCGACATTGCAAAGCTCTTTCGTGCGGCTTTTTCCCGAAAGCACTGATGACCTCCAGAAAAAAGCGGCCAAAATGGCTCTCCAGAGGCAGTTCTGTGTTATCTCCGGTGGCCCTGGAACCGGCAAAACATCGACCGTAGTCCGCATTTTGGCGCTGCTGCTGGAGCAGAAGGGGGGCAAAAAGCAACGGATAGCCATGGCAGCCCCCACTGGCAAGGCCGCTGCAAGGCTGAAGGCATCGGTTAACTCCATCCGCCAGAGCCTTGACTGTTCCGAAGAGGTCAAGTCTGCAATGCCTGACGATGTTGTCACCATCCAGCGGTTGCTTGGAGTGATCTCCGACTCAACCCGTTTTCGCCACTCTGCCCGCAATCCGCTCCCTTTTGATACCGTGATTATTGATGAAGCCTCAATGGTCTCTCTCCCGCTGATGAGTGCGCTCGTCAATGCACTCAAACCAGAGGCCCGCCTTATCCTGCTTGGCGACAAAGATCAGCTTGCCTCTGTTGAGGCCGGTGCGGTACTTGGCGATATCTGCAATGCTGCCGGGGAGGGGAACCCTGCATCGCCCCTCTCCTCTTCACTCGTTGTGCTTGAAAAAAACTATCGTTTTCAGCCGGGGAGCGGCATTGCTGAAATCAGCCGTGCCGTGAATGCCGGTCTGGAGAGGGATGCGCTGGTGATCCTGAAGAGCAACACGACCGGTACCATTGTCTGGCACTCCTCGCCCTCTCGCGAAGAGTTGTGGAGTGCTCTTGCACCAAAAGTGGTCGCAGGCTATCAGAGCTATCTTGAGGCTGCCTCTCCTGAAGAGGCGCTGGAGCGCTTTGATCGATTCAGGATACTCTGTGCGCTTCGAGACGGCCCTTATGGTGTGAGTGGTCTCAACTCGCAGGTTGAAAACACTCTTGCCCGAAAAGGGCTGATTGCACCATCAACCATCTTCTATGCGGGACGTCCAATTCTTGTCACCGTCAACGACTATGCCATGCGCCTCTTTAACGGTGACACAGGAGTCCTCTTCCCCGATCCTGAATATGGAGGCGCACTCAGAGTCTTTTTCTCAACTCCTGACGGAGGAGTTCGCAGCGTACCCCCGGAACGTCTGCCTGCTCATGAAACAGCTTACGCCATGACGATTCACAAAAGCCAGGGATCGGAGTTTGAGCGTGTACTCATGGTGCTCTCCCCTGTTGACAGCGAGCTACAGACACGGGAGCTGATCTACACTGGTATGACAAGAGCTAAAAAAAGTGTTGAAATATGGGCAGATGAAGCTGTATTTTGCGCTGCTGTAAAGAAAAAAACAGAACGAAGCTCCGGGCTCAGAGAAGCACTGCGCTGGAATGAACAGCAATGATCGTCGAAGGGTTATAGTTCCCGGAACGATTGGATAGATGAAAAAGCATTATAACGGCAGATATACAACACGATAACACAGAGGGAGAGCAAGTATGCATAAAAAAATTGGGTTCGCGGTAATAATTGCTGGAGCACTCCTCGGTCATCCCGCCACTGATGCAAGGGGGGAGGTCAGTATCCATATCGGCTTGGGGGTACCACAGCGAGCACCGTTTGTGATCGATACACGTCCCAGATTTGTTGTTCTGCCGGATATGGGCTTTGCGGTGGCGGTAGGAAGCCCTTACGATATCATCTTTTTTGGCAACTCCTATTACGCATTTCAGAACGGTATATGGTATGGATCCGATGATTATCGCGGGCCATGGGTTATTGTGCATGAAAGCAGGCTTCCTTATGGAATAAGACAACACCGATGGGAGGAGATAAGGCGGTCGCGTGATGTTGAATATCGCAGGCAAGACCGCAGGTACGATGGACGGTATGACTGGAGGGATAACAGACGTCAACGGTTTGATGGCAACAATCGTGACAATGTCAACAGGAACGAGCGCTTCGACAATCGGGGCAACAACAACTCCCGTGATCAGCGCAATGACAACCAGAACCAGCGTAACATCGGCAACGATAATCGGCGGGATGAGGGCGGTAGACGAAATTGATGGAGCTGTCAGCACAATGTGACCGCAAGCTTAACTCTTGCGGTCACACCAGTCTCAACTATTTTGCAGGTTCCCAATAGCACCGTTTTGGGGAGACAATTGACCCATCCTCTTTCATTGCCTTCATTGCCTTGTCTACCTCTTTCCGCTCAAGATCGCCAAGTTCGGTAATCTTGCCAGCATTCAGGGGTTCACCCTCCTGTTTCAGGATCTCGAGTATTTTACTTTTTATATCCATTTTTTTAATCTGATTTTTTGTTGCAGTAATGTGTATCGGGGGTGAAGTTACATTTTTGAAAATGATAAATCTCATGCATCAGGCCCTGTAATGCAGATAAATACGCACAAACATCTTTATTTGCATTGCAATAATTCAATATTCATCATATTTACGAGGTATATGGGTGGCGGGCGTTTTTTTAGCGGGTCCTGTTTTTTTTTTGTGCGCAACTGTTGTAAGTTTACACCTCTTTACCCGTGCAGTTTGGAATAGTGATGCAGGACATTCTACTCCCTGAAACTGGTTCAGGGGCAACTCAAACAAAAGGAGAATACATGAAGAACAGGTTTGTAACAATAGTCGCTGCGGCGCTGTTGGCTTTTCCGATGTTGGCGCAGGCGGCACCGGTCAAAATCGGGTTTATCAACTCTATTACAGGCAAAGAGGCGCAGATCGGTGAGAATCTCACCAATGGTGCTTCGATGGCAATTGAGGACTTGAAAGCAAAGGGTATTCAGGTTGAGCTGGTTAAAGAGGATGATGGCGGAGATCCGAAAAATGCTTTGGCAGCTTATGAAAAGCTGGTGACGCGTGATGGTGTTGTTGGCGTTGTTGGTCCTTATACCTCTGGATGTGCTAATGTTGTGGCCTCAAGGGCGGATCAGTATCAGGTGCCGTTGCTTGTTCCGGCCGCAGCCAAGGAGGAGATTACCATGAAAGGTTACAAGAACGTGTTTCGTCTGAATGCACCAGCCAATGTTTATTCACAGGTGTTGATGGATGCTGTGAAGGCATTCAAGCCGAAAACCATCGCTTATGTGTATGCTGCAACCGATTTTGGTGTCTCTACGGTGAAGACTGCCCAGGAGAATGCTCTAAAAATGGGATTGCGGGAGGTTGCCAACGAAAAGTACCAGCAGGGGCAGCCGGATTATCGTCCGTCTCTCTCCAAGATCAAAGCTGCCAATCCTGATCTTGTTTTTCTGGTCTCCTATGATGCAGATGCCATCCTGCTGATGCGTCAGGCGAAAGAGATTGGACTCACTCCAAAGGCATTCCTTGGTGCAGGAGCTGGTTATACCACCGCCCAGTTTGCTCAGCAGACAGAAATTTCCAGTCTTGTCGTCTCTGCCTCGCAGTGGACTGATGATGTCAACTGGCCAGGCGCTGCCGATTTTGGCCGTCGTTACAAGGCGAAGTATGCAAAAGAGCCATCCTATCATGCGGCCTGTGCTTATGAAGCTATGAGAATTATGGTTGAAACGGCTTCCAGGGAAAAAACCGCCCCAAAACTTCGTACGGCTCTTAAGGCCGGGAGCTGGAATGGTATTCTTGGGCCGGTAAAATTTGCAGACTATGCTGGTTTTACCAATCAGAACAACCACCCCATGCTGGTGCAGCAGATCCAGAATGGCAAGTATGAAACGGTCTATCCTGCCCAATTCAGCAAAAAAACGCTTGTTTATCCTTTTAAGCGGTAAGGATATTTTTTCAATGTTTTCAGAATATCTTGTTTACCATGCCTCCAGCACTTTTGCTGGAGGCGATTTAAGGGCATAAGTACCGAGCCTCCATTTTATTACACGAAAACCTCATGTCATTTCTTCAACCACTGATATCCGGAATACTTACTGGCGGGGTCTATGCCCTTGCCGGCATAGGTATGTCCCTTGTTTTTGGCGTTATGAACATCAGTAATTTTGCGCATGGTGACCTGATGATGCTCGGCATGTATCTCGCCTTCTTTGCCTTTACCCTGCTTCATATCGATCCATACATCTCGCTTGTGCTGATTATCCCGATCTCCTTTTTATTTGGCTATATGATGGAGAGGATTTTTATCAACAAAGTTATTCATCACCCTCACCAAAACCAGATTCTGCTTACCATTGGTCTTGGTCTGATTATGAGCAATACGGCGCTTCTTGCATTTACAAGTGATCCGAAAATATTGACAACAACATATTCGAGCAGCGCATTTACTCTCTTTGGAGATGTTTCAGTATCTGTCCCCCTGCTGTTATCATTCCTGATTACCTGTGGCATTACGCTCATCCTCTATCTTTTTCTTTCCAAAACATCAACAGGTATGGCGCTTCGGGCAACAAGCCAGAATCGCGAAGCTGCCCAGTTGATGGGTATCAATGTCGCTAAAATGAGCGCTATAGCGTTTGGTATTGGCACGGCGCTTGCCGCAACAGCCGGCGCTCTTATTGCCCCGACCTATTATATTCACCCTCTGGCGGGCCACACTTTTCTGCTGAAAGCCTTTACTATCTGTGTTCTGGGTGGTCTTGGCTCGGTTGTTGGAGCTGGCGTTGGTGGTATTATTATAGGTGTTGTTGAGGCAATGTCATCAACATATCTCTCCAGTGACTGGAAAGATGTGATTGTGTTTTTGATTTTTCTGGCGGTTCTGCTTCTTCGGCCGCAAGGGTTATTTGGTAAAAAGGGAGGCCAATAATGAAACAGATCGCTTTTCTGGCAGTTCTGGCGGCAGTTGCTCTTGCACTACCGCTTGTCATTGGGGAGAACCCCTATATCATCGGTATATTGATTTCGATGCTGATGATGGCCGCGCTCTCTTCGGCATGGAATATTCTTGGCGGTTATGCCGGGCAGTACAGTTTTGGCCACGCAGCTTACTTTGGAGCTGGTGCCTATACCACACTAATTCTGCTGACGCTGTACAACCTCAATCCACTTTTCTGTATTGCCGTGGGGATTGTTGTCGCCTCCATTATTGCGCTTGTTACCGGCAGTATTGTTTTCCGGTTGCGTGGTCACTACTTTGGCCTTGCCTCTATAGCTGTGGCCGAAGTTGTCCGTCTGTCGGTGCTCAATTTTAATTTTACGGGTGGTGCGCAGGGTATTTTGCTCAGTGATGTTGCATTGTGGGATCTTGACCTGAACAGTAAAACCCCATTTTATTATGGTATGTTGCTGGTGCTCGTTGTTACTCTCTCCATAACGGCATATTTGAGGAGATCGAAAACGGGCTACTACCTGCAGGCAATTCGTGAAGATCAGGACGCGGCGGCTTCGCTTGGTATCAATATCTATTTCTATAAAAATAAGGCATTGCTTCTCTCTGCGGCATTGACCTCCGTTCTTGGTTCCCTCTATGGGCTCTACATCCGCTTTATTGATACCTCGGCAGTGCTTGACCTTCGCCTCTCCATTGAAATTATTCTGACTGCCATTATCGGAGGTGTCGGTACCTTGTGGGGCCCGGTTATTGGCGCACTCCTTCTGGTGCCTTTGGCCGAAATACTTCGTTCCAACCTCATTGGAGATGTGCTGATCAAAGCTGGTCTGGTCTCTGAAACGTCAGGGGTTGGACTCTTTTTGAAGGGGAGTCTGGCCAATGCCCATGTGCTGCTCTATGGTATCATCACGGTGCTCTGCATACTTTATCTGCCCAAAGGTATTCTCGGGCTTTTCCGGAGAAAAAAATGATACAACATCTTCTTCATATCAGCCATGTCAGCAAACATTTTGGTGGAAATGTTGCGGTCTCTGATGTCTCTTTCTCTGTTGAAGAGGAGCAGATTTTTGGTCTTATCGGACCGAATGGTGCTGGCAAGACGACACTCTTCAACTGCATTACCGGTTTTTTCCCTGCGACGTCAGGCGATGTGATTTTTGATACCAAAAAGATCAATGCCTTGCGTCCCGATGAGATCTGCAAGTTGGGCATGGCGCGTACCTGGCAAAGAGTCAAGCCGCTTGGAAGCTTGACGGTGCTTGAAAATGTGATGGTTGGAGCATTTTCTGTCACAACTGTTGCCAAAGAGGCCGAAGCAAATGCAAAAGAGCAGTTGCAGGTGGTCGGGTTGAACGATTATGCAACTAAATCAGCAGGTTCTCTGCCGATTGGTCTGAAAAAGAAGCTTGAACTGGCAAGAGTTCTCGCTACCCGCCCGAAAATGCTGCTTCTTGATGAAATTTGTGGGGGATTGAACCACACCGAAACTGACACAATTCTTGATATCATCCGGGGGATCCGAAAGAAGGGGGCGACAATTATTTTTATTGAGCATGACATGAAAGCAGTTACCTCAATCTGTGACCGGATCGTTGTGCTGAACTCCGGTGAAAAGCTCGCCGAGGGTACCCCTGGGGAGATTACTACGAATCCTGACGTTATTGCAGCTTATCTTGGAGGTGGTCATCATGCTTGAAATTAAAAGTTTGAATGCAGGATATGGCGAAATGCCTGTTCTGAGGGAGATCAACCTCACTATTGCCCAGGGAGAGGTTGTTTCGGTGGTTGGCAGCAACGGTGCCGGGAAATCGACTCTGCTCAAGGCAATTTCAGGGATTATAAAGTTCACTGGCGCAATCACCTGGAAGAGCGAATCATTGCATAACCTTAAAGCGCACACCATTGTTCAGAAGGGTATTGTGCATGTTCCAGAGGGTCGCAAGATATTTCCCGAGATGACCGTTGTCGAAAATCTGATGATGGGGGGATTTCTCTGTCAGAAAGAGAGACCACAGAATCTCGACAAGGTTTTTGCCCTTTTTCCGAAACTGGCTCAGCGCCGTAATCAGTTGGGTGGCACCATGTCCGGTGGAGAGCAGCAGATGCTTGCCATAGGACGAGGACTTATGGGTAATCCGCAGCTTCTCCTGCTCGACGAACCAAGCCTTGGATTGTCGCCACTGTTTACCGAGGTGGTTTTTGGCGCAATTCACACCATCAACAGCAGTGGTGTTACTGTTCTTCTTGTCGAACAGAATGTCTATCAGTCCCTGAGTATCAGTCATCGAGGCTACGTCATTGAAACCGGCAGAATAGTACTGACCGGAACCGGCGAAGAGCTGCTGAATAATCAGGATGTGAAAAAAGCTTTTCTGGGTATGTGACCTCATGATGTACTGAAAGTTGGCTAATAATCTAAATCAGAGGTTTTGGGTTAGTTATTCACTATTCAGCATAATAACAAACCCCTGGTACGACACCACACAACGGGAGCGATGGCGATGAAGCTTCTCGCTCCCTGATCTTTTCTTCCCGGCAACGATCCCCGCAATAATATCCATAACAGACGGATCCAGATGATAATTGAGTCGATGTAGCAACGATTCGTCATTCATCCTGTGCGAAATCTCCAGGTGCTCAATCGCTTTTTTTAATAGTCAACTTATTAGTTATATATTGATATAATGATTATATTTTGGTGTATTGTACGCATCCTCTTTCAGGTGAACGTTATGCTGCAATATTTTCTTTTGAAGTCATGCCTGATCTGATCTTTCAGTGTCTATGATATTACAATAATTAGAGCGAACCACTCCATGAATTACGGTTTTGTTATTGATGCCCGGAAATGTATCGGATGCCACGCCTGCACGGTAGCATGCAAATCCGAAAACCAGGTGCCTCTCGGTGTAAACCGCACTTGGGTGAAATATGTTGAAAAGGGTACATTTCCCGACAGCAGAAGATATTTTACTGTTCTTCGGTGCAACCATTGCGCGGAACCGCCCTGTGTCGATATCTGTCCTGTCGAGGCTCTGCACCGTCGGGAAGATGGTATTGTCGATTTTGACCAGCGTCGCTGTATTGGCTGTAAAGCCTGCTCCCAAGCCTGTCCTTATGGAGCTCTCTATATGGATCCCGAGACGCACACCTCCGCAAAATGCAATTATTGTGCCCATAGAAAAGAGGTGGGGCTGAAGCCAGCCTGTGTTGCGATTTGTCCCCAGCAGGCAATTGTGGCTGGTGATCTTGATGATCCTCGCAGTGAGATCGCTCGCCTTGTGGCAAAAGAGCAGACGATGGTGCGCAAGCCCGAAAAGGGTACTTCGCCAAAACTCTACTATATCAATGGGGATGGTGCGTCGCTTGATCCTCTTGAGGTTTCGGAGGTCAACGGATATCTCTGGAGCGAACAGTCTCGCGGGGTTGGCCATTTTGCGGGCAAGCACTTTGTCAAACCTGCAAAAAAATTGCTTCCATCATCAGGCGTTGATGGAAAACCAAAGGCCAGAAAGGTCTATGATATTCCTGCAAAAGGAGTGGTCTGGGGCTGGGAGGTTCCTGCTTATGTATGGTCGAAGGCTGTATCGTCAGGCTTGTTTCTGCTGATGTTTGTGTTGCAGACATTGCTGATGCATCACCTCTCCGATTCGCTGCAATGGGCTGTATGGGCAACTTCGCTTCTCTTTCTTGCCCTTACGGGAGGATTTCTTGTCAAAGATCTTGATCGACCCGAGCGTTTTTCTTCGGTGATGCTCCGTCCGCAGTTTGGTTCCTGGCTGGTGAAGGGTGGTTTGACAATTGCCGGATTTGGCGCATTTCTTGCCTTGTGGGGAGTTGCAAAATATCTCGAATTGCCTCTTCTCGAACAGCTCTCGCTCTGGTGTGGTGCACTTTTTGCCCTTTTGACGGCTATCTATACGGCATTTCTGTTTGGTTCAGCAAAGGGGAGAGACTTCTGGCAAAGCCCGATGCTGCTGTTGCATATATTCCTGAACTCACTGCTTGCAGGAGGTTCTGCCATGCTTGTTCTTGCCCTTTTGACCTCCAGCGCTGCTGACCTCTCTGAAACGCTCAGGCCTGCTCTTGCCGGTGGTTTTGTTCTCCATATTCTTGTGATGCTTTCTGAACTTTTAGGCAAGCATCCCTCGAAATCTGCAGAACGGGCAGCGGAGGTGATTCTGCATGGCTCACTGAAACAACCGTTCTGGTATGGGAGCTTCTTGCTGGGCAATGTTCTGCCTCTTCTGTTGTGTCTTGCTTTTGCCGATCCTGTTATCCTTGCCGTCGCTGCCATTTTTGGACTTTGCGGTGTCTTCTACACAGAAAAAGTCTGGATTCATGCGCCGCAAACCGTCCCGTTAAGTTAAAACAAGTGCTGGAGAAACTATGAGTTATACCCATAAACCAACAGTTATTGAAACGATAGCAGAAAAGCTGCATCTTATCCCTGATCTCCATACTGAAGGGGAGGGTCCAGCAGTGAAAAGTGCGGCCGTTAATGGCGAGCAGGTTAATTGCCCGCCACCCGATCAGTGGGACAACTGGGTGGAGTACGATTCCAAAAGCTGGCCTGAGCGCAAGTCAAAAGAGTATATGATTATTCCGACAGCCTGTTTCAATTGTGAGGCAGGTTGTGGACTTCTGGCTTATGTTGACAAGGAGAGCATGACGATGCGCAAGCTGGTCGGTAATCCCTACCATCCGGCAAGCCGGGGCAGAAACTGTGCCAAAGGGCCAGCGACCCTCAACCAGATTGAGGACACTGACCGTGTACTCTACCCAATGAAGCGGTCTGGAAAAAGAGGTGGTGGCAAGTGGGATCGGGTAAGCTGGGACAGTGTGCTGGATGATATTGCAGGACGAATGCGCAAGGCCATACAGGAGGGTCGCAACAACGAAATTTCTTACCATGTCGGTCGTCCGGGACATGAAGGCTTCATGGAATGGGTATTGAGGGCGTGGAATGTGGATGGTCATAACAGCCACACCAATGTCTGTTCATCAGGCGCACGCTTCGGATACGCAATCTGGGAAGGACTTGATCGCCCTTCACCTGATTATACCAATGCCAAATTTATGCTTCTGGTGAGTGCTCACCTTGAATCGGGGCACTATTTCAACCCTCATGCCCAGCGCATTGTTGAGGCCAGAATGAAAGGTGCCAAACTTGCGGTGCTCGATCCTCGTCTTTCAAACACGGCGAGTATGTCGGACTACTGGATGCCGAGTTTTCCCGGCAGTGAGCCCGCGATTTTGCTTGCCATGGCAAAGGTTCTTCTTGATGAAGGGATCTACAATCGCGACTACCTTGAAAACTGGGTGAACTGGAAGGAGTACCTGCAGCAGGATTATCAGGGGAGTCCGGTAACCTTTGAAAACTTCATAGAGGCTCTCAAAAAAGAGTACAGTGCCTACACACCGGAGTATGCAGAAAAAGAGAGTGGTGTCAAGGCGGCAATGATTGTAGAGGTTGCCCGCAAGATAGGTGAGGCTGGTACGCAGTTTGCCACACATGTGTGGCGTAGCGCAAGCAGCGGTAACCTTGGTGGCTGGGCCGTGTCACGCACCCTCCATTTTTTGAACGTTTTGACCGGCAGTGTTGGCACTCCGGGCGGAACGTCACCAAGCGCCTGGAACAAGTTCCACCCCGATGTTCATGCCAAACCGAAACCACAGACCTTCTGGAACACACTCCAGTTGCCGGATGAGTATCCTCTTGCTCACTTTGAGCTGAGCTTCCTGCTGCCCCATTTTCTGAAAGAGGGTCGCGGCAAACTTGATGTCTATTTTACCAGAGTCTTTAATCCTGTCTGGACCTATCCTGACGGTTTTTCATGGATCGAGGCGCTGGAGGATGAATCAAAAATCGCTCTTCATGCGGCGCTTACTCCAACCTGGAGCGAAACCGCCTATTTTGCTGATTATGTTTTGCCGATGGGCCACTCCGCTGAGCGGCACGATCTTATCAGTTATGAAACCCATGCAGGCAAGTGGATTGCTTTTCGTCAGCCGGTTCTTCGCGTTGCTCATGCTAAAATGGGACACCCGGTTGAGTATACCTGGCAGGCAAATACCGGTGAGGTGTGGGAAGAGGATGAGTTCTGGATTGAGCTTACCTGGCGTATCGATCCGGATGGAAGTCTCGGCATAAAGCAGTATTGCATGTCGCCTTACCGTCCTGGTGAAAAGATCACTATTGAAGAGTATTACCGTTATATCTTTGAGCGTGTTCCCGGTCTGCCGGAAAAGGCGGCTAAAGAGGGACTGACAGCATTGGAATACATGCAGAAGTATGGTGCCTTTGAGGTTGAAACCAATGTCTACAAGGTTAATGAAAGAGCTGTATCACCCGCTGATATGCAGGATTCAGCAGTGGATCAGTATACAGGTTTGATAACCAAAAATGGTAAATCAATCGGTGTTCAGGTTGCAGGTATACCTTGTACAGGTTTTCCTACACCATCTCGCAAACAGGAGTTTTACTCCCAAACGATGGTCGACTGGAAATGGCCTGAATATCGTCTTCCAGCCTACATTAAAAGCCATGTGCATCAGGAGATTATGAACCGGAGCAAGGGTGAGTTTGCGCTTGTCCCTACCTTCCGTCTGCCAGTGTTGATTCACTCCCGTTCCGGAAATGCCAAATGGCTTGCAGAGATTGCGCACCGTAACCCGGTATGGATGAATGCCTCTGATGCAAAGAGTCTCGGTTTTGAAGATGGCGACCTCATCCGTGTGAACACTGATATAGGCTTTTTTATCAACAGGGCCTGGGTGACTGAAGGTATTCGTCCCGGGGTTGTTGCCTGTTCGCACCACATTGGCCGCTGGCGCAGGGAGCAGGATCCTGCTGCCAACCGTTGGTCAACCAACCGGGTACAGATCAAGCGCGAAGGGGGCGGTAAATGGAAAATGAGAGTTGAGGAGAGTATTGAGCCTTATGAGAGCAGCGATCCTGATTCAACCAGAATCTTCTGGTCTGATGGCGGTGTGCACCAGAACATCACCTTCCCGGTTCATCCAGATCCGATCAGCGGCATGCACTGCTGGCACCAGAAGGTGCGTATCGAAAAAGCGCATGAAGAGGATCGTTACGGTGACGTTTTTGTTGATACGGAGCGTTCACACCAGATTTACAAGGAGTGGCTTGCCATGACAAGGCCTGCACCGGGCCCTGATGGTCTTCGCCGTCCTCTCTGGATGGGGCGCCCATTCAGGCCCGATGAAAAGACCTTCTACATTTCATAAACGAGAGAGAGTAATGGATCACAGGATTTACAGAACGTTCGGATCAATTTCTTTTCTGACTGTATTCACTCTGCTGCTGCTGCTGCCTGCAGCAGCTTTCGGGGTACAGACTCCTCCTCCAGTACAGACGGAATGGTGGGTTTGGGAGATTGCACTCTTCGTCTTTTCATTTTTTCTGGGGATCATTGCCGTTATAGCCGGGGTTGGAGGTGGGGTGCTCTTTGTTCCGATCGTCAGCAGTTTTTTTCCCTTCCACATCGACTTTGTCAGGGGAGCGGGATTGCTGGTAGCACTTTCCGGAGCACTTTCTGCGGGCTCTCCCTTGCTGAAAAAGGGACTTGCCAATCTCAAGCTGGCTCTTTCCATGGCACTGATTGCCTCTATCAGCTCAATAGCAGGAGCTATGGTCGGGCTGGCCATGCCGGAAAATGTTGTGCAGTTATCACTTGGTGCTACAATTCTCGGTATTTCCGTG
Organism: Chlorobium sp.; assembly: GCA_005843815.1. Lineage (GTDB taxonomy): Bacteria > Bacteroidota > Chlorobiia > Chlorobiales > Chlorobiaceae > Chlorobium. Next base: position 13,809 of record SZYA01000002.1, read on the forward strand.
ATTATGCTGCTTTCAAAAAACTCTGCTTATCCTGAAATATCTGAGCCAGATACGCTTTCAAAAATATTACATATCTATGGTATCTATTACGATGAACAGCTTAAAAAAGATGTCAGTTGGCAGATCCATCGCACCCCTGTTGGAATTCTTCTGTTTATTGTGATTGGATTCATGGCTGGTATGTTCGGGCTTGGCGCTGGATGGGCAAATGTACCAGTATTCAACCTTGTTCTTGGGGCGCCTCTGAGAGTTTCCGTGGCCACAAGCATTTTTGTACTCTCTATCAATGATACTGCAGCCGCATGGGTCTATCTGCACAAGGGAGCGGTACTCCCTCTTATTGCAGTTCCATCAATTGCCGGGATGATGATAGGGACAAAAATTGGTGCCAGACTGCTGACAAAGGTTCATACTCGTGTTGTCAGAAAGCTTGTTATCACACTCTTGGCTGCTGCTGGATTAAGAGCTCTCTTAAAAGGATTCGGAATCTGACTTTAAACATATACGATGAAACAAGAACTTCATGCAAACAGGGTTCAGTTGAGCTATGCCACTGTTCTCTTCTGGACTTCGACTTTAGGAATTATTTTTATTATTGCAGGCTATCTGACCTATGTCCTTCAGTTGCTTCCCTCGGCGGTTTCTCCCGCTGAGGTTGCTTTGCATTGGCATCTTCGGGCAGCAGAGTTGCACAAAGTGGTTGCTGTTCCTTCAGGATGGGATTGGCTTACTCAGTTGGGTCGGGGTGATGTCATCAGTTACGCTTCAATTGTCTATCTTTCATCGGTGACCATGTTCTGTCTTGCTGTTATTATTCCTGCTTTTGTTAAGGAAAAAGATTTCATTTATACCGTTTTAACATTGCTTCAGGTTACAGTTCTTCTTTTTGTCGCAGCAGGGGCTTTTTCAGGAGGACATTGACAATCCTGAAACTTATGCGATTGGTCTCGCGAGACAGATTTAATTATTTAATACAAACGTAAACAAAGAAAATAACCATGGCTGATACAAAAAAACTTGCAATTATTGCATCCCAGGGGTCACTTGACTGGGCATACCCTCCATTTATCCTTGCTTCAACAGCCGCAGCCATGGATATGGAAGCGGTCATTTTCTTTACTTTTTACGGCTTGCCATTGCTTAAAAAGGAGATTGAGGCAAAAGTCTCTCCTCACAGTAATCCGGCAATGCCCATGAAAATGCCCTTTGGCAGCAAGGAGTTCCAGTCGATTAACTGGCCGATTCCAAACATCATATCAGGGAATGTTCCTGGTTTCGACAATATGGCGACCATGCTGATGAAGGAGACTTTCAAAAAGAAAGGAGTTGCTACAATTGAACAGCTTCGGGGAATGTGTCAGGAGTTCGGTGTTCGCTTTATTGCCTGCCAGATGACCATGGAGGTTTTCGGCTTTGAAAAAGAGGAGTTCATTGACGGAGTTGAATACGGCGGTGCGGCAACTTTTCTTGAATACGCGGCTGATGCCAATATTTCGCTTTTTATCTGACATAAAAATTTCCTGATTATGGTGCGTTATATTGAACTTATTCGGCACTGTTTATCAGATATTCAAGAAATTATGCCTTGGGATCTCGTTGATCGTATGAAAGCGAACCCCGATCTGCTGATCCTTGATGTGCGTGAACCTTATGAATTTGATGACATGCATATTCATGGTTCAATGAATGTGCCAAGGGGTATACTTGAATCGGCATGCGAATGGGATTTTGAGGATACTGTGCCTGAATTGGTGAAGGCAAGACAGAGAGAAGTTATTGTTGTTTGTCATTCCGGTCATCGCAGTATTCTTGCTGTTCATTCCATGCAGTTGCTTGGTTATGAACATGTTGTCTCTTTACGGACAGGGTTGAGGGGCTGGAATGATTATGAGGAACCGCTTGTGAGCAGCGCAGAAACGGTTGTTGATTCTGCTGAGGCGGATGATTATTTTGTCGCCAGGTTGCGGCCAGAACAAATGGCGCCGAGAAGCTGAAATGATGTGTGCGATACATAAAATAATTTAAATCAGGAGGTTGAAAATGAGCGAAATTGTAAGCCAGATGGAGTTGAATTGTGAAGGATTGAATTGTCCTTTGCCAATTTTGAAAACCAAAAAAGCTATTGATTCACTGAACAGTGGCGAGATACTGAAAATGACTGCAACCGATCCCGGTTCCGTTAGTGATATGGCTTCATGGGCAAAGCGTACAGGCCATGAACTTGTCTCACACACCGAGGTGTCAAACATTCATACTTTTTTGATTCGGAAGAAGTAAAAGGGTAATGCCGTGATGCGCAATTTCCCTCGCTTGATGGTATCTGCGGCCTGGAAAAGCTCCGGCAAGACAATGGTCAGCTTGGGTATCTTACGATATCTTGTGCGTCAGGGAGTTGCTGTCAGTAGTTTCAAGAAAGGTCCGGATTATATTGATCCTTCCTGGCACAAGCTGGCAAGTGGAAGCGAGTGCTATAATCTTGATCCTTACCTGATGGGGAGTGACGCATGCCTTGATTCATTTCATAGAAATATCAGCGAGGATGGTACCACTTTCGCTCTTGTCGAAGGTAATCATGGCCTTCATGATGGTCTCTCCCTTGATGGATCTGACAGCAGCGCTGGCCTCGCGCTGATGCTTGATATGCCGGTTTTGGTGGTGGTTGACAGCAGAAAAACGAGCAGGGGAGTTGCTGCGCTTGTTTTGGGTATGCAGCAGATGTCGCCACGGGCTTGTATCCGTGGTGTGATTTTAAACCAGGTAAAAAGTTCACGTCAGGGGGAAAAGCAGAAACAGGCGATTGAGCACTATTGCAAGGTGCCCGTGTTGGGAATGATTCCGTTTGACAGCGATCTTGTTATACCAGAAAGGCATCTTGGGCTTACAACGGTTGGAGAAACTGTTGATGCAAACCTTTATATCGAGAGAGCGGCAGAAGCTCTCGATCGATATTGTGATATGAAGGCGCTTCTTGCACTGTTTTATGAAGCCCCTCCCATGGAGATGCGCGAGAATGCGGGTTTCGTGAAGAGCATTCAGGTACGAGCAAAAATAGGCGTTTTCAGGGATGCCGCCTTCTGTTTTTACTATCCTGACAATTTGAGGGCATTAAGGGAAAACGGCGCTGAGCTTGTGTTCATTAATTCATTTACCTCTCATGCGTTGCCTGATGTCGATGCTCTCTATCTTGGCGGAGGGTTCCCTGAATCATTCTTTGAAATATTAAGCTCAAACAATGGGCTTTTGAAAGATGTTCGTGAACATGCAGAGGCGGGTATGCCGGTTTATGCAGAGTGTGGAGGCTTTATTTATCTTTGTCGTAATGCAACCTGGGGAGGCAGAACCTATCCTCTTGCCGGTATACTTCCATTTGAAATCGGGTTTGGGCATATTCCTGCCGGGCATGGATATCTTGATTTGAAGAGCAGCAGAGATTCTCCCTGGTTCAGAAAGGATGAACGGGTCAAGGCGCATGAGTTTCACTATTCCCGAGTGCTTGCGCCTGCAGGGGAGACTCTTTTTCAGTTTGAGGTTATCCGGGGGGCAGGAATAACGGGAAAACGTGATGGCGCGCTTCATCAGAATCTTTTTGCATCGTTTGCACATCTGCATGTTTCAGGTAATCCTGGGTGGGCTGAGCGTTTTGTGCAGCTTGCCTTCGAATTTAAAACAGGATACAGGTTTTTGGTATAGCTTCTTGAGTACTTTCAGAAAAGTGAAATTTATTTATTAAAATAGAACGCAAAAACAATTCTTTTGTTTTTAACTATATAGATATATAGTTTTTTATTATCTTGATTCAAGTTTTCTGGCGTATACAAGTTGGCAGCGAATGAGGTATTGGAGGCCGTTGTTCTCTGAATCAGCCGTTTGTAATTTGAGTCATATTCCCAAATATATTTAAAGGAGCACATCATGGCAATTGAAGTTAATGGGGTTAGTTATGAAACGGATGAGAATGGATATCTCATCAATCTCGATGACTGGAATGAGGATATTGCGAAGGTACTGGCAGATGGAGAGGAGATCGAAATGACTCAGGCGCATTGGGATATGATCAATTTCCTCCGGGGATATTATGATGAGTATCAGATTGCCCCGGCCGTAAAGGTGCTGACCAAGGCCATTGCCACTGAGAAGGAGATAGATAAAAAAGCAGCATCGGAATTTCTGTACGGGCTTTTTCCAAAAGGACCTGGTTTGCAAGCATGCAAAATTGCCGGACTACCGAAACCTACGGGTTGCGTTTAATCGACAGAATAGAGGTTTGCTGATCCCAATTTTACTGTGAATTAAAGGAGGTCATAATGGAAGGCGCTCAAAAGGCAGCTTCAGATGAAGTAATACAGGGCAAAGATGGTGGGAATGGGAAGTTCCTGAATCCTACCCCTATGCTTGATGAACTGGAAAAAGGCCCATGGCCAAGTTTTATTTCCGGGTTCAAGGAACTGGCAGAAAGAACGGAAAAGCCCATGTTGCGTGGCGTTATGGATCAACTTGAGTACTCCTATAATACAAAAATGGGGTACTGGAAAGGTGGTCTGGTAACGGTAGACGGTTACGGAGCCGGTGTTATCACGCGCTACTCTATGATAAAAGACAAGTTTCCTGAAGCCACTGAATTTCACACAATGCGAATTCAGCCAGCGCCGGGACTTCATTACAATACAGCGATGCTTCGGGGGCTTTGTGATACCTGGGAGAAGTTCGGTAGTGGAATAATTACCCTGCATGGACAGACCGGCGACATTATGCTGCAAGGCATCGAACAGGATAAAGTTCAGGAGTGCTTTGATGAACTTAACCAGGCAGGCTGGGATCTCGGGGGTGCTGGTGCAGGTATGCGTACGGCGGTCTCCTGTATCGGACCGGGTCGCTGCGAGAACGCCTGTTACGATGATCTCAAGGCACATCTTAAGCTGCTTAAACATTTTGTAGGGCCGCTTCATCGTCCCGAATGGAACTATAAAATCAAACTGAAATTTTCAGGATGTCCGAATGATTGTACCAATGCAATCATGCGCTCCGACTTGGCTGTTATCGGAACCTGGAAGGATGCGATCCAGATCGAACCCGAAGAGGTTACCGCCTGGGTCGAAAAGAACGGAACGGATGCACTGGTCAACCAGGTGATTAATTTTTGCCCGACCAAGGCCATCTCGCTCAAGGATGGCGAAATGGTTATTGACAGCAGGGACTGCGTGCGTTGTATGCACTGCCTGAACGTCATGCCAAAAGCGCTCTCTCCTGGCAAGGAGCGGGGAATCTCCCTCTTGATGGGCGGAAAGAACACCCTGAAGGTTGGTGTGAACATGGGCTCGCTGATTGTGCCCTTCATGAAGATGGAGAGTGACGAGGATATGGATGAGTTTATCGAACTGGTTGAGGGAATTATCGACTGGTGGGATGACAACGGTCTTGATCACGAACGTATCGGTGAAACCATCGAGCGTGTTGGTTTGAAGCTTTTCCTTGAGGGAGTCGGCCTTGACGTAAACATCAATATGGTGACCAGGCCTCGTGACAATCCCTATTTCAAGGCAAGGTACTGAGCCCTAAGTCCGTTGGGCGGAAGATTCTCTTGATCGCATTCAACTCTCTCCCTGAGGTGGTAATACATCTCAGGAGAAAGGCAAAATTTATAGGAATAACAATATGAGCAGTCCTGAAAAAAAGTGGAAAACCGTTGAGTCGGGGCCTCACAGCTACGAAGAGGCCTTGCATCCGGTTGTAAGAAAAAACTACGGGCAGTGGAAATATCACGAGATTCCAAAGCCCGGGGTTTTGAAGCATGTGGCACACAGTGGTGACACCATCTACACCGTCCGGGCAGGAACGCCCCGTCAGGACACGGTTGATATGCTCCGACGCCTTTGTGATGTCGCCGACAAGTACAGTGACGGTTATCTTCGTTTTACGGTACGCAACAATGTTGAGTTTCTGACCCCCAACGGGGCGAATGTAGAGCCGATGATCCGCGAGCTCGAAGCGATGGGCTTTCCGGTCGGTGGCACAGGAATGTGTGTCTCCTCCGTGTCGCATACCCAGGGGTGGCTTCACTGTGATATTCCGGCGACGGATGCTTCCGGAGTTGTGAAGTCGATGATGGACACGCTTTATAATGAATTCAAGGGGATGGAGATGCCCAACAAGGTGAGGCTCTCGACCTCCTGTTGCGCAATCAACTGTGGCGGCCAGGCCGATATCGCTGTGGTTGTAAAACACACCCGTCCTCCAAGAATCAATCACGATCATTTGGCAACAATCTGTGAATTACCGAAAGCGGTTGCCCGCTGCCCTGTTGCAGCCATAAGGCCAACCGTGATCAATGGCAAGAAATCGCTCATGGTGGATGAGGAAAAGTGTATCTGCTGCGGAGCCTGTTTTGGTGCCTGCCCGGCCATGGAGATAAACCATCCTGAGCACTCGAAATTTGCGATTTGGGTCGGTGGCAAAAACAGCAATGCCCGCTCCAAACCATCAACGATGAGTATTGTTGCCCACAATCTGCCAAACAATCCGCCAAGATGGCCCGAGGTCACCGAGGTAGTCGGCAAAATCCTTACCGCATACAAAGCGGGTGGACGTCCCTGGGAACGAGTAGGGGAGTGGATTAACCGCATTGGATGGAAACGCTTTTTTGAAGAAACAGGACTTGTTTTTGATAATGACATGATAGACAGCTACCGTCATGCAAGAACCACATTCAATCAGTCTGCTCATGTCCGCTTTTAGACTTACAGGAGATAATTCATGAAGGTAGAATCAAATCCAATTCTTGATTTTGCGACATCCTATGTGTTCCCCCCATACAGTGAACTGGCGGGAACCAATAAAATTGTCGCCTTTGGAGATCATAGTCACAAGTGTCCGGTCTATGTCAGCCAGCTTCCTCCATGTTCGGCTGAATGTCCGGCCGGGGAGAATATCCGAGGGTATCAGCGGTTGCTGAATGGTATCGACAAATCCGACAATGCCTGGAAAGCCGCATGGGAGACGATTGTCGACGCAAATCCATTTCCCGCAGTTATGGGTAGGATCTGTCCTCATCCATGCCAGAGCGCATGCAATCGCCAGTACCACGACGAAAGTGTGGCCATTAATGCTGTTGAGCAGGCGATTGGCAATTACGGTATTGATGCAGGACTGCAACTGCCTGGCGCAGCCCCTGACAGTGGCAAAAGAGTTGCTGTTATCGGGGGTGGCCCGGCAGGACTTTCCGCAGCATACCAGCTCCGTCGAAAAGGTCATGCCGTAACGATTTACGATGCCAACGAGAAATTGGGTGGTATGGTGCTCTATGGTATCATGGGCTACCGTGTTGACCGCAAAATTCTTGAGAGTGAAATTCAGCGCATTATCAACCTTGGGGTTGCAACAAAAATGGGAGTCCGTGTCGGAACGGATATCACTCTTGAAGAGCTGGATCATGAGTACGATGCGATTTTTATTGCTCCAGGGGCGCAGGTTGGTCGTTCGCTTCCGGTGCCGGGTTCAGCAGGTACTCCCGGCGTGACCAACGCGATTGATTTCCTTAGAAACTACGAAGTCCAGGGTGACGATATTGCCATAGGGAAAAAAGTATTGGTTATAGGCGACGGAAATGTTGCCATGGATGTGGCGCGACTAGCACTTCGGCTTGGTTCCCAGGCATCAGTTATCGCAGGGGTTCCAAAGGAGGAGATGGCTTGCTTCCAGATGGAATTTGATGATGCGGCCAGGGAGGGAACAACCATGCATTATATGGCTGGGGCGCTGGAAGTCATCAGTGGAGAAAATGGCGTTCAGGCTCTGCGCTGTGCCCGCATGGTGAAAAAAGTGAAGGGAGAAGAGGGGTGGAATTCACCAATTCCCTTTTTCAGGTATAAAAACACTGAAGAAACTTTTGACATTGAGGCCGACATGATTGTCGCTGCAATTGGGCAGAGCGCCGATATGAGGGGTTTTGAAAGCGTTACTGGCGGAAGCCCCTGGCTCAAGGTTGACCGATATTTTCGCTTGCAAGGCAAAGAAAAGCTGTTTGGCGGCGGAGATGCCATAAAAGTAGATCTTATCACCACGGCAGTTGGCCATGGACGCAAGGCTGCAAATTCGATTGACGCGTTTCTTAAAGGGGAGTCTCTTCCTGAGCAGGGTTATCGGGAGATAACAAAAGTCAATAAGCAGGACGTCCTCTATTTTGCCCACTCTGAACAGGCCAAGCGTGAGACTATTGAGCTGGAAGAGGTGGTTGGTAACCATGACGAACTCCTTGTATCGCTGACAGAGAGTGAAGCAAAGGCCGAGTCAGAACGTTGTATGAGCTGCGGGCTCTGCTTCGACTGCAAACAGTGTCTCTCATTCTGTCCACAGGAGGCAGTTACCCGGTTCAGGGACAATTTAACCGGAGAAGTGGTCTACACGAATTACTCGAAGTGCGTCGGATGCCATCTTTGTGCACTGGTATGCCCTTCCGGGTATATCCAGATGGGGATGGGTGAAGGTCTTTAGGCCCCGGGAAAAGAAACCATGAAAACAAGGAGATAACGGACCCATGTCAGAAGATGTCATCAATCAGGTTCAGAAGGCCATTGCATGCTCCAGAAAGTGGGCCGAAACGGGCTGGCCGGTTACTTTTGGTCATCGTAATGTAGAACTTTCGTCGCTCAAGCAGGCCGAATCACAGCCGAAGAATTTTATTTTTCGACTGGAGGCCATCAATTATTGGAAGCAGGCAAAGCTGACCGGAAATGATGCGGCTGATTCTGGTCAGAAGGCTCTTGATGCTCTCAACAACGGCGACCTTTCCGCTGCTGAAAATGCGCTTTACTTTTGCCAGTTTATCGAAAAGCCATTTGCCGATTATTCCAAAACATGGTTGCCTTTGTATGAAGCATTTAAAGAGAAGCGTGCCGAAATCTGAGAGCTTGGCATTGCATCTTTTTTCATAACATTTAAACAAACGGATTGGCAGTGAAAATAGGAATTTTGCTCAAGGAAGGGCCGTATAACCATCAAGCTTCGGATACGGCCTTCAAGTTTGCTGAAGCTGCTATCAAAAAAGGACATACGGTTGATGCAGTATTTCTTTACAATGATGGTGTCACCAACGTCACGAAGCTCATGGATCCGCCCCAGGACGACCGGAATATTGCCGGACGATGGAGTGAACTGAGTAAAAAACATGGCGTTGAGATTCTGGCCTGCATAGCCGCCTCAAAACGGCGGGGAATCAGTGATGATGTTCTCATAGAGGGGAGCGCTATCACTGGACTTGGAACCCTTACCGACATTGCTATCCGTAACGACAGACTCATAACCTTTGGAGATTGATAGTTTATGGAAAACGAAAATATAAAAAAGATCATGCATGTGTTGCGCCATGCGCCGCACGGTACCATCTATACCTATGAGGGGCTTGAGATGATTTTGATCATGGCTGCCTACGAGCAGGATCTCTCCGTTGTCTTTATCGGTGACGGTGTCTATGCGTTAAAAAAAGGGCAGGATACCAGTGGTATCGGGATCAAGGGCTTTTCAAAGACCTTCATGGCCCTTGATGGATACGATGTCGAAAAACTCTATGTCGACAGAGTCTCACTTGAAGAGCGGGGTTTGACCGAAGAGGATCTTGTTGTGACTGTCGAAGTGCTTGACGCCGAAGAGACAGGCCGATTGATGAAAGAACAGGATGTCATTATTCACCATTGACCGCACGAATCATGTTGCATACTATCAATAAGTCCCCGTTTGAAAAGAATACCTTCGAGACCTGTATCAGGTTTTTGATGCCGGGAGATCCTCTCCTTTTTATAGAAGATGGAGTTTATGCCGTCCAGTCAGGAAATAAATTTTCGCCTGCTCTTGAGGGTGTGCTAAAAACCAATCCTGTTTTTGCATTGCGCCCGGATCTGGATGCGCGGGGGATTACCGCCATTGCGGATGGGGTGGAGTGCGTCGATTATGAAGGATTTGTCGCTCTTGTCGAAGAGCACCAGGTGAACAGTTGGTTTTGAGTTGCTGACTGAAGAGAGAATTCTGAAATCGTTACTCAGTAAGCTATGAAGACAAGATGGCTCCATCAGCTCCTTGATGCACACAAGGAGATTATTCTTCAGCAGTGGCTGGAGAGTGCGCTTGGATTGTTTCCCGAAAAAATGGGTTACACCACTCCAGTTGCTATGGAGCTTTCAAGAGCGCTGGAGGTGATTCTCTCCGGGCTTGGTAGCGGCGAAAGCGATTATAAGGAGGCTCTTGATGATGTTACCCGGATTTTGGCGGTACAGAGCATTCTTCCATCAAAAGCATTGTCAATTTTTTTGGAACCAAAATTAATGCTGCGCGATATCATGTTGAAAACCACTGTGGCAGGCACCATGACGCAGGAGGTGCAGGAGGCATTCAATTCGCGTTTTGACCTGCTTACCCTCGAAGCTTTCGACAGTTATATGCAGCATCGTGAAAAAATATATCAGCTTAAAGTTGAAGAGGGTCGTCGCAGAATGTTTATGGCGTTGAGGAGGGCTGAGGTATGAAGAAAGTGGTTATGCCGCTTGTTATGGTGGCAATTCTTGCTCTTCTCCCTTTTTTGGGCGTGCAATATGCTGGTTTATCTTACCTGTTCGGTGTCATCATTCCCTACACGGCAACTGTTGTCTTGCTGGCTGGTTTTGTCTTCCGTATGGTAGATTGGCTCAGGAGACCTGTTCCATTCAGGATTCCAACAACCTGCGGACAGGAGAAATCTCTCGAATGGATCAGGTACGACAGGCTGGAAAGTCCCCATCGTTTCTGGGAAGCTGCGGCAAGGGTGCTGTTTGAAGTGTTCTTTTTTCGCTCTCTTTTCCGCAATACAAAGGCTGAACTGCACAAAGATTCCAATCTTGTCTATGGGTCACACAAGTGGCTCTGGCTTGGTGGTCTTGCGTTTCATTGGTCTCTGCTCATTATTGTGCTTCGTCACTCACGTTTCTTTTTTCCCATGGTTCCGGGATTTACAGATTTTCTTGAGCATGCGGATGGTTTTTTTGACATCACCCTTCCAACCTTTTATAGCACCGATGCGGTGGTTCTTGCGGCCATCACCTTTCTTGTTTTTCGCCGGCTGAACGATGCAAAAATGCGTCTTCTTTCATTGCAGACCGATTACTTTCCGCTTTTTCTCATTGCGGCTATCGTTGTGGTTGGTGTTCTTATGCGCTACGTGGTCAGGCTGAATATCATGCCTGTCAAAGACCAGATGTTGAGGCTTGTCAATTTCAGTTTTGATGCTCCAGGAGAGATTGGAGCACTCTTTTATGTCCATCTCTTTTTGGTATCAGTTCTTGCGATCTACTTCCCGTTCAGCAAGCTTATGCATGCCGGAGCCATTTTTTTAAGTCCGACACGCAACCTGCCGAATGACAGCCGAGAAAAACGGCATATAAACCCCTGGAATGCTGCGATCAAGTTCAGGACATACTCCGAGTATGAGGATGATTACCGCGAAAAGATGAAAAAGGCCAAGCTCCCGATTGAAAAGCAATAATTATGTCGAAATACGTTCCAAAACTCTCCGAGCTTAAAAAAGAGTTCGACGAAAAGCCCAGTGTTCTGAAAGGGGACTACTCTGCCCGGGAGTGGTGGGATATTCCCGTAGAGTTTCGCGACGGGAACTGGTGTTTTCCTGGTAAACCGGAGGTGCTTGCTGATCTTGGTTTCGCCAATCCAAGGAAATGGATGGCCACTGACGATGATTGGCAATTGCCCGCAGGTTGGCAGAAAATCATCAGTGACGGGTTGCAGAGTCGGCTGAAAAAGTACCGTTCCCTGAAACTGTTTCTTGATAGCTGTGTTCGTTGTGGAGCCTGTGCCGACAAATGCCATTTTTTTCTGGGTACTGGAGATCCGAAAAATATGCCGGTTGTCCGGGCGGAACTGCTTCGCTCGGTCTATCGCCATGATTTTCCTCTTGTCGAGAAGATTCTGAAAGGGTTTTCCGGCTCACGGAAGCTGACGGAAGCGGTGATCAAAGAGTGGCATATGTATTTTCACCAATGTACCGAATGCCGTCGCTGCTCTGTTTTTTGCCCCTTTGGGATTGATACGGCTGAGATAACCATGATGGTCAGGGAGCTGCTGAATCTTATCGGAGTGAATAACAACTGGATTCTTGCCCCTGTTTCGAACTGTAACCGTACCGGCAACCACCTTGGTATTGAGCCCCACACCTTTGTACAGAATATAATGTCACTTGCTGAGGATGTTGAAGATCTGACAGGTGTTAACGTGGAGCCTACCTTCAATCGCAAAGGTGCGGAAGTGCTCTTCATTACACCATCCGGGGATGTGTTCGGTGATCCTGGTGTCTATACGATGATGGGCTACCTGTTACTCTTCAAGCATATCGGTCTTGATTATACCATCAGCACCTACGCTTCTGAAGGTGGCAATTTTGGTATGTTCACCTCGAACGATATGATGAAGAAACTGAACGCCAAAATGTATCACGAAGCCAAGCGGCTGGGAGTGAAATGGATACTTGGTGGTGAGTGTGGACACATGTGGCGTGTGGTGCATCAGTATATGAACACCATGAACGGCCCTGCTGATTTTCTTGAAGTGCCGGTCTCTCCGATTACAGGAACCCGGTTTACCAATGCCGCGGCCACCAAAATGGTGCATATCGCAGAATTTACGGCCGATTTGATCTATCATAATAAGCTGAAACTGGATCCAAAACGGAACGATCATCTGCGGACAACTTTTCACGACTCCTGCAATGTCGCCAGAGGAATGGGCATGTTCGAAGAGCCTCGATATGTTCTTCGGAACGTCTGCAACAGCTTCCATGAAATGCCGGAGGATACCATAAGAGAGAAGACCTTCTGCTGTGGTTCAGGAAGTGGCCTGAATGCTGAGGAGAACATGGAAAATCGTATGAGAGGAGGATTTCCAAGAGCCAATGCGGTCAAGCAGGTCAAAGATCGTCATAAGGTTGATTCTCTGGTTACCATTTGTGCTATCGACCGTGCAAGTCTTCCCCCCTTGATGAAGTATTGGAATCCAGGAGTTTCTGTCTATGGTCTTCATGAACTTGTTGGTAATGCGCTTGTCATGCAGGGAGAGACGAAGAGAACAACAGACTTGAGAGAGAACACCATGGCTGGTTTTGAGAATGGAGGTGATGATGAAGAGTAGAAAACTGCTGTGGCTTGTTACTTTTGCTGCGATTTCTCTTTTTGCTGCATTTTATCTTTTTAGCAATGGTGAGGCAGAAACGCCACAGAAGCCTCTCGCTCGTGTTTCGGTTGTTGACAGCACAAAGTGCATCGCCCCAAAAGAGTTCATGCGTGCCAACCACATGCAGGTGTTGCATGGATGGGAGAGGTCAGTGGTGCGAGATGGAGATCGAGTGCATATCGCCTCAAATGGGAGCCGGTTTCAGAAGAGCCTGGGTACTTGTCTTGGTTGTCATAACAACCGGCTTTTCTGCTTTAGCTGTCATAGCTATGCCAATGTTAAACCAAAGTGCTGGAATTGTCATCTCTCGCCGATGGAAACACAATGATGAATGAACAACGAAGAGAATTTATCAAGAAAACCGCATTAGGGGTTTTTGTAGGTCTCGGTGCGGCATCCGGGCTGGTTCCAGCATTTTCACTGGAAAAAACGGCTCTTCCCGTCTGGGATGAAAAGCCTGTACCAGGAAAAATTCGCTGGGGGATGTTGATTGATACCCGAAAATGCAAGGAGGGTTGTCAGCAGTGTGTTGCAGCGTGCCATCATGAGCATAATGTGCCTGCCTTCAAAAACCGGAGAGAGGAGATTCGATGGATCTGGAAAAATTCATACAAGAATGTTTTTCCGACTGCAGATAATGCCGGTGCCAGCAAAGAGATTCAGAGCCGTACCTTTCTCTCGTTGTGCAACCACTGTGCCGATTCTCCCTGTACACAAATCTGCCCGACCGGAGCAACGTTTAAGCGCTGGGACGGTATTGTTGAGATTGATTATCATCGTTGTATTGGATGTCGCTTCTGTATGCCAGCTTGCCCTTATGGCTCGCTGAGTTTTAACTGGCAGGACCCGCGGACAGCGATTGTTGATCCGGTTACGGCATATCCGACAAGGGAGCAGGGCGTCGTTGAAAAGTGCAATTTCTGCTCAGACAGGCTGATCAAGGGTTTGCAGCCAGCGTGCGTTGAAGTGTGTCCTGAGCAGGCTCTTGTTTTCGGTGATCTGAACGATCCCGCCTCGGATATTCGCGTACTGCTTGAAAGCAATGTTACCATGCAGAGGAAGCCGGAGTTGGGAACCAAACCTTCAGTTTTTTACATTATTTAACGTTTTCCCATGATTGAGAAAGCTCTGAAAGGAAACCGCAGTTACTGGATCTGGACACTGTTCCTTGGTGCGCTTGTTGCTTCCGGCCTCTCTGCCTATTATCAGCAGAGATGGCTCGGCCTGACAGTTACAGGTATGGGGCGTGAGGCGAGTTGGGGGTTGTATACAGCACAATTCACCTTTCTTGTTGGTGTTGCAGCTTCCGCAGTTATGGTCACTCTGCTTCATCAGAAGGAGTTGACTAAAACAGTTATCATTGCGCTGTTTATGGCGGCATCAGCAACCTTGATGAGTATCCTGTTTGCTGTCGCTGATATGGGAAAGCCCGATCGTCTGCTCAACATCATTTTCTACACAAATCCCCGATCACTGGTTTTCTGGGATCTCCTGTTTCTTTCGGGTTATCTTGCCACAACTCTCACCGCCGGATGGGCAATGCTTGGCGCTGAGAAGAAGGGGGTGCCCCCGCCTGCGTGGGTCAAGTCGCTCCTGAATCTCTCAATTCCTTTGGCGGTCGGTATCTTTTTTGCAACAGCATTTCTCTATGGTGGCTTGCCTGATCTAAGTCTCTGGGTGACGGGAGTGCTTGCACTACGTTTTATAGCTTCAGCCTTTGCAGCAGGCATGGCGTTGTTGATTTTGGTTACTCTTATCGTGAAGAAAACGAAAGGGTTAGATACCGGAAAAGAGGCAAGAGAGAAGCTTGCCATGGTAGCAACTTACGCTGGAGTAGCCAATGTTCTGCTGCTTGGTGTTCAATTTTTTACTACATTCTATGGCAATGCACCGTTACTATGGTTTTCCCTCATAGCCGGAGTTGTTTCGGTGGCGATTCTTTTGATTCCCGCCTCAAGAAAATCACAGCAGTGGCTTGTCGCGGCCTGCACCGCTCTTGTTCTCTCCGTATGGGTTGACAAGAGTGCCGGATTGCTGATTGGAGGAGAGCTTTTTCCTGCACCGCTTGGTTCAATTGTTACCTATGCACCAACGTCAACAGAGATGTTTGTTGTTGCTGGAATCTGGAGTTTTGGTTCCCTGTTGTTTACGGCACTGTTAAAGGTTGTCGTTGCAGTAAAGGCGGAACATAGAGGTTGATTGCTTGCTGTAGAGTTATCTTTTTTGAACTATTATGTAAGGGCTCCCTGCTTTTCGGGTATGCAGGGGGCCAGTTTTTTTTGATGGAAGCTTTTTGTCATGGGAGTTTTACGGGTTTTACGGTAAAAGGAGAGATCATGAAGAGTTTTTTGCCACTGAATATCAGGATAGATAACAAGAAAATTCTCTTTGTTGGGGGTGGTAAAATTGCACTCCACAAGATTAAGTCAGTGGTGCAGTACACCCGAAATATTTCTGTTGTTTCGCCTGAGATTCAGGACGAGTTGCATCAGATGGGCTTTACAGAGATTTGTAAAGAGTATGAAACCTCAGATCTTGATGGCTATTTTCTGGTTTATGCCTGTACCAACAACTTTGAGGTGAACCGAAGGATAAAAGAGGATGCGGCAGATTACGGAATTCTGGTCAATGTTGTTGATAACAGGGAGCTATCAGATTTTATCTCACCAGCGGTTATCAAGCAGGATGAGATGACCATTGCGGTCTCTTCAAATGGTGAAAATGTAAAAAAATCAGTGGAGTGGCGGAATAAATTGAAATCGATCGTGCAACGTGGTAATTTCTGAGTCACTTGTTTCAATAAGAGGAATGAAGTCATGAAGAAGAAAGCAGATACTCATATACCGGTTCCGGATCCGCAGAAAAGGGGGTATGTCTATATTATTGGTGCCGGTCCGGGTGATCCGGAACTGCTGACCATCAAGGCCGCGAGGGTTTTACGTGAGGCGGACGTTATTCTTTATGATGATCTGGTCAGCAGTGACCTTGTCGCACAGTTCAATGCGCGTAAAATCTATACCGGAAAACGCAAGGACAGTCACCATTTTGAGCAGGATGCCATCAACGACGAGATTCTTCGTCATGCACGTGATGGAAAAATAGTTGCACGGCTCAAAGGTGGAGATCCCTTTATTTTTGGACGTGGTGGCGAAGAGATAGAGGTGCTGAGAGAGAATGGGATAGGGTACGAGATTATACCTGGTATTACCGCTGCACATGGTGCCAGCGCTTATACAGAGATACCGCTGACGTTGAGAAAAGTCTCCTCCTCAGTCGCTTTTTGTACCGGTCATCCGGTCAGTAAAATCCAGGTGCCCGATGCCGATACTCTTGTCTACTACATGGTGGCCTCTACGGTTCATGAGGTGCTTGATGCGGTGGCACTACAGGGGCGTGAGGATGCGACCCCTGTTGCAATTGTGCAGAATGCGACGAGGTATAATCAGAACATTATTACCGGTACATTGGGTGAGTTGAGAAAAGGAGACAAGCAGGTTTATTCCCCGGCGCTTCTGATTATCGGCGATAATATTCGGCACTCCATTGAGGATAACTGGTACTCCAAAAAGAAAAAAATAGTGATCGCAGGGGAGGATTTCAGCATATCCAATGCTGCTGACTCTGTAAAGGTATATTTTACCTGCAAGCGTGAGCATGCTGATTATACTGCCGACGAGCGGGATGAACCTATAGATCTCGAGTATATTGATGAGATCTATTTTTCATCACCATCTTGTGTCAGGGATTTCCATACCGCCTATCAGTCGCTACCTGAAAAAATCAGGGTGATAACGGTCGATCAGGCCACTCAAGAGGAGTATGAAATGCTTTTCGCCAAGGGCGGGAAATGATACGTATTATTTTGTGTTGCGCATAAAAATACTTGTTCAGGTGTTGCTTGGTTGCATATGTGACCACCCCGTCAGGCTTCGCCTGCCACCCCTCCGATGGAGGGGAATTTTCTCCCGTCACTCCTCATCTTAATTCCCCTCCACTGGAGGGGTGCCCCGCAGGGGCGGGGTGGTTCTTGACAACAGCAGGAAATGATAGGTAATATTAAGTGGTCACCACCATCCTTTATCAAAAGACTTTCGTAAAAGAGCTTATCCCTAACGTGCCGGAGAGTTTGAACCCTTCTCCGTAGAGTGTACCGATTTGTTCTCCAAGGTAGCGGGCCCGGGCTTCGAGGCCGGTGAGGAATTCCCGGCGTTTGATGAGTGTTTTTGGTTCTTCCGCCCTTCCCTCCTTAAAGAACTGTGTTCCAAAGGCAAGAACGCCTTTTCTTGATGCTTCGAAGGTTGTTGAGATATCAACGATAATGTCTGGTTCAAGGTGTTTGAACTGGGTATAGTAGAGCAGGTGTTTGGGACGGTGGGGCACCTGTGCCGTGCCGTTTATGGTGGTGGTGAGTTGTTGCAGACCGGCATAGTAGCAAGCCTCTGTCACCAGTTTTGAGGCTTTGATGTGGTCGGGGTGGCGTTCGTCGGGTGGGTTGGCAAACACGACGGTTGGTCTGAACTTCCTGATCACCTTGATTATTTCAGCAATGTTCTCTTCAGTATGAAAGAGTTTGGAGTCGCCCAGGTCAAGGGTGGTTCTGCTCTGGTAGCCCATCAGTAATGTTGCTGTTGCAGCCTCTTGTTTTCTTGTTTCAGGGGTGCCGTGTGTCCCCATTTCGCCTCTGGTGAGATCGCATACCGCGACGCTCTTCCCTTCGTTCATGATGTTAAGCAGCGTTGCCCCGCATGAAAGTTCTACATCATCGGGGTGGGCGCCATAGGCAAGCGCATAAACTGGTTCTGGTGATTGTTCCAATTGTCCTGTGGTTTATCTGTTATATTGGCGTTCAGTTATAACTTTTGACAACATACCATTTCTGAGCAATGATCAAGGTAAAGATAGTTCGTCTTCACAAACAAGCAATAGTGCCGGTTTATGCTACCGCTCATGCGGCGGGTATGGATATTTCAGCCTGCCTTGAAGAGCCGGTAACGCTTGAGCCCTTGTCAACAGCGCTCATTCCTTCAGGATTTGCCATTGAGTTACCCGAAGGGTATGAGGCTCAGCTTCGTCCGAGGAGCGGGCTGGCCTTGCGCTCAATGATTTCGCTCCCAAACTCTCCGGCAACAATTGATGCTGATTATCGTGGGGAGGTTAAAGTTATCCTCATCAATCACGGGAGAGAGCCATTCACCGTTTGCCATGGTGATCGTGTTGCGCAGATGGTGGTGGCAAGGGTTGAGCAGGTACATTTTGAAGAGGTGGAGGAGCTTGGCTCAACGGTTCGAGGCGAAGGGGGATTTGGTCACACAGGCACCGGTTTCCGGCAGGTTGGGCAACCAGGCTGAGCGAGGCACCCCCCCGGTAAGAGAAGCTTCGCTCAATATGATGGCTGGAGAACTCTTTGTCTCAGAGTTGATTAGCTTGAACAGGCGGGGCTGTAACAACCTCTTTTGGAGTGAAGCGGATCTCTGTGACATCTTTCTTCTGCCTGTTTCCTGAGGTACCACCCATTCCCCCCGGCACAAAGGAGTTGTTCATGAGCTGCCCAAGCCCGAGGCTGACGTTGTTGAAGAGGTTCTGTATTTGGTTTGAGCTGCCAACTGTATTCAGGTTTTCGAGCAAACCGGTCCATAATTTGCCGAGTTCCTGAAAAGAGTTTTGGGTGGTGGAGGTCACGCCATCAATCAGTTGCCCGGAAACGGAGGTAACATTGTTGAAAATCTCCTGTACGGGTTGTGAATTGATGGTGGAGGTCACGCCGTCAATCAGTTGTCCTGTCGCCGAAGTGACAGAATTGATCACTCCCTGAATTGATTCGACCGTAATGGTAGAGGTGACACCGTCAATCAGTTGTCCGGTAGCTGAACTGACAGAATTGAACACTCCCTGTACTGGCTCAGATTTGATTGTAGAGGAGACACCTTCAATAATCATTCCGGTCGCTGAGCTTACCGAACTGATTGCCTCCTGCACCGATTCAATTGTTGAGTCAATCAAGGAACCCATGCTTCCAATCAGATGAGCCATGTCACCATTTCCGATGCCGTTTTCCGGATTGCCCGTTGAGGCAGGTGTACCCGCCGACTTGCTGAGTTCTTCTGCAGCCATAATTATAAGGATATTAATAGTGAGTAAATGAAAGAAATTTTTTGAATATAACAACTTATTTGCTAAGTCGTCACATCTTGCTGCTATTTACTGAAAGTGATGCACATCCTTCGTGGTGCTACAATATTTCTCATGCAGAGTCTGATTGACATCTTTGGGGGAACTTGTTTTGCCGCTCAGTTGCCGAATCTGCTGAGCAGCTTTTCTGCCACCAGCTTTCCGCTCAGCGCCGCTCCTTCCATTGAAGCCAGATAGTGCTGATCGGTGTAGTCACCCGCAAGGAAAAAGTTTTTGACAGGGCTGATCTGGTCAGGGCGATATTTGTCGACACCGGGTACTGCCTTATAGACAGACTGGGGAATTTTGACAATGGTTGATTTCAAAAGTTTGGCATCGCAAGATTTCGGGAAACGATTATGAATCTCCTTGATGACGATATCGGTAATAACGTCATTGGGCATATCCAGCAACTGATGCGCAGGAGCGAGCACCAGGCTCATGACACTGCCCCCGTTTGCTGTGCCCATCCCGTTCTGGAAGTCATCCGGGCAGGTGATTGAGACATCGGCAAAGGTTGCAAAAAGAGTGCCTTGCGAAAACATGAGATTATCGATATCGGTAATTTTCCGGTCAAACCAGAGTTGGCAGTTTATGACAGGGCTGCCGACGAATTCGTGCAGGTTTCGGAAATATTTGTGTGCAAGCCATTGCGGGGGCAGAATTTTTTTGAGGTTGTGTACAGGCAGTGCCGAGATATAGGCATCAGCCACTATTTTATGACCATCCCGTAGTACCGCCTCCTTGATGGTATCATCGCTGTTCAGCTCAAACCGGCTCAGTTTTGCATCAACAAAAATGCGCCCCCCCTTGCTCTGGATATATTGACGAATCGGTTCAATCATGGAGTCGCCGGGGTTTTTGCGGAAAAAAGCAAACCTTGTTGCTGTGTAATTGGTGCCAAAATAGTTGAAAATGGTAATCATCGGACGGGCGCTGATGATGTTGGGCTCAATGAAATTCATGGCCAGGGCAATGGCTCGCCACAGTTTTTGCAGAGAGTGTTCTGAAGCTCCTTTTCGCCGATGCCACTCTGAATAGGTCATACCATCCTGACTGCGGAAATAGGCTTCATTGCCGGTAATAGCGGGGTAGAGCCCCTTTATAAGCGAAAGTTTATCCCGGAGTGTGAGAAAATCTGTCTGGAGACAGCCCATCACCTCTCCCCATGGACTTGGCAAGTTGGCTTTTTTAAAAACCGTCAGCATGCCGTTCTCCTCAGCATAGATAAGAGAGTGCTCTTTCCACTGATAGTTATCTTCTGCGCCAACGCGTTTCAGATATTTCTGGAGCTGTTCATAGCCACCGAAAACGATGTGCAGTCCCGATTCTATTGAGTCACCCTCACTGTCTTTCCAAACTGAAACTTTACCGCCAAGGACCTTGCGTTTTTCATAGATCTCTACCGAGTGGCCTTTATCGACAAGTTCCACTGCTGCTGCAAGGCCTGCCAATCCAGCGCCGAAAATTGCTATTTTCATGGGAGTTATAAGGTTCGGTCGCTTTTAGTGTTTCATAAATAAATAATTAGGTCGCTTATTTTCAATAAGATAAGGACTACCGAAAAAACCGTTTTTCACGATTGTTTCGCCTCTATCGTTAAAGCTGGACGGAAGATATTGAATTTTTTCTGATAATTTCATGTACTAATAAGCAGCGGGCTTAAAAAATCATGGTGGGATTAAATAATAGTGCCAATACATCAACATCAATACTCTTTTTCCTAAATTTGTTAAGATTATTGTTGAAAAAGTCACTAATTTTAAAGAAATGATTGGTTATTTCTTACTTTTATGTAATTTCCGCCAACAATGAAATGAAAAAAAAATATGTCTGGCCATCTTGATCTGATAGATCTTAAAATTATAGAATCTCTTGGAGAAAACGGCAGGGTTCGTTTGAGCGAGCTTGCGGAGGTGGTAGGACTGTCAATACCATCGGTCAGTGAACGGCTTGACAAACTGCAGAAGGGGGGGATCATCAAAGGCTTTACGATGGAGGTTGATGAACGGCAGCTTGGTTTTGATATCCATGCATTTGTAAGAGTGCGGATCGATTCGTCGAGGCACTACAAGTCATTTATGGAGCATGTGATGAAAGAGGAGGAGATTATGGAGTGCTTTTCTGTTACCGGAGAAGGATCGCACATTTTAAAGGTGATGACGCACAACACCGCTTCGCTCGAACAGTTTTTGTCGAGAATACAGAGTTGGCCTGGCGTTCTTGGAACCAACACCAGTTTTGTTCTCTCCCAGTTGAAGAAAACCAAAAAAATCTGTGCGGAAATTGTCCGAAAGAACCTTCAGGATCGGCAGGTGCTGACAGTATTTGATGAAAAAAGATCAAAAAAATAACGGCCGTTTAATAAAGCGAACAAGCTCATATCACGTAAATCATTATCACAGGAGGCTCTTTTGAACAGCGATAGTAAAATTCCGGTTTCGACCTACTTTGGTTCGATGACCTTTGATCATAAGGCCATGCGTGCAAAACTGCCTAAAGAGGAGTTTGCTGCATTGCAGGATACGATCAAGGCTGGTAAAAAAATTACTTCTGAAATCGCCGGAGTGGTGGCACATGGAATGAAAGAGTGGGCCATGGAGAAAGGCGCTACCCATTATACCCACTGGTTTCAGCCGATGACTGGTTCAACGGCAGAGAAACATGACGCATTTTTATCAATTGACCGCGATGGAACCCCGATTGAGCGCTTTTCAGGTGAGCAGCTTATTCAGGGTGAGCCGGATGCCTCCAGTTTTCCATCCGGAGGAATGCGTACCACCTTTGAAGCTCGCGGTTATACCGCATGGGATCCTTCCAGCCCCGCATTTCTTATGAAGGGAGGAAAAGATCTGACACTTTGTATCCCGACAGTATTTATCTCTTATCATGGAGAGGCGCTTGATGCCAAAACGCCGCTGTTGCGCTCCATGGAAGCGGTCAGCAAGTCTGCCATGAGACTGCTCGAGGTGCTTGGTGTTACGGGTGTCTCTCGTGTAAAGACCTTTGCAGGTATCGAACAAGAATATTTCCTGATTGACAAAAAGTTCTATTCCGAGCGTCCAGACCTTGTCATGTGCGGGCGCACTCTTCTTGGCGCGCTCCCACCAAAAGGGCAGCAACTTGAGGATCACTATTTTGGCGCTATCCCTGATCGTGTACTTGAATTTATGCAGGATGTGGAACATGAGCTTTATCTGCTCGGCATTCCAGCCAAAACTCGTCACAACGAGGTTGCTCCTCACCAGTTTGAAATTGCCCCTATTTTTGAAGAGGCCAATATATCCGTTGACCACAATCTGCTGGTGATGGAGGTGATGAGAAAGATTGCCGACAAGAGAGGTTTTGCCTTGTTGCTGGCTGAAAAGCCTTTTGCTGGTATCAACGGTTCAGGCAAGCACAATAACTGGTCAATCGGTACCGATTCCGGCATTAATCTTCTTGATCCGGGTGATACTCCTGAAAAAAATGTTCACTTCCTCGTTTTCCTTGTGGCTGTTCTTAAAGGTGTCTACAAGAGGGCGGATATTTTGCGGATGTCGATAGCGAGCATGGGTAACGACCACCGTCTTGGTGCCAATGAGGCTCCACCGGCTGTGGTAACTGTTTTCCTGGGCGAGCTGCTCGAAAAGGTACTTGATGCCATTGAGAGCGGCAAGGTTGACCTGAAAACTGAAAAACAGGTGCTCAATCTTGGTCTTTCACAGGTGCCTGTGGTCAACAAAGACTATACTGACCGCAACCGCACATCACCATTCGCCTTTACCGGCAACAAGTTTGAATTCAGGGCTGTTGGCTCTTCGCAGGCAACCTCTGTCCCGAATATGGTGCTCAATACGCTTATGGCGGAGGCTGTTGATGATATTTCCGATGCCATTCTTGCAAAAATCAAGGCAGGAAAGGAGCGGGATTCAGCCATTCTTGAAACGCTTCGCGAGCAGATTACGGCCACCAAGCCGATTCGTTATCAGGGTGATAACTATGCTGAGGCTCTTCAGCAGGCAGCCAGGGAGAGAGGTTTGCCGAATTTGAAGAATACCCCCCAGGCACTCAGAGTGCTGCTCAACAAGGATATACAGGCGATGTTTGCCAAATATGGTGTTCTGAGTGTTGAGGAGATTGATGCGCGTCTGCATATCCGTCTTGAGCGGTATGTCAAGGGTGTTGATATCGAAGCGCGTACCCTGCAGCTTATGCTGAAGACCTTTGTTATTCCTGATGTTTCTGAATATCAGGGAAGCATTGGAAGCTCATTTAATACCCTGCTTGATGCCTCTGAAGCTATTGGGCTCTCCGAAAAGGCACTCAAGAGTCAGGCGGATCATCTTAAAATGTTGGCTGAAAATCTTTCAACGGTTATTGATCTGTCTGCCGAGCTCGATGAAGCTATCGAAAAAATCGAAACGCTTGCCACCGAGTTTGACAAGGCTGACTACTGTGCCGAGACACTGCTTCCGTTTATGCTGGAAATACGTGTTGTTGTTGACCGACTTGAACAGGTTGTTGACCGCAGCCGCTGGCAGCTTCCTACCTACTCGGAAATGCTGTTTGAGCATTGAACGGCTACTCTCTGTTTTAAAAAAGTGAAGGCTCGCTTATGCGGGCCTTTTTTTTGCGAAATATTTTATTGCAAACGTTGCGTTAACCCTTATTTTCAGAATCGCATTACCCGTATTCAGTAACAATAACCCATACCCGCCATGTCAGAGATTTTTCATTATCCCATGACCTATCCTGCCTTTTGGCTTGATTACTACTACATTGCAACGTGGTGCATGAGTATGCTTTTTCTCGCCGTGGTGTGGGCGATTTTCTTCCGATACGGAAAATTTACTTATGGTGTCGATCTTGGCTGCTTCTGGAAAACTGCTGTACTCGTTTTTTTTACCACGATTTCACTGGGGGTGCCGAATTACTATAATACCCGTTTTGTGGGGGAGCATGGTCAGGATGGAGATTCCGTGAGGATAACCAATGACAAACTGCTCTCTATTGATCGCAAAGGCAATGAAAAACAGATAGATCTTGCCGATATTATTGCCATATACCAGGAGAGTATAACCTACAACCCACCTCCAAAGATCTTTATTGTTGCTGCCAAATCATCAGTCAGGGACTCCCTGTTCGTAACAACCAACCTTGTCGATTACAAACGTTTTCTTTCGGACTTGTCAAAGAGAACCGGTATTGACGCAAAGCTGCGCTGAGTATGTCTGGAGAGACCATCATGCGTTTTGCCGGAAAAGAGCCCTATGCTGATTCGTTGCTTCTTGTCGTAGAGGTTGGAAATACCAACACCTCTTTTGTGGTTTATCAGGGCCATGAGATTCTCGAAAAAGTGAAGGTTTCCTCCAAAAGCCTCATTGATCCTGATGGTTTTCCTGGCACTTTGGCACAGATGATCATGAGGTATCCCTCACTTGGTGATGCAGCAATTTGCAGCGTGATCCCTATGCTTGAGCGTACGACAGGCGACTACCTTCGCCATCATCTCTCTGGGCAGGTTATGACGGTTTCTGCTTCAATCACTCTTCCCTTTGTGCTCAATTATGCCCCCCCGGACTCCTTTGGCGCTGATCGTCTTGCGCTTTGTGCCGTGAGTCAACTTCTTTACCCTGAAGCGGCGGTTATAGCCATCGATATTGGCACAGCTATAACGGTTGATGTCGTTGGTTCCACTCAGCGATATCTCGGAGGGTTGATTTTGCCGGGTCTTGATCTCATGGCAAAAGCGCTGCACGAACATACCGCCCAATTGCCTCTTGTTGCTCTAGATCGTCCTGAAACTCTTCTTGGATGCTCAACAACTGATGGTATCAAAAACGGGATTATTCATGGCTGCGCCTCCAGCATGGATGGCCTCGTCGCCAAAATTACAGGCTGGCTTCAAGAGGAGCGGAGTGAAACTGCTGTTAATGTGATGGTGACCGGTGGTAATGCTCCCCTGATTGCCGGAATGCTTGACTGTTCTCCAAGGCACGAAGAGTTGGCCGTTGTCAAGGGGACACGCTATCTCTTTTCTCTTAACGCAGAGTAACCGGTTTGAGTCGTGCCTGGGCTTCGTCGATGGCTTTCAGCACCTGCTGGTCATCAATATTTTCCTCCAGCAGAAAGGCCTCTCCAATTTTTTTCAGCAACACAAAACGAAGCTTTTTGTTGAGCTTCTTTTTGTCAGAGAACATGCTCTCCAGAAGCAGGTCGCGGTCAATATCCAGAAACCTGCGCTTCAGCAGCCCCTTGGGAAAGCGGAACTTTTGCAGGAGGGTGAGCCCGCGCTCCAACGACTGGCGGTCGAGATAGCCAAGATTATGCGATAAAAAGAGGGCACAGACCATTCCCATGGTCACCGCTTCTCCGTGGCGCAGGTGACGGTACTCTGCAAGTTTTTCCAGTCCGTGGGCAAAGGTGTGGCCAAAATTAAGTGTGGCTCGAAGCCCATCGGTCTCCCTGAAATCCTTCGTCACCACGTCGTCCTTGATAAAGGCGCTTTTTTTGATTGCCTCGGTGAGGTATGGCTCCTGCAGGGATGTAATGTCGCTGAAATGAAGGTCAAGAAAGCTGAAAAGTGGCTCGTCAGCGATAAACCCATATTTGACAACCTCAGCCATTCCAGCATAGATTTCCCGCTGCGGCAGGGATGCAAGGTATGATGGATCAATCAGCACCAGCTCCGGGGAGTGAAAAAAGCCAATCAGATTTTTGCCAAGCGGGTGGTTGATGGCCACCTTTCCGCCAATAGAGCTGTCCGTCATGGCAAGAAGCGTCGTAGGAAGCTGGATGACCGGTATCCCGCGGAAATAGCTTGCGGCAATAAATCCACCAAGATCACCCACAACGCCACCACCAACCACAAGCAGGTTCCAGCTTCGGTCTACATCAGCCTCAATCATGCTGCCATAGAGTCGAAATGCAACGCTGAAACTTTTGGAGGCCTCCCTTGCGGGCACAACAAGCTCTTTCAACTGAAAGCCCTCATCGTGAAGCCTCTTGACAAGTTCGTCACCAAACAGCTTGCGGGTATGTTCATCGAAAAGCAACACGGTTTTTTTTGAAAGCCCATGGGCTTTGAACAACTCTCCAAGCCCGGTAATAACCGGTGTCCCAACAATTATGGTGCTCACAGTATTTGTTTAAATTTATTGATCCTCAGTTGTGGCAGAAGCATTTCGCACATGGCGCTCAATTTTGCGGGTCAACTCTTCAACGGTTGAGCCGATTCGTTGAATATCGGTCTGAACGGTGATTTCAGCGGTTTCATAGCGTGGCTCACGTTTGGTGAGAATAGCCTCTATTTTCTCCTCAATCTCTTGACGAGAAAGTTTTTGCCCCTCTTCGCCCCTGAGCAAAGGTCGATCGGCTTTGTTGCAGAGTCTTCTTGCAAGGGTTGTGATGGGTGATTTCAGATAGACCATGGTGCCGGACTTCTGGATGAGGGTGTACGATTGATCATTTTCGAGCACACCTCCACCAAGCGAGATAACCATGTCATTTTTAGCTATAAGGGTGTGAAGGGTCATCATTTCAAGATTTCTGAAGTAGGTCTCTCCATCCTCACCAAAAATCCTGGTAATGGTTTTCCCGGCCTTTTTCTCAATAGCCTGATCAAGATCAACGAACTCATAGCCAAGCGAATTGGCCAGCAGAGGCCCTATTGTTGACTTACCTGATCCGCTAAATCCGGTTAAAAAAATGAGCGAGCGTTGTTTATTCACGGTAGCCTGTTCAAAACTCTCTGTTAACTCAGTAGCGTTGCGACGTATCGCAATGCCTCTTTATAATCAATAATAAACAAAACGGTCATCTTCCCTCAAAATAAATCTCCACGACCTGTATCCAGATGCTATTATTGTTATAAGGGTAGCGGTTATTCTGTTTATTCCATGAATAACGATGAAGATGCAAATATTGGATTGAAATTCTGGTCGATTATATTCACTGCAGAAACGTGCTGTCAAACTGAACGCTTCATCGTGTAACCCATAACTTTAAACGTATGGGTGAGTTACGCAACCAGATAACCTTAAGGGAGTTATTAGTGCCAGAAACAAGCAGGCGAACAAGCCATTTTACAGAATCAATTATTCGGAGAATGACCCGTGTGGCCAATGACTGTGCCGCCATCAATCTGTCGCAGGGGTTTCCCGATTTTGATCCCCCCGAAGCGCTGCTTGTTGCGGCTGAGCTCGCAGGCCGACAGGGTCCGCACCAGTATGCAGTGACCTGGGGAGCGGCAAATTTCCGTCAGGCTTTTGCCCGCAAACAGTCACGATTCATGGGAATTCCTGTTGATTCGGAAACCAACGTGGTGGTGACCTGCGGCAGTACGGAGGCGATGATGGCTGCCATGATGACCGCATGCAATCCTGGCGACAAGGTTGTCATCTTTTCCCCGTTCTATGAAAACTATACCGCCGACACCATTCTCACCGGTTCAATTCCTCTCTATGTCCCATTGCGTCCACCGGATTTTTCCTTTGACCCTGATGAACTCCGCAAAGCTTTTGAGCAACACCGACCCAAAGCCTTGATTCTCTGTAATCCGGGGAATCCCACAGGAAAAGTGTTCTCGCAGGGTGAACTGGAAATCATTGCAGGCCTTGCCATTGAATTCGATACCTTTGTCATCACTGATGAGGTCTATGAGCACATTGTCTATGCGCCGCACACTCACCGAAGCATCGCGGCGTTGCCGGGTATGTTTGAGCGCACCATCACCTGCAGTTCGCTCTCCAAAACCTATTCAATCACCGGATGGAGGCTTGGAACAGTGGTGGCTGCGCCCCGTGTTATCGATGCCATCCGCAAGGTGCATGACTTTCTCACCGTTGGAGCAGCAGCGCCATTGCAGGAAGCCGCCGTGACAGCGCTTGAATTTCCCGACTCCTATTATGATGCACTCCAGGCGAGTTACACCGAAAAACGGGATATTTTTCTCGGTTGGCTCGACCAGGCAGGGCTCTCCTATACGCGGCCACAGGGAGCCTATTATGTGATGGTTGATGTTGGTGAATTTGGCATCAGTGATGATCTCCTCTTTTGTGAATGGCTTGCACGCACGGTTGGAGTTGCTGCCGTTCCCGGATCAAGCTTTTTCCGTGAACCGGTTCACAACCTGATCCGGTTTCATTTCGCCAAACAGGTGGCGACTCTCAATGCCGCAGGAGCACGTCTGTTGACGTTACGTGCGCAGGCGAAACAGTACAGCAATGGTTGAGATGCGTTGGCACGGGAGAGTGATCGCATTGTGATGCTGTTTTTGCCTCTTCCGGGAAGATGTTTTATTCCCGGAATTTCATTTGGTACCCCCCCCCGTGTTCCTCAGAACCCTCAAACTCACGGTTTTACATCCGCAGCGACCTTCATACGCACTATTCTGGTGGGATTGGAAACCGCGCCATTGTTGTACTGCGAACCAGCCTTTACCTTGTCAACAAATTCCATTCCGGAAACGACTTGTCCCCAAACGGTGTATTGCCCGTCGAGAAATGGCGCTGGTGCGAAGCAGATGAAAAACTGGCTGTCGGCACTGTTGGGGTCAGAGGCGCGGGCCATGGAGAGGGTGCCCCTGATATGCTGCTCGCGCGAAAATTCAGCTTTAAGCTGTTGGCCGGAACCGCCGGAACCGTCACCCTGCGGATCGCCGGTCTGGGCCATAAATCCCGGTATAACACGGTGGAAGGTGAGACCGTCATAAAAACCTTTGCGGGTCAACTCTTTGATGCGCGCCACATGGCGTGGGGCAATATTTGGAAGCATCTGGATGACGACTCGTCCTGACGGAAGGTCGAGATAGATCGTGTTTTCGGCATTGAGTGCTGGCGCTGCAGAGAGCGTCAAGGGATGTAAAGCGGTTAAAAGCCCTAAAAAAACGACGAGAATTCTCAATGGTTTATTCAACATGGGGTTCTTGTTACGTTTGGATGAATATGTTTTCCTGAATATAAGGAAGTACATACAGGTTCAACACTGCTTTTCATCAGAAAAATTGTGAATGAATCTGCCCCGAAACGAGGTTTTTGCATCCCATATTCATGGTATTTTTATGGTATATGCTTGGATTTTATGATGATAGAAGGCTTTATTGACAACTGTAAATCAAACGTTACTCATATAAACTATCAACTTTTGACACAGAACAGCATTATTAGTGGCAGCTCTTATGGCTGTTGTTGTCTCTTGATGGGCTTTGAAAGGCGGAAGAACCGATTATCGACATGATGACACCTGTTGTTCAGGTCTGATTATTTTTTTAAGGCGATGTGGGTGAGTGGTCTAAGCCAAGGGTCTGCAAAACTCTTTATCACAAGTTCGAATCTTGTCATCGCCTCACTCTTGTAGACGTAGTGGAAGTTCAAGACCATTTGCTTCAAGGAGTTCTCTGTTGCTGAGGATCTCCCTTGTTGCTCCATGGGCGGTAATTTTTCCTTCTGCCATGATATAGACCCGGTCACAGGTATCCCAGATAAAATCAAGGTCGTGAGAGACCGTTATTTTTGTTGATTGCAGTGTGTTGACGAGATTGATCAGCTTTCGTCTGTTTCGGGGGTCGAGGTCCGAGGTTGGTTCGTCCATCACCAGCACTGGCGGCTGCATAATCAATACAGCAGCAAAGGCGGCAAACCTTTTTTGCCCCTGGGAAAGCTGAGAGGGGGGCTTGTCTCGCAGTTCCCAGAGGTCGAGATTTCTCAGAAGCTGCTCTGCTGCGGCATCAACATCCTGTTTATTCCTGCCAAGGTTGAGCGGACCAAATAGCACATCATCATATAAACGTGCCGTAAAAAGCTGGTCGTCAGGGTTCTGAAAAACCAGTCCGACCTGCTGGCGGATTGTTTCGATATTCTTTTTGTTGATCACAAGGCCCCCAATGCAGATTTTTCCATCATCTGGCAGAAAATAGCCATTCAGATGGTTGAGGAGGGTCGATTTCCCTGCTCCGTTAGCCCCCACGATGCCTGCCGATTCACCGGCAAGAATGGTCAGTGAAAGATTGTCAAGCGCTTTGGTGCCATCAGGGTAGAAAAAGCTTACCTCTTCTGCAATGATCAAGGGGAGTCCTCCGGTCTCAGTGAATAAATACCATACGCACAGCCAGAAAGCTGAGAAACGAGAAAAACAGGGCAGCAATGTCCACTCTTGTGAATGGTGGTGTCTCTGCTTTTTCAGCTAATCCATGCTGGAAGCCTCGGGCTGTCATTGCCATGTAGATTTTTTCAGCTCTGGCTGTTGTTCTGATGAGGAGTGAGCCAATCAGTTTCGCTGTCGTGAAGAGATCTTTGCCTTTACCGCCAAACGAACGCATATCCCTTGCTCTCTTCATTGCACCAGCCTCCTTGGCCAGGAGAAAGCTGTACCGGTAAACCAGAAGCAGTTGCGTAACAAAAAGTTCAGGCACGCCCACTCTTTTCAGGGCAAGAGCAAGACGATAAAATGGTACAAGCAGGGTGAGCAACTGCAGGGCTATCATGGTAACCATACTCTTGACGACAATAACCATGCCTGAAATCACTCCTCCGCTTACCGTTATTCCAAACAGATCAAAGAATGGGCGACGGTCAAGCCATGGGTTTGCGGCAGCCATGAGGAGTACAAAAGGGGAGAGGAGGAGAAGGCGATGCAAGAGTGGCTTTACAGGAATATCTGCTGCTGTTATCAAAAGAAGTGGAAAGGAGGCATAGCTGATTACTGCAGGTAAATTGTATTTCGGTACCGAGAGCACAAAAAGCAGAAACATGGCCGACAGAATAAGCGCTGGCTGGTCGCCGATCGGAATAAAAAGGTGCGGAGCTTTGTTATCTCTGCTCCGAATATTGATATCCTTCACCGTACTTGGGAGTTTGCTATCTTTTTTTCTCTTTTCGGTGCTCTTTTTTTCAGTACAAAACCTGCCGCTCCGGCAAGAAGCAGCATAGAGAGGCTTCCCACGATTCCAGAGACGCTTGTACCAGGATTGACAGGAGAGGCGGATATTGCTGTTTTTTCGACAGCGTTGCCGGATATTTTGAATGAATAATCAGGAAGAAATGCTGTACGATCTTGCAGAGAAGCCAAGATATCATGAACATTATCGCTCCTGCTGTATAATTTCTCCTGTTGGCTTACCTTGGCGATGGACCATTCCAGGCCGTCAGGCAGGGGGGAGGCAAACAGTGATAGAACACCCCCTCCGATCATTGCGGCAAGAGTAAACAGGGCAAGAGTGAAACGTGGTTTTGATGATGCAGATTGCCGGGCAAGAAGAGCTGGTTCGGTTTTCATGACAAACGATACTATTGCCAGGGTAACCAGCCCTTCAACGATACCAATCGCCAGGTGAATCGGTAGCATGAAGAGCAGAAATGTGCTGAAGGGCAGTTCGGTTATGCCTGACAAGGTGGTTTCCAGAACAACGCAAAATGCTCCCATCACAAGGCAGGCCATAGCCGCTGTCATGGTGCCGGCAGTACGTTTACCCGAAGATGAAGAGTTTCCGGTAATAACTTGATAGATGCATGGAAAGGCAACAAATGCGGGTAAAAAGGCGAGGTTGAATATATTGCAACCAAGCGCCAGGATTCCACCATCGGCAAAAAAAAGAGACTGGATGACAAGTACTGAGGCAAGAGAGATAAATGCCCGGTATGGACCAAGCAAGAGCGTCAGGAGAAGCCCTCCGCTGAGATGTCCACTGGATCCTGTGCCGGGGATCGTGAAATTGATCATTTGAGCAGCAAAAATAAAAGCTCCGAGTACACCCATAAGTGGTGTTTTGGAGCCATCCACTTCCAGTGATACTTTTTTTGCGGAATAGCCGATCAGCGAAACGCTTATCGCCCAGAATGCTCCGCCGACCACAGGAGAGAGTAAAGCATCGGCGACGTGCATAGTTGTGAACTCCCTGAGTTTGCTTGAAAAAATGAATTAAAATAACAACACTGCTCTCCACAAACAAACCTCTCCCTCTTTCTCCCCTTTTTTCTTATAATACCGTACATTGTTCCTTTGCTATCAATGGCATAACAGGAATCAACCAGAACGAAGAGGCGTGGCGACTGATGGCTGAAACTATTCTCAGGCTTGAAAACATCCGCAAGGAGCTTGGTCTCTCCAAGGCTATCCGCCAGACCATCATTCCAAATATTTCACTTGATATCTATGCGGGGGAGTTTGTTGCCATTACAGGCCCCTCCGGTTCAGGTAAATCGACACTGCTTTATCTTATGGGAGGGCTTGACAAGCCGACATCTGGCAATGTGTGGCTTGAAGGGGAGAAGATTTCTGAAAAAAATGAGACGGAGATGAACCGTATCAGAAATGAAAAAATTGGGTTCATCTATCAGTTTCATTTTTTGCTGCCTGAGTTCAACGCTGTTGAAAATGTCAGTATGCCCATGATGATCAATGGCCGACGTACTCGTAAGGAGATTAAAGAGCGAGCGATGAAGCTGCTCGACATGGTTGACATGCAGAACAAGTACACCAACAAACCGAGTCAGTTGTCGGGAGGCCAGCAGCAGCGGGTGGCTATTGCGCGAGCTCTTGCCAATGAGCCTAAAGTGCTGCTTGGTGATGAACCGACCGGCAACCTTGATTCCCGCTCGGCCAACAATGTCTATCAGCTTTTTGACCGTCTGAACCGGGAGATGCATCAGACGATTATTGTTGTCACTCATGATGAGGAGTTTGCCAACCGTGCCGGGCGGAGGATTCATCTGGTTGACGGGCAGGTTGAGAGTGATCGCTTGTTGCGGGTAAAGGAAAAAGAGCCCCTTTGACAGAACGACACTACTACCACTATTTTTTACCGATATGTCCTTGTTACTTGAAAGCATCAAGCAGACTAAACCCCATCTTTTTCGAGCATTTTCATTGATTGAGGATGGTGAAGAGCATCTTCAACGAATCATTGAGCTTGATCGATATTGGGAGCAGTTGAAACAGCCTGTGCGGAGGGTGATTTTTCCCTCCAGTGATCTCCCGAAAGATGTGGTTATCAGAGGCGAGTACGATTTGATCTATGCGGGGGGGACGCTCAGCCTGCTTCATGCTGCGGTGATGGCAGGGAGGTATGGGCGCAAAGTGATGATTTTTGATCGCCAGCAACCGGCAAAATCAACCAGAGACTGGAATATTTCCCGAAAAGAGTTGCTGAAACTTTCCTCTATCGCTCTTTTTACCGAACGTGAGATTGACTCGGTTATTGTTCGTCAGTACAAAAATGGCTGGGTTGAATTTTACCAACCTGACGGAAGTCAGAAGAGGCTGGTGATTGACAATGTGCTTGATTGTGCTGTTGATGCCGACAAGCTTCTTGGCCTTGCAAAAGAGAAGGTTCAGGCTGTGCCAGGAAGCACGATTATTGCCGGGAGTACCTTTCTCTGTTGCTATCAGTGTGATGACCATATTGTGGTAAAGATGGAGGATTCTCAGGGTGGCCTCATTTATTACAAGGCACGAGTTTTGATTGATGTTATGGGGATACTCTCTCCCATTGCCATGCAGCTTAATGGAGGAAAGCCGCAAACCCATGTCTGTCCGACGGTTGGTACCATAGCGAGCGGTTTTGAGGATGTTGATTTTGATACTGGTGAAATTCTCGTCACAACAGCTCCTGCCGATACAGCACCAGGGAAAGGGCGACAACTGATCTGGGAGGGTTTTCCCGCTGAAGGCACAAAGTATATCACCTACCTTTTCTTTTATGACGAGGCGGACTCCACCAATGACAACTCGTTGCTGGCGCTTTTCGACACCTATTTCAGAATACTTTCCGAGTACAAAAAACCGGGAAAAGATTTTGTGGTCCACCGGCCTGTCTACGGGATTATTCCTGCCTATTTCCATGACGGCTTTGAGCGCATTAGAGAGATTGCCGAAAACAACATCATTCTCTTCGGCGATGCGGCTTCACTTGCCTCACCACTTACCTTTTGCGGTTTTGGCTCGATGGTACGCAACCTTGAGCACCTTACTGGCTCTCTTGACCGGGCACTCTCCGACAACAAACTGTCGAAAAAGCATCTTGAAATGATCAGCGCTTACGAGCCCAATGTCGCCTCCATGGCTAATCTCATGAAGTATATGTGTTTTAACGTGGCAACCGATGAGCCGAATTTTGTCAACGATCTGATGAATGAGGTGATGATTGTTCTTGACGATCTTCCTCAGCACTACCGTCAGGCGATGTTTCGTGATGAAATGAAGATTGAAGAGCTTGCAATAGTGATGCTCCGGGTTGGATGGCGCTATCCCAAAGTGGTGATGGCAACCTGGGAGAAGCTTGGTATTCAGGGCTCTCTCGGTTTTCTCAAAAATATTGTTGGATGGGCATTTTCACCAGTCAGATAACTTTTTTACGCGACGATGGATATCATTCAGGCGGCAGAGAGGATAGCAGAGCTTCGCAAAGAGATTGAGCGTCATAACCATCTTTACTATATCGAAGCCAAGCCTCAGCTTTCCGACTACGAGTTTGACAAGTTGCTCCAGCAACTTCTTGATCTTGAACGCCAGTTCCCCGACCTTGTGACACCTGAAAGCCCTTCACAGCGGGTTGGCGGAGCGATTACAAAGGAGTTTGTATCGGTTATCCATCGAGAACCGATGCTTAGTCTTTCCAATACCTACTCTCTTGGCGAGGTGGAGGAGTTTTACAACCGCGTCAAAAAGTTGCTTGCACTCGAAGGGGTGGGAGAGCAGGAGATGGTGGCCGAACTGAAGTTTGATGGGGTGGCAATTAGTCTGCTCTACCGCGATGGTCTGCTGGTTCGTGGCGCTACACGAGGTGACGGTATTCAGGGAGATGATATTACGGTAAACGTCCGAACCATTCCGACGGTACCTCTGAAACTACAGGGCGGCGCTGAAGGAGAGATTGAGGTGCGGGGGGAGGTCTTCATGCGCAAAGAGGATTTTGAGCAACTGAATGAGAGTCGTCCTGAAGAGGATCGCTTTGCCAATCCTCGCAATGCTACGGCTGGCGCACTCAAATTGCAGGATTCTGCAGAGGTTGCCCGCCGTAAAATGAGTTTTGTCGCCTACTATCTTAAGGGGCTCAGTGATGAATCAATACCGCACTTCACTCGACTTGATTATCTCGAAAAGCTCGGTTTTTCTACCGGCCACCATTATCGGTTATGTCGTGAGCTGAAGGATATTGGTGAGTTTATCGCCGAGTGGTCAGAGCAACGGTGGAAGCTCCCTTATGAAACTGATGGTGTCGTCCTGAAGCTGAATGCCGTGACGCTCCGGGATAAACTTGGCGCAACTGCAAAGAGTCCTCGTTGGGCCATTGCCTACAAATATCCTGCACAGCAGGCACAGACTGTTCTTCGTGATGTTATTTTCCAGGTAGGACGGCTTGGCTCCATTACTCCTGTCGCCGAGCTTGAACCGGTACTGCTTGCAGGTTCAACCGTCTCCCGTTCGACGCTTCACAATTTTGATGAGATTGAGCGTCTTGGCCTTATGATTCATGATCGGGTCATCATCGAAAAATCAGGTGAGGTGATTCCAAAAGTGATCAGTGTCGTGCTTGAGGCGAGGCCGTCAGATGTTCTACCAATTTTTGTTCCATCACATTGCCCGGAGTGCGGTACCTCTCTTGCAAAACGGGAGGGTGAGGTTAGTTACTACTGCCCCAATGAAGAGGAGTGCCAGGCGCAGATCAGGGGAAGAGTGCTCCATTTTGCCTCCCGCAATGCCATGGACATCAAGAGCCTTGGCAAGGCGCTGGTTGATCAGCTAGTTGCTGTCAAACTGGTGAGGGATGTAGGCGACCTCTATTTTCTTCAGGAGCTGCAGCTTGAGAATCTGGAACGGATGGGGCGCAAGTCAGCGCAAAATCTTTTGCGATCTCTTGATGAGAGCCGTCCAAAAAGTTATGAACGCCTGCTCTACGCTCTTGGTATCCGTCACGTCGGGCGTGCCACCGCTCGCGAGCTTTCGCAAGCATATCCTTCGATTGAAACGTTGATGCTGGCAACCGAAGAGCAGCTTTCAACTGTTCCGGATATTGGGCCTGTGGTTGCCCGCAGTATTATCGACTATGTTGCAAAACCATCAGCGCAGTCGCTTCTTCAAAAGCTTGGGGGTGCAGGGTTGCAACTGTGCACATTGGAATCGACCGCACAGATCAATTGCAATTTCGAAGGGGTTACGGTGCTTTTTACCGGCGCTCTTGACCACTATACCCGCCAGCAAGCCTCTGCCCTGGTGGTTGAACGGGGAGGCAGAATAGTGGAGTCTGTCAGTAAAAAGACAGGCATTGTCGTTGCTGGTCACGATGCTGGCAGCAAGCTCGACAAGGCGTTGAAACTGGGCGTAAAGGTGCTTTCAGAGAGTGAGTTTCAGGCAATGTTGTAACCACCAAAACAATCATTACCACAATAACTCCCCATCATTCAAAATCTTAATTCTGTTTATTTCGAATAACTTTTATGACTTTGGAATTCAATTGTCCAACAGGCCATACTTCCAATACTTGTCCCTCTGCAATTGTCTCAGTTGGATTAGCTATCGCCTTAATCTCAAAATCGCGAATGTTGGCGGTGGGAGTAGAGTTACCAACATAAGCCTTGATTTGCCATTGGCCACTCTTCCGTGCCGTGACTTTTGGTTGTACCCAGTATTCTGATTTTTCAAGAGCATGAACAATAACCCATACAGTACTGGCACCATCAACAGTACCTTTTACTATGGGTCGCCAGGAAACGCTTGCACCATCTGCAGGAGTATCAATGGTCAAGTTGGCACAAAAAGCACGTTGAATCGGAGCTAAACAGAGAAACTGAATAGCCATGAGAATAATCACTTTTCGCATTTTGAATCCCCTTGTTTGTGAATCTGTTAGTTGGCGGAAGTTTCGTGAATAATGGATGACTAACATAACCTCTTATTTTGTAGTAATTTATTGGTGCAAGAATAGCTGGATTGGTAACGACAACAACCAGCGAATACGTACATCGAAAGTATAACTAAAAAATTCGTTTTTCAGGACATCCCTGCCAATTTTTTCGACAGCTCATTATCGATCCTCATTACACAGGCGGCAATATGTTGTTCAGCAAGGATTATCGGCATTTTTTCCCGTAACAATGTCTCAAATGCCTATTTTTTTGCCACATACAATATGGAGGTTTCAAAAGTCATGGGGAAATACTCGGCGCTCCTGAATCCATTTTTTTTAAGAATGGTGGTAAAGGCTTCAGCCTGAGGAAACTGCTCGACGGAGTTCGGCAGATAGTCGTAGGCAAATGAAGATTTACTGAACAGCCCGGCAATTTTGGGGAGTACCTTCTTGAAATAAATCAGGTAGAGTGATTTCATGGTGCCATTGCGCGGAATCATCGGTTCAATAATGAGAGCATGGCCGCCTGGTTTCAAAACCCGGTGGAACTCGCGCATTCCAGCATCAAGGTTTTCGAAATTCCTTACACCAAAGCCTGCGCTGACTATATTGTAGGTGGCATTACCAAAGGGAAGTTTTTCCGCATATCCCTCATGAAAGATGATATGCGGATACTTCTTTTTTGCAATCACCAGCATTTCGGGAGAGAGGTCAAGAGCGGTAACCCTGGCACCGGAAATTTTTGCCATGGAGGCGGCCAGGTCACCCGTGCCGGTTGCGACATCAAGAATTATTGGGGCACTGTTGTTGCCAAGCAGTTGTTTTGCTTTGTTGGCAGTTTTGGCACGCCAATAGTTGTCTATGCCCAAGCTGAGCAGATGGTTGAGGAAATCATAGGTTGGGGCAACTTCATCAAACATTGTCCGTATTGATCCTCTCGACTTTGTCCTCAGAAGGGACTTTGTTTCAACTATTTTTGCCATACACCTCATCCGGATTAAACATCAGGGTATCACATATTTCCATGGTGAGTTCATCGGTTGCTTTACGGTAAAAGCAGGAGTGATAGCCAGCATGGCAGGCACCACCGGTTTGGGAGACCTTCAAGAGCAGGGTATCACCATCGCAGTCGATCAGGATGTCATGCACCACTTGCATATTGCCGGAGGACTCTCCCTTCAGCCAGAGCTTTTTGCGACTTCGGCTCCAGTAACAGGCTTTCTGTTTTTCGAGCGTCATTTGAAGGCTTTCGAGATTCATCCAGGCCATCATAAGCACTTTTCCTGTCTCATGATCTTGCACAATTGCCGGAACAAGCCCTTTTTCATCGAACTTTACTGTTTCAAGAAAGCTATTATTTATATCTTGGCTGTTGCCCATTGATTGGTGTAGATTTGATGTTTTTCAAGCACGATCAGGCTCTTGAGAGCAGGAAAAGAAAAATGTTCCTGAATATTGATAAAAATATTGAAAAATCAAGGTCAGAATGGATAAAAAGTTAAAAACTTGTAACTTCCGAAAGCTGAATCCATAACCAAGGCGCCTCATGAAGTCCCTGCAGAAATTTCTTCCTAAATATTCCATTGCACTTGCTCTTCTTTTTATAGCTACGCTCATTTTTTTGATGACGAAAGGGAACTCGGTTACTATTGACGTCGTCGAGGTTACTCATGCAGAGTTGATTCAGGCGGTCTATGCCACCGGTTTTGTGGAAGCTGATGCCGTTGCCAATCTTAATGCAGAGTGCTCCGGCACGGTGAGTTATGTCGGTGCACTTGAGGGTCAGCATGTCAAAGCTGGTCAGAAACTTTTTCAGTTTGATAGCCCTCAGCCTCAGCTTGCTGTTCATGAAGCACAATCGGCCCTTGCCGAACAACAGGCGCTTTTGCGGGACAGCAGTCGTCGAAGTGCCAGAAAGAAAAATCTTTTCAGTGAGGGTGCAATATCTCGTCAGGAGCTTGAAGATGCTGAAAAAAATAGTATACAGAGTGAAGAGCTGCTTCAGCAGCGGGTGTTTCAGTTGAAGATGCGTGAGGATGATCTGAAAAAGTTGACCGTCTCGGCCCCATTTTCTGGTGTCCTGACCTTGCAGAGTGTGAAGAAGGGTGATTATGTTACCATCAACACTCTTGTTGCCCGGGTGGTTGATACCTCACGATTTATGATCAGTGTTGAGGTTGATGAGCTTGATGTTCCAAGGATGCGTCATGGTCAGGTGGCTACAGTTGCCTTTGATGCCTATCCAGACAAACGATTTTCGGCAGTTGTTGCTCGTATAGTGCCTCAGACTGACCAGATCACGAAGACTTCGAGAATTTTCCTGACCCTTGACCATCTGCCCGGAAATATTCAGGCAGGCATGACCGCTACAGCCAACATTATTTATAATGTCAAGCCAAATGCGCTTCTTGTTAAAAAAAGCTCCTTGTTTGAAGATAACCGTCAGAGTTATGTTTGGAAAATAGAGAAGGGCCGGTTAAAAAAACAGCCTGTTCAGCAGGGAGAGAGTGATATGAGCTATGTTGAAGTGCTTCAGGGGCTTAAAAAAGGGGACAAGATTGCTCTCTCTCCCGACAAGAGTTTTCATGAAGGGCTGGAGGTCAACATCACTCCAGCAAAAATGCCTTGAAACAGTGTTGATCCGAGAATTAGCGAGAGAGGGA
The DNA here is from genome assembly GCA_005843815.1 of Chlorobium sp. Lineage (GTDB taxonomy): Bacteria > Bacteroidota > Chlorobiia > Chlorobiales > Chlorobiaceae > Chlorobium. Next base: position 53,661 of record SZYA01000002.1, read on the forward strand.
CATTTTTTTTAAAAATAAATCATCAGGGTGTTGAGTTTGTGCCTCTCAATTACGTTATTGAAATAGTTTGTTTACCCTCCGTTAAAAACCACAGAACAGTATATCTTGAATATGCAATTGACTACCCTGAGATCCGCGATGTACAGTTCACGGAAACAGGCCTCCCGTGCGCAGAGGATGCCCTCCGCCCTGAGGTGTTTTCCGGTGCTTGCAGCCCTCCTCATTTCAACATTGTTTTATCCTCTCTCACTTTCTGCGAAGGGTGTTGTGGATTCCTCGTCGCAGCAGCACTCTGTCGACTCCTATATTGTAAAGGAGATAGGAAAACCAACCGCTCTAATGGCCAAGGATATTGAACGTCCGGTTTCACCAGCAAGCCTCACCAAAATACTGACCTGTATTATGGCAATTGAAAGTGGTAAGCTTGACCGGGAAGTACTTATTACAAAAGAGTCAACGATGGTTGAACCCTCAAAAGCGGGTTTCAGGGAGGGAGATAAAATCAAGCTGATCGATCTGGTCAGGGCGGCAATGGTGAGTTCAAGCAATGACGCAGCTTTTGCTATTGCTTTATTTCTCTCAGGTAATGTTGAATCATTTGTTGCCGCAATGAACTCCAAGGCAAAAATGATTGGCATGAAAAATTCGACTTTTACCAATCCAGCCGGATTCGATAACGGTCCCTATGCAGGCAATATTTCAACCGCAGGTGATCTGATGCGCCTGACAGAATATTCTGTACGGAATCCACTTTTCAATCAAATTGCTCGACTGGATAAGGTCGTTGTACAAGAGCAGTCGAGTCAGAGAGTCTACTGGCTGAGGACGCATAATAAGCTTCTCGACAAATATCCCTACGCAGTCGGCATCAAGACAGGGTATACCAGCAAGGCTGGAGGTTGTCTTATTGCCCGTGCTATCAAGGATAACAAGGATATGCTTCTGGTTATGCTTAACGCTCGGAACAGATGGGATATAGCATCCAATATGTTTGATACAGCTTTTGCTGCTAACGGTTCAAACCAGGTTTTGGTCAATACAGCATCCCTGAGTGGTTCAGTTCCGTCCAAACGTCTGATGCTCAGAGAAGATGAAAAACAAAAGAAGATAACGATTGCTTCTACGGTAAAAAGCAGCCATAAAAAGAGGTTGCTTCTTGCAGAGAAGAGGCAGTCTATTGTAAAACTGAAGAGTGGCAGAAATTCGAAGACGCTTGTTGCCACCAGGTTGAAGCCAGCCCGTCCGTCAAAAATAGAGGCAATTGCAGAATTTAATGGGAATAAAAAGCTGAAGAAAAATGCAATTGCGGAATCGAAAAGCAAGTTGAAGAGGCGTCAGCTTCTTGCTTCGAAGCCGGTCAAAAAAACGAAAAAGAGAGTTGATCTTTCTTGATAGCGAACCATTCTCTATTGGCGTTTCAGAAAGAGTGGCAGAGGCTTGCGGATCCCTGGTAAATTGGTTGGTATGACCGGACAAGTGAAAAAAAAAGCGGATGGTTTTCACTATCCGCTTTTTTAACGATCCTGGTGCGAGTTATCCCTGAACGATGCACTCGGCGGGGCAGACGGCTGAGCAGCTTGGTGCGTCAGAATAACCTACACATTCTGTGCAGGTACCGGCGTCGATAACATAAGCATCATCGCCAGCAGTAATTGCAGTGACTGGACATTCTGGTTCACAGGCTCCACAGTAGGTACATTCTTCGGTAATAAAGAGTGCCATAGTAATTTCCTCGCTTAAAGATTTGTAGAAAATATAGAAAGGTACGGATAAGAACGATTGCGGTCAATCTCGAGAAAGATAATATTTATTCAGCTCAAAAAAAATCTTTCTGTTTTATCTTGGCGTTCTGGATATTGTTCACGGATTTCGCAGGTGTTCATGATTTCCCAATCACTCGCATACACGCTTGTAACGGGCAAAAGCTGTTTTTCAAGGGAGATTGTGCTGATCCCCCTGATATTTTTTCCCGCACTCAAAATATGGAGTTTCGGAAGAGAGATAGTGCTGCATATACTCCTGTACGCCATCTTCAATTGAGGTGAGGGGTTTGCTGTATCCCGACGTGCGAAGCTTTGTAATATTTGCACAAGTGTAATACTGGTATTTGTCACGCAAAGTTTCCGGCATGGGGATGTAGTCGATAACCGGCTTTTGTCCAAGAGCCGAGAATGTGGTGGTTGCCAAATCCTTGAAGCTCCTTGCCGTTCCGCTCCCGACATTAAAAAGGCCTGCTACGGGGTTTTCGAGCAGCCATGCCATGATGCGGGTACAATCCCTGATGTAGACAAAATCTCTCAACTGCTCCCCATCCTGATAGTCAGGTCTATGCGACTGAAAGAGTTTCACATACCCTTTTTCGCGTATCTGGTGAAAAGCCTTGAACGCAACGCTGCTCATATCATCCTTGTGATACTCATTCGGGCCATAAACATTGAAAAATTTAAGTCCCGCAGCATGGTTGAGTACATTATTTCTGAGAGCCCACTGATCAAAAAGTTGTTTTGAATAGCCGTACATATTCAGTGGACGAAGCTTGCCAAGCCCACTCATATCATCACTATACCCATTCGTTCCATCTCCGTAAGTTGCAGCGCTTGATGCATAGATCAGCCTGACATTCTGAGCCATGCAAAAAGAGGCAATTTTCTTGGAATAGCCAAAGTTGTTGGCCAGGAGATGATCACCATCTGTTTCTGTTGTTGAGCTGTTTGCCCCCATATGAATAATGGCCGAAATTCCCTTGATAGCCCCTCTCTCAAGCATATCAGGAAAAAGATCTATCGGGATGATATCAGCAAATTGGAGTGAAGAGAGATTGCGCCATTTTTCAGTGGTCGTTGAGCCCGGATTGTCCACAATGATCACATCATCCACTCCCATGCAGTTGAGTTCCCAAAGCATGGCACTCCCGATAAATCCAGCTCCACCCGTAATAATAATCATGAAGAAAAAAATGTTGATTCCATGAGGAAAGAGGCCAAAATATAAAGAGGCTGGCAGAAAACAAAAGGCCACCGTTATTTATTCCTTGTGGCCTTTTATCGAAAATTCGCGGA
>SZYA01000043.1 GCA_005843815.1 Chlorobium sp.
CTTATAATAAAAATAATATTAATTAATTCAGATTGGCTTAAACTATTTTTTACATAAATAATATAAGTAGTTATATTAAATTAACTTATAGCTATTTGCCTCATATTCTTTGTGATGTTATGTTACAACGATTTTTAAATGAAAAACAAATAAATTTATAATGTATTACATGAATTCAATTGTCTTTGATGAAAGAATAGATGTAAAAGAAACTTTGTTCAGTGGACAATCTTTTCTTTGGACTATTATCGATGACGATAGTAGTTATTATGCGTCAGTTATTGACTATGTTGTTATAATACTCAGGCAGGTATCTGATATTGAAGTAGAGGTAATTACATCTGATTGCTTCATTAATGGACGTGTTATAAATGATTTTATCTATAATTATTTCTCGGTAGAAATAGACATAAAATCATCATTAATTGATTGTTTTGAATATAGATATGCTGATATATGGAGTATGTTACAGGTGTATTTTTCCATAAGAGTATTAAGACAAGAGCCTTATGAAACTCTGATTACATTTATGTGTGCCCAGGGTATTGGGATGCACTTGATCAGAAAGCAGGTATCAATGATTACTCAAGCCTATGGTGAAAAACAGTCAATAACTCTTTCTGGCAAGGAGATTATCCTCCATTCATTCCCAACTTCTGAACGGCTTTCTTCTGTCGATCCGCTTGTGCTCAGCGCCTGTACCAACAACAACCGGATCAGGGCAAGCAACATTGTGCTCGCGGCTCAGGCGGTGGCGGATGGGAAAATTGATCTGCAGGCTCTTGCCAATCCGGCCATTCCACTGGCCGAGCTGCGCAACACGCTTTGCCAGAACCGGGGCATAGGATATAAAATTGCCGACTGCATTGCTCTGTTCGGTCTTGGCCGTTTTGATGCTTTCCCGATTGATACCCATGTCAAGCAATACCTGGCAACATGGTTCAACAGCACAACCGCCCTCAGGCCGTTAACCCCGGCGCGGTATCTTTTGCTTGATGCAGAGGCACGTACTTTTCTGAATCCGGAGCTTGCCGGTTATGCGGGACATATCCTCTTCCATTGCTGGCGCAAGGAGGTAAAAAAACTTCGTTCCTTCTGATTGTTACAAGAGTGGATCAGAACAGCCTGACAGGAGGTTTAGTGGCCACTTTTGCCTCCTGTGCTGATAAAGAGCGCGGCAAGTCTCCAGCCGAAGCGCAAGATTTCTGTGTCGGCCAGGATGGAGATGATCTGGCCCGTCAACCGACCAGGGTTGTTGCGTAACCATTCGTTGCGATAGAGGGCGCTCATGAGTGTTGCCATGGAGAGGGAGCAGGCGCAGTCGACCAGCTTGTTGAGACTGATCTCGGGGCCTGAACGTAAAGAGAGAGGTTCTCCCTCTGTCTGGGATTTCATGGTGAGTACCCGGGTCTCGCCCCGCTGATGCAGGCTAAAGATGATGCTTTTCGCGGATGAACGGCGGATGCGAAGGGTGAGTGGCTGCGGTAATGGTTTGCATGAGGGAAGTGCGGGCTGCTCTATCTCTCCATGCTCGTGCTCAAGCATCCGTTGGAGGGCGTTGAAAACAAGGTCGGTGATCTGCTCCGTGTTGAGGTTTTTGTTTACCCGCATGAGAAAGCAGAGCTGGAAGAGGTCGATCATGAAGTTGAGCAGCAGCTCTTTCTGGCTGTTGCGTTTCATGACGGAGCGGTAGCGGTTGAAGGCGACGTTGCAGTAGGCCAGCATATCGACCAGGGTGTCGCTGTCCATGGTACGGGTTTCAATGACCGGGCAGTAGTTGTTGTAAAAGTCCCAGTCGAAAGAACAGATTTTCCCCTCCTCTTTATACTCTTTGAAGATAGCTGTGCCAGGATAGGGGGTCATCACCATAAAGAGTGCCTGGCGAAGCCCAAGCGATCGGGCAAAGTCGGGGTAGACAATGGTGTCCTCAATGGTTTCGGTGTAGTGGCCGATAATGAAGTACCCTTCGGCTCCGATATGGTGCTCACTGCAAAGCGCAATGGCTCGCGAAACATCGCCAAGGCTGTTTTTCTTGTTCATAAGGGCAAGGGTGGCTTCATTCGGACTTTCGATGCCGAGACCGACCTTGCTGAGCCCGATCTTGTTTAGTTTGCCCAGAATCCGTTCAGCCCGGACAAGATCCTTGGCCCTCGTTTCGGTCATGATCCGGAAGTTGGTCAGCCCCCTTTCAATCATGAGATCGCAGATCTTTTCAGCCCGTCCGATGTTGGTCAAAAAGTTGGCATCCCAGATTTTAAGCAGTTTTTTGTTCTTCGGGTCGTGCAAAAGGGCGATCTCTTCGACCACATTTTCGGCACTCCGCCCTCTCCACCCTTTGTGCATCTGGTCGTTGGCGCAAAAGGAGCAGCTCCAGGGGCAGCCACGAGAGGTGTAGATGGTGTCGATGGAATAGGCATCGCCTTTTTCGCCATACCGGCTGGGGCGAAGGGAGCGCATCGGAAATCGGATGGTGTCGATATTCTGGATGGTGGGCCTTGGTTCGGTGTAAACAATTCCGCCTCCCTCCCTGTAAGCAATTCCCTTGACCGCTCGAGAGGGGCCGTTGAGCACCAGTTCGCGGAAGGTCTCCTCGCCCTCACCGATTACGACAACATCCACACAGGAGAGTTTCAGTACCTCTTCGGGGAGCGCCGTGGGGTGAAAGCCGCCCATCACAACAAAGGCACCAGCCTCTTTGGCAATTTTCGCAAGCCGCTCGGCCTGGCTGAAGGCACCGGTCATGGAGGAGATGGCAACCAGGTCAACGGGATTTTTTTTCAGCAACGCACGGAGGCTGTCGAAAATCCCGTCGTTGTAGTAATTGTCGGGCATGACAAGAGTTTCAACATCATGCTCAACCGCGGCAGCCAGATAGCAGACACCGATACAATCGGTAATGAAGCGGGGAAAGGGGGCTATAATGGTCTGGGGAGCCTCAACAAGACAGAGGTGGTTGAAATATGCCATGAAATTTTAAACGAGAATCGTTGACTACCAAAGGTAAAACCTGTCAAAGATACATATAAATTGAGAATTATTTTGCAGGGATGCGCCATGGGGCGGTCCTGCAAAATAAGCAGAAATGAATTACTTCGCGGCGTGTACCTGGCTGAATGTCTTCAATCCAAGTCCATAGAGGTGAATAAAGCCGGCCGCAGCCTTGTGGTTGAAGGTGTCGGCTTCGGTATAGGTTGCAAGCTCCTCGTTGTAGAGCGAGTAGGGTGAGTTTCTGCCGAGCAGGGAGACTCCACCCTTGTAGAGTTTCAGGCGGACAAGGCCAGTCACAGGATTCTGCGTCTCATTGACAAAGGCATCAAGCGCTGTTCTCATCGGTGAGAACCAGGTGCCGTTGTAGATGATGTTGGCATAATCCTGACTGATGTTCTTTTTGTACTGGAAGACCGATTTTTCGAGAGTGAGGCGCTCCAGTTCACGATGGGCAAAATGGAGGATGGTTGCTGCGGGGGCCTCATAGATTTCGCGTGACTTGATGCCGACGACACGGTTTTCGATCATGTCGAGCCTTCCAACGCCATTGGCGGCACCAATTTCGTTCAGGCGGATGATCATGTCAAGACCGTTCATCTTTTTGCCGTCAAGAGCCACAGGCACACCTTTTTCAAACTCGATATCGACCACTGAAGGAGTGTCAGGCGCTTTTTCTGGTGAGGTGGTTATCTGATAGGCATCTTCGGGCGGAGCAACCATTGGATCTTCGAGAACACCGCACTCAATGCTGATTCCCCAGATGTTTTCATCAATGGAGTAGGGGCTCTTTTTGGTAGCAGAGACTGGAATGTTGTGCTCAAGAGCGTAGGCAATTTCAGCCTCTCTTGAGGTGAACTCCCATTCACGCAGGGGGGCAAGCACCTTCAGGTGCGGTGCCAGTGAGGCAAAGGTGACCTCAAAGCGAACCTGGTCGTTGCCTTTTCCTGTGCAGCCGTGGGCGAGCATGGTGCAATCTTCTGCAAGAGCGACATCAACCAGCGCTTTTGCCAGCAGAGGACGTCCCAGTGCGGTTGCAAGCGGGTAAACATCTTCATAGAGCGCTCCGGCTTTGAGTGCGCGCCAGATATACTGCTCAACAAACTCATGGCGAAGGTCAACAAACTGGAACTTTGATGCACCGGTAAAAATCGCCTTCGATTCGAGGTTTTCGATCTCTTTCTGCTGACCGAGGTTGCCGGTAACGGCTACGATTTCAGCGTCGTACTTGTCTTTCAGCCACTTGATCATGATGGAGGTATCAAGTCCACCGGAATAGGCTATTGCAATTTTTTCCTTGCTCATAGGTCGTAATGAATTATCAGTTTTTAGAAAGATTTTTATGAATATATGATATCAGTGCAGAAATATGTTGTACAGAGGATGGAATTACCAGAACAGTATCATCTCCGGCGATGGTGCCGAGAACGAGGGGGCTTCTCAACTGGTCGAGGTAGGAACCAACCCCATGCGCCCTGCCCGGAAGCGTTCTGATAATGATCGTCGTTTCATTGGAATTAACGGCAAGCACCTCAATACCGACAAGGCCCTGGATAATTCTTCCTGTATTATCGTCGGGGTAGAGCATCCTGTAACTTCCGTTGACGCGCGAACGGATAATGCTGAGTTCGGCACAGTCGCGGGAGAGGGTGGCCTGCGCAACACTCATACCGGAATCCCGGAGCAGTTGCAGAAGGTCGTGCTGATTTTCAACCGTATGTTGCTGAAGAATTTCTCTGATCTTCAGTTGTCGTGCATGTTTGTTCATTATTCCACTATCCTTCAGGCCTTGATTTTTTTCGCAGCATTCAGCAGGCGGTGGGTCAGGTGAAATTTCCTGTACTTTTCATGGTTGAGTAATTTAACCAGAAGTGCTTTCTGTACGTGGAGGCGGTTTTCGGCCTGATCAAGGATGATGGATTGTGGGCCGTCCATCACCTCAGCGCTTATCTCCTCTCCGCGATGTGCGGGCATACAGTGCATCACCACGGCTGATGGTTTTGCTGCGGCAAGCAAGGCACTGTTGATCTGAAAGGGTTTGAATATCTGCAGACGTTCGGCCATTTCATCTTCCCGTCCCATGCTTGTCCAGACATCGGTATAGAGAACATCAGCGTTGGCGACGGCCTCTTTTGGGTCATGCATAATCTCAATCCGGCTGATCCCTTTCTCTCTTGCAGCATTGAGCAGCTCCTGGTTCGGTGTATACCCTTCCGGGCAGGCAAGCACAAAATGGAAGGGGAGAAGGCCTGCCAGTTCAATCCATGAATTGGCAACATTGTTACCGTCGCCGACAAAAACAATTTTGATCGCTTCGTTCCAGAGAGACTTCTCGTAAAGGGTAAAGGCATCTGCCAGCACCTGGCAAGGGTGTGAAAGATCGGTCAGCGCATTGATGACAGGAATTGAAGCGTATTCCGCAAGCCCTTCAATAATGGCATGGTCATGCAAGCGGGCGATAATGGCATCATTGTAACGGGAAAGGAGCCTGGCGATATCCTCTCCAGATTCGCGAGAGCCAAGACCGATTGACTGACCATCAAGGGTTATGGCATATCCTCCAAGCTCATGAATGCCAAGCTCAAATGAGACCCGGGTTCTGAGGGAGGGTTTGCTGAAAATCATGGCTACCGTTTTGTCGCGCAGCGGCAGAAACCCGGTTGCGGAAGGGCTCTCTTTTCTCCTCTTCTTGATATAAAGAGAGTAGTCGAAAAGTTCAATAATCTTGCCTGCATCAAGCGGTGAAAAACCAAGAAAATCTCTTTTTGTCTGCATGTTCTTGTGTAATACTTTTGTCATTTTAATAGTGATCACTTTCTTGTTCTGCAATAAACTGCGTTCCAACCCCTTCATGAGTGAAAATTTCAAGCAAGAGGGAGTGTGTTGCCTTGCCATCAATGAGATGTACTTTGCCGACACCGCTGTCGAGGGTTTTGAAGGCTGAGAGCACTTTTGGTATCATTCCGCCGGAGATAATGCCCCGTTCAATAAAATCAGCGGCTTCTCTTTTGCTTATGGTTTTCAGGATTCTTTCACCGACGTGAATGCCTGCAACATCGCTGACGTAGATGAGCTTTTCTGCTTTCAGGGCAATGGCAATACTGCTGGCGGCATCATCAGCATTGATGTTGTAGATGTTATCGTCATCAAATCCTATGGGAGCAATGACCGGTATCAGACCTGCACCACAAAGCAAATCTATATAATCAGTGTTGATCTGTTCAACTTCGCCTACAAGCCCCAGGGTTTCGGCATTTGGATGGGGAAGAGCTTTGATGGTATCGGCATCAAGACCACTCACTCCTACCGCTTTGCCGCCATGTTCGCTGATAAGCTGCACAATATCCTGATTGACTTTGCCGGCCAGAGTCATCTGTATAACTGAAATCATCTCTTTGTCCGTGACCCGACGCCCATGCAGAAAGCGCGATGTCAATCCAAGTTTTTCAGCCATTTTGGTGATGGCATCGCCCCCACCATGCACCAGAACAATCTTGATGCCGACTTTGCGCAGAAGGGTAACGTTCTGGGCAAAAATATTTTTGAGGCAGGAGTCCTTCATGGCAGCGCCGCCATATTTAATGACGAAGGTCTTGCCCTCGAATTTGCGTATATAGGGCAAAGCCTCAATAAGCACCTGTCCGATAGCGGCGTGAGGGGCTTTTCTTGCCGGATTCAATTCATCACACTCTGTATGTTCCATTGCAGGAAATTGTTCCTGGTTTGATTGTTGTGTAAAGTATCAGCTTCTGTAGCTGCCATTGATTTCGATATACTCTTTGCTCAAGTCACAGCTCCATATCGTAGCCTGACCAGGGCCGTTGCCGAGGCGAAGGGTGATGGTCCAGGAATCTTGTGCAAGGATTTCACTTGCCGCCTCTTCCGAAAAGTCGGCAACCAGCCCTGGTTTAAGAACAGGGAGATCATTGAAGTGAAGTTCAAGATCCTCCTGCTTGAAGATTGCGCCCGAACGTCCTGCCGCAGCAATGATTCTTCCCCAGTTGGCATCCTCTCCGTGAATGGCGGTTTTGACAAGGCTTGAGTGGGCGATGGTTCTTGCCGCAAGTTCGGCATCACAGTCATCCACCGCTCCCTCGACGGTTATTCCGACAAGTTTTGTGGCACCCTCTCCATCAATAACGATGAGCTTGGCCAGGAGGGTCATCAGCGCTTCGAGCGCTTCGCAGAAGAGCGCGTAATCCTGGCTGCCTGCGGTAATCTCCGGGCCAACGCCGCTGGCGAGAATCGCCACCATATCGTTGGTGCTGGTATCGCCATCAACCGTAATAGCGTTAAAGCTGTGGCGGTTACCTTTTTCCAGCGCATCATGGAGGAGGGGTGGCGCTATTGCGGCATCGGTTGCCAGAAAAGCCAGCATCGTGGCCATATTGGGGCAAATCATCCCGGAGCCTTTGGCAATGCCGCTCAGACGGATTGGGCCACCTGAAAGCTGCAATTCAAGAGTAAAAAATTTAGGGAAGGTATCGGTGGTCATGATGGCACCGACCGCATCAAGAACTGAATCGTGCTGCATGGTCGGTGCGAATGCGGATATTCCACTGAGTACCTTCTCCATAGGCAAAAGCTGACCGATAACACCGGTTGAGGCGACGAGAACCTCTTCAGGCTTGATCGAAAGCTCTTTTGCGACCGCGTCAGCCATGGCTCGGGCATCAGCCAGTCCCTTCTCTCCGGTAGCCGCGTTGGCATTACCGCTGTTGCAGACAATGGCGCGAATTGATGATGCTGACCGTTGCAGATGTTCACGCGACAGTGTTACCGGTGCCGCACAGCAAAGGTTCAGGGTGAAGAGTGCAGCAGCACTTGCCGGGCGGTCAGTCACCAGAAGCATCAGATCTTTTCTGTCACTGTACTTGATGTTGGCCGATACTGCACCCGACGAAAAGCCGGTTGGCCAAAATTCTACGGTACCGTCTGATCCTGACGCCATTGGGGTAACCGATGTTGGCCATGGAGTTTCAACAGAAAGTCGATGGATGACCTGAAGCCCTTTGGTGAGTTGTTCCATTGCGGTAGAGAGCCTTAAAGATTAAATAATTAGAGAAGCCCTGTTGCTTCATTAATTCCGAGCATCAGATTCATATTCTGAATCGCCTGACCTGCAGCACCCTTGAGAAGGTTATCAAGGGCGGTGACAATGGTCAGCGACCCTTTTTTGGTCATACTGGCAATATGCACATCACAAAAATTGGTATGCACCACATGCTTTACCTCTGTCATGGTGTCACGCACCCGAACAAAGGGAGCTTGCTGGTAAAAGCTGTGGTAGAGCTCCTGGATCTCTGCTGTATCTGCCGGTTGTTCAAGCTGAATATTGAGGATGCTGTAGATACCCCGAACCAGTGACCCAATCATTGGCGTAAAGCTGAAATCAAAGGATGGGTCGGTTGCAGAGGTGCCGAGAGCCTGCATGATTTCAGGGATATGCTGATGGATGCCAACCTTGTAGGCCCTGACATTCTCACTCATCTCCGAAAATGAGAGCTCTGTTTTGCTGCTGCGCCCGGCGCCGGAAATACCGGATGTGGAGGTGCAGTTGATGGCACGAACAGCCAAACCACGCCCCTTGCCGTGAAAAAGGGGAGCAAGGCCAAGAATAATACTGCTTGCATAACAGCCAGGATTACTGATTGCCCTGGCCTTGACGATCTGATTGAGAAAAAGCTCCGGCATACCGTAGGTCATAAAGGCCTCAGGTGATTTGAGCTGTTTGTAGTACTCGTTATGTTCTGCACAATTTTTCAGTCTGAAATCACCTGAAAGATCAATGACAATTTTTCCTGCCTGCACAAGAGATGGAACAAGCTGAAGTGCCTCGCCATGGGGCAGCGCAAGGAAGTAGATATCGCTTTTTTTCTCTCCGCTGTATTGCTTGTACACACTATTACTGTTGAGAGCAGGATAAAGATCGGAAACTTTGTTGCCAACCTGCGAAAAAGCATACAGCTCCTGAAGTTCAACAAAAGGATGACGAAGCAATAACCGCGTCAGTTCTGCTCCAGAATAGCCCGAAGCTCCAATGATGGATACTGAATATTTTTTCAAACTATCTGATAGGCCCGAACTCATTAGGTGAATAATTTTATGCAGAAGTTTTCAGAAAAAAGGATATAATCTGAATAAATATCCAATATTGCGGAAATAATAAGCTTTTTTACCTGATTTTCAAGGAGAGGAATAATCTTTTTTCTTTGCTCACCGCTTTAATCATGAACCTGCTGATACCCATCACCAACAACTCATGTCATCGTCTCCCTTTTAAGGTCATGAACGCCCTTTTGCCGCTGTTTCTGATCTTGCTTTTGCAGGGCTGCTCAAAGCGACGGGTTGATGAAACCGCTCGAAGTGGCCAGATGACTCTTGCGGTTGACCGTCAGCTTGCCGATATTGCCGACAGTCAGCTCAAGATCTTCTCTGGCTACTATCCGGATGCCCATATTTCACTTATGCCGGTCAGCTCAAACCAAAGTCTGAAACTTCTGCTGGACCGCAGGGTGAGGGGTGCACTGATCGGAGGGATGCCTGACGCTGCTGAAGAGGCGCTTTTTGGAACACCCTCATCGTCATTACGACGTGAAGCTGTTGCGCACGATGCGATTGTCTGCATGGTTAACTCTCGCAGTCCATTGAGAAGCATCTCTCTTGAAGAGCTTAAAAATCTGTTTACCGGGCAAGATGGGCGTGGGATGACCGCTTTGGTAATGGCCGACGATTTTTCTCTTCAGTCTCATTTTGCGGCAACAACGGGTATAAAAAGGGGAGAGATAAGGGCATGGGGATGCAGTAGTGACTCAGCGCTGATCCGGCGGATTGCTGCAGACAAAAGTGCTGTTGGACTTCTTTTCCACTCATCGCCTGAAGTAAGGCGAGTATCGGAAAGCGCCACAAGCAGTATTAAAATTTTGCCCCTGGCAAAAAAGTCAAAAGATGCGGTGGCTCTTTTTCCAACTCAACAAACTATTTTTGACGGGAGCTATCCTCTTGTGACGACGGTATACTATCTCTATTTTTCTGAAGATCCGCTTGCCACTGGACTTGGCGCATGGCTGGGAAGTGGAGGACAGAAGGCATTCGAAAGAAGTTCTCTTGCCCCCTTTAAACTTGTTGAAAGAACTATTATTCTAAATTAAGATTATATGAGTAGAGCCAGTCGGGCTATAAGCAATATCTCTCCGTTACGGGTCATTGTTTTCACCGGAACAATCAGCATGATCATTGTCATTGCTGGGATTGCTGGATTTGTTGTTACACAGCAGAGCTTACTGGAAGCAGTTGAAAAAAAGCAGGCATGTTACCTTGATCTGGTCGATTTCAGGGGTATGCTTCTTGAGTTCAAGGTTGCACGAAACCAGGCAAACAGTGAAATCAGGGGTAAAGAGAGGGCGGAGAGCGATATGAAGGCTCAGGGCGACACTATTCTTGTACACTATGAAAAACTTGTTGCTGAGATGAAGGGGGCGGGATTAGCCCCGTTTCCTTCAGTATCGACCACGTTGCAGCAATGGCCAGAAATACTTGCCGAAGAGAATCTTGAACTTTTTGGTTTTGAACTGGACAAAAGTATAGAAAAAGCCAAAGTGGCCTCAAAAGAGGCCTCAGTAAGACTTGTTGTGATCAATGAATTTTTCCTGTTGTTCATTCTTGCTGTTCTGCTCACCCTGAGTATTACCGCAGGATGGATGTTACACAGTAATTACCGTCACACCCTTATGCCTCTTGCCCAGCTTGTCGGACAGTTGAAGCTGCTCAACAGAAATATCCCGGAGAGTATTCGTGATACTGCGGAGGAGATGAAAAAGGATTTAACGATAACTGGCCACTCGAGTGATATAGCTCAGATTACGGAGTCGATCATGAAGTTTTGCGGTGATATTGACGCGAAAAATAAAAAGCTTGATGAGATTTATATTCGGGATGAAAAGACAAATCTCTACAACTATCGCCATTTCAAGGAGCATCTCATTATTGATATTGAGCGGGCAAAGCGCCTTAATGACAGGGTCTCTCTTGCAATGATTGATATAGATAATTTCAAGCGTTACAATGATGCCAACGGCCATCTTGCCGGGGATAAAGCGCTTAAAATTCTGGCCGACCTCATCAGCAGCCAATGCAGGGCTTATGATGTCCCCTCAAGATTTGGAGGCGAAGAGTTTGCGTTACTGTTTCCGAAAACTGATACGGGAACAACGCGTGACATCGCCGAACGTCTGCGCAAGATTATCAGTGAACACCCTTTTCCTCATGAAGAGAATCAACCTGCCGGAGAGCTTACCGTGAGTATTGGAGTGGCCACCTTTCCGGATGATGCCCTTGACTGGCCCTCCCTCATCACCAATGCCGACCGGGCCCTCTACAGAGCTAAAGCTGAGGGAAGAGACAAAGTTGTTGTTTTTGCATCAATGGAGAGTCAGGGTACTCCCGGATGAAGCCCGAGATCTATATTGCAAGCCGCTTTGCTTTCAAACAGCGTTCGACCTCAAAGCCAACCTTTATTATTATGGTTGCAGTGGCGGGCATTGCTGTAGGAACTGCTGCCCTGATTCTGACCCTTTCGATAGTCAACGGATTTGCTGGCAGTATTGAAAAAAAGCTGATCAGCTTCAGCGCCCACATTCAGGTTCGTCAACCAGATGAGCAGCTTTTTCAGGAGCGCCGTTCCACTCTTGCCACAATAGCAGATCAGGATAATATTGCAGAGGTCTCGCCATTTCTTGAAAAAAGTTTTGTTCTCCGCAGTCGGAACTCTAATCGAGATGGTGGGTGGGATAGTAAGCCTGTGTTAGTCAAGGGAGTCAAGGAGGAGCAGCGGAGAGCTTTTCTGCATAAATTTCTCAAAGAGGGGAGCATTGCAATTCCTGGTAAGGGGGAGGGGATTTCGCTTTATGCAGGCAAAACACTTGCTGAAAATCTCAAGCTCAAGGTTGGCCAGAAGGTTATGCTGGCAGGGCTTGGAGCTGACGGGTCAGCTCAAAAACTTTTTGCAGGGAATGCAGGGATTGTTGATCTCTTCTCTTCCCTGAATCTTGAAGTTGGCTACATCTGCGGGATTTATGATACCGGATTGCAGGAGGGATTTGATGATTTTGTTGTGCTCTCTGATTTGACCGCGCTGCAACAGCGTTGTAATCCTTCGATGATCAGTGGCTACGATGTCAACGTTCATAATCTTGCCCAACTCCCGAACACCGTCAAAAG
Source organism: Chlorobium sp. (assembly GCA_005843815.1). Lineage (GTDB taxonomy): Bacteria > Bacteroidota > Chlorobiia > Chlorobiales > Chlorobiaceae > Chlorobium. Next base: position 12,205 of record SZYA01000043.1, read on the forward strand.
AATAATAGATAGCCTTGGCACTCCATTTTATGGGTATACCGTCTTTGAACGATATGCCAATCTTTTTGAGTGGCTCAAACTCCAGAAAAACATGACACCACTGCTGATTGTTACCATCACCATTGTGGCTGTTTTCAATATTATCTCTACTCTTCTGGTGCTGATTATCGAAAAAACCCGTGAAATAGGAATGCTGGGTGCACTTGGTTTTGAACCCGGAAAGATCAGCAGAATTTTTATGCTGCAGGCCTTTCTCATTTCGCTTTGCGGGATTATTGCCGGCAATATGCTTGCCCTCTCACTCTCACTCATTGAACTGCGCTTTCATCTTGTTACGCTCCCTGAAAAAAGCTATTTCCTCACCCACATTCCACTATTGATCAATCCGACGGATTATGCGACGGTCTCAATGGCTGTAATGGCGCTGACCCTCTTCTTTGCTTTTATCCCGGCCCGTATTGCATCAGGGCTCAAACCAGGGAGAGCCCTGGCTACTTGAAATAATTGTTACTGTCGATGGTATGAAACCTGGTTTATGGATTGCGCAACGATTCAGTTTTGCCCGCAAACGTTTCCGGATAATCAATGTTATTTCGGCAATCAGTCTCGCTGGAATTATTGTGGGGGTCAGTACTCTGCTGGTGGTCATGAGCGTTTTGAACGGCTTTCAAAAACTTGCGCGCGATCTTTTTATGACCATTGACAGTCCTGTTCAGTGTATTCCTTATGATGGTCGATCGATTGCTGTATCAGACAGCCTTCTGCAGGCGATAAGAGCGCTCGATGGAGTTGCATCCGCCGAGCCTTATGCCGAAGGAGAGGCGATTTTAGCCACCGAACAGAAAAGCGAACTTGTTATCCTCAAGGGACTCAATGATGCCTCACAACGTCGCCTGATGGTTAAGACCAGGGCAAAGAGCCCGTTGTTCACCTCTGAAACCATAGCAGTTGGAGAACTTCTTGCCTATCGGACAAATCTCTATCGCTCCCGGAGGGTAAAGATGTTCAGCCCGGAACTGATCTCTCTGGGGCTGGAATCGCTCTCGCAGCCCTGGCTGCTTCCTGCTCTTGGTATACCGGAAACAACAGTCTCATCTATTTTTTCTCTCCAGAAGCTTTTTGATGATCGTTATGTGCTCACCTCAGATCGTTTTGCCCAGAAAGTGCTTTTGCTTGGAAAGGGGGAGTTTTCAGGCATTGATATCAGAATAATGGATGGTCACTCTCGTGAAACGGTTACCAGTCAACTCCGAACATGGTTGGCAGGTAGTACCCTCAAATCAACATGCAGGTTGCGAACTCTTGAAGAAAAATACAGCAACTTGTTTGCGGTGATGCTGCTTGAAAAATGGGCCAGCTTCACTATTCTCATGCTTATTGTTCTGGTGGCTTCGCTCAGCCTGACTGGAGCGCTCGCCATGACTGCAATTGACAAGCAGCGAGAGCTCTTTTACCTTCGCTGTCTTGGTATGGAGAGACCCCAGTTCATGGCTATCTTTATCGCCCAGGGCGGAGCCACAGGGCTGGTTGGAACTCTTGCTGGAATCAGCATTGCCTGGAGTATCTGCAAGCTCCAGGAGCTTTATGGCATCGTACAGCTTCCCTCAAAAAGCGCCTTTATTATTGATGCATACCCGGTGAGCATGCAAGCCGTTGACTTCATAGCCGTTGGGATAACGGCCATAGCGCTCTCTTTTGTTGTCAGCCTCTATCCTGCCCGAAAGGCTGCCCTGATTGCAACTCATCGCTCTCCTGATCTGAAGACGAACTGAGACAATTTCTGAACACAACCATCTCAGACTGGGTAAAATTTTTTGAAGTATAGAATTGCTGTGCCGTTTCATTATCCCGATCGGTCAGCAGGGTTATCCGGCCAAACCCTTCCCTTTGGGCGAAATCGAGAGCCTCTTCAATCAAGAGCGTCCCAAGACCCTTGCCCCGCCATGCAGGATCGACAACCATATCTTCAAGCAGGGCAACTCTTTCGCCGAGAAAGGTGCTGACGGTGAACAGCAGCATGACCATGCCCTGAATTGTACCGTCAACTTCTGCGACAAATATTCGCCCAAGCTCCGGCTGGTGGATAACCATCGAGAGCCCCCTCGACTGCCGTTCAGCGTCAGGGGTAAAATCATGCTCCTGTCTGAAGAGAATTCCAAGGAGCTCGGCGCATCTCGGTACATCGCTCTTGGCGGCTGTTCTTACATCAACCATTCCCCTTCTCCGGTGACAGCGTTAGACGTTTATTGTTCAGGCTTACCTCTCCATCAATTTCATGATAATTCAGGATGATTTCAAACATTCAGCAGAAAAAAAATATAGTCACCTCCAAAGTAATTGCATCGAGTGCGATGAGAGAACAAGCCCCGGAAAGGCTATAGTTTTTTCTGTAACACCTTTTCTATTTGTACATCCCCTCTTATTGCCCTATACTTGCGGAATATTTATGTAGACGCATACCCGGTACTGTCGAATCAATAACCAATCATCCTGTCGATGGACGCATTCTGGCTTTCACTTGTCATGATTTTCCTGGCTGAGCTGGGCGACAAAACCCAACTTGTCGCACTGACTCTTGCCACCTGTTACAACACCGGGGTGGTATTATGGGGGATTTTTTGGGCCACCCTTGCCATTCATGTTTTTTCGGCTGGTATCGGCTGGTTTATTGGCGACAAGCTGCCGACAGAGTGGATTAAATTTGTGGCTGGTATTGCCTTTATTGCCTTTGGTTTCTGGACGCTGCGCGGTGATACTCTGGATGATGACGAAGAGAGCTGTAAAACAGGCATTAACCCCTTCTGGCTGGTCTTTTCAACATTTTTTATGGCTGAGCTGGGCGACAAGACCATGCTCTCTACCATCACCCTTGCCTCAACCCATCCATTTTTACCTGTCTGGCTCGGTTCAACCATTGGAATGGTGATTTCTGATGGCCTTGCCATTGTTGCAGGTAAAATGCTCGGTGCGAGGCTGCCCGAAAACATTATCAAAATCGGGGCAGCCGTGATCTTTTTTCTCTTCGGCATTTTCAGTATGTACGAAGGGGGGGAGCATTTTGCTCTTTACCTTTGGGCCATTGCAGCGGCGCTGATCGCTTTTACAGGGTATATTTTTCTTCGTAAACCGAAATCATGATCTCGCTGACGGCCTGGTGGCAAAAAAAAGTGCTGTACCAGCGATCATCATCACAAAACAGAGTACCTGCCCCATGGAAAAGTTCAGCAGTACAAAGCCGAGCTGAACATCAGGCTCGCGGAAAAATTCAATAAAAAAGCGGACAAATCCGTAACCAAAAAGATAGATGGCCGAAAGAAATCCGGGAGTTGAGGATTTTTTGCGAATCAGCCAGAGAATAACAAAAAGCACAACGCCTTCAAAAAAGGCTTCATAGAGCTGTGATGGGTGTCGGAGTTCCCAAGTGGGAGCAAGAGGGAAATACATGCCAATTGCCGATTCAGTTACTCGCCCGTAGAGTTCGCCGTTGATGAAATTACCGATACGGCCAAACATATAGCCAAGGGGAATGGCTGGAATAAAGAGATCAAATGTCTCAAAAAAGCCTCTTTTTCTTGACTTGGTAAATGCAAGAAGAGCAACAATAACTCCAATAACTCCTCCATGGTAGGACATGCCCGAAATGCCGGAAAAATGGCATCCTTCGGGAGACAAACTCCAGGGAGTAATGCTTCCCAACGGATCGGCGATGAAAGAGTTTGTGCCATAAAAGAGGATATAACCAAGACGTCCACCAAGAACCACGCCAACCATCGCCCAAGTCAGGGCATCCCCGATATAGGCGGGTTCAAAGGATAATCTCTCTTTGTCGATGCGATAGAGGGTAAGGAGATAAACAATGGCGAAGGCCACGATATACATCATTCCATACCATCGAATGGCAAATGTGCCAACAGAAAAGATCACTGGATTCGTATGGAAAGGGAGATGCTGCCACCAGAACAAAAAAGAGGACATATAAAAAATAATTAATAAAGATTGTATGGAATAAAAAATTAGTTAACTTAAAATCTTGCACTTTTCGCTGATAGATACTACCCATTAACATACAAATACCGACAGTATGGCTAAGATACTTGAAGGGCCAGCCATGAAGTTATTCAACAAATGGGGCATTCCCGTGCCAAATTATGTTGTTATCATGGATCCCGACCGCCTTGCGCAACTTGGGGAAGCTAATAAATGGTTGAGAGAATCAAAACTCGTCGTTAAAGCGCATGAAGCGATCGGCGGGCGGTACAAGCTGGGGCTTGTCAAGCTTGGACTTAACCTTGAGGGTGCTGTTGAAGCAGCAAAAGAGATGATAGGACGTGAGATAGGCACCTCTGTTGTCCATCAGGTTATTGTCGCTGAAATGCTTGACCATGACGAAGAGTACTATCTCTCCATTGCCGGCAATCGCGATGGCAGTGAACTGCTTTTCTCAAACAAGGGTGGAGTGGATATTGAGGATAACTGGGATACCGTCAAGCGGATCTTTATTCCCCTTGATATGACACCAAGTATTGAACAAATTACAGAAGCAGCTCTGGAAGCTGGCTTTATCGGAGAAGTTGCTGAGCGCGTTGCAAAAATCGCATCACGCCTTATTCTCTGTTTCGACAACGAGGATGCACAATCAATCGAGATCAACCCGCTTGTCATACGCAAGAGTGACATGCGATTTGCTGCGCTTGATGCGGTCATGAATGTTGATTGGGATGCCCGTTTCCGTCATCCCGACTGGGATTTCAAGCCGGTTTCAGAAATTGGTCGCTCCTATACCGAGGCCGAGCAGCAGATTATGGATATTGATGCCCGTATCAAGGGATCGGTAAAACTGGTTGAGGTTCCTGGTGGAAATATTGCCCTGTTGACTGCAGGCGGCGGCGCTTCGGTCTTTTATTCTGATGCTGTGGTGGCAAGGGGCGGTTCCATTGCCAATTACGCAGAGTATTCTGGTGATCCTCCGGATTGGGCGGTTGAAGCTCTGACTGAGACCATCTGCAGACTGCCAAATATCAAGCACATTATTGTCGGTGGCGCAATCGCCAATTTCACTGATGTCAAGGCAACCTTCAGCGGAATTATCAATGGATTCCGTGAGAGTAAATCAAAAGGGTATCTTGAAAACGTGAAAATCTGGGTGAGACGTGGTGGCCCCAATGAAAATCAGGGACTTGCAGCAATGAAGCTGTTGCAGGAAGAGGGTTTTGATATTCACGTTTATGATCGCAGTATGCCTATGACCGATATTGTTGATCTGGCCTTGAATGCGTAGGTCAGGCTGTATCGCAGGAACGCCCGGAGAGAAACTTATAAATTATTAAACCGTAAAGAATCGTGAGTATTTTAGCAAACAGGGATACACGAGCGGTCATCATTGGCGGTGTTGCTGGAGTGAATGCTGCAAGGCGGATGGCCCAGTTTGACTTTCTGGTCAATCGGCCGCTGACGGTACGGGCATTTGTCTATCCACCGGAAGAGGGTCAGCAAAAAGAGATATACCGTGGTGGTGAACTGAACAATGTTACCGTCTACTCTTCGCTTGGAAAAGCGCTCGAAGAGAATCCGGAAATTAATACTGTTCTTATCTATATCGGAGCTTCACGAGCCTACCAGTCGGCCAAGGAGGCCCTGGACGCGAAAGGGATCAAGCTGGTCACCATGATTACCGAAGGAGTTCCCGAGAAAGATGCCAAACGCCTCAGGAAGCATGCACTTGAAACGGGCAAAATTTTCAATGGTCCATCCTCAATTGGTATCATGTCTGCAGGGGAGTGCCGCCTTGGTGTTATCGGCGGTGAGTACAAAAATCTGAAACTCTGTAACCTTTATCGTCCTGGTTCATTTGGTGTCATAACCAAATCAGGTGGACTGTCGAACGAAGCCATGTGGCTTTGTGCCCAGAATGGTGATGGAATAACTTCCGCTGTGGCTATCGGTGGCGACTCCTATCCTGGCACAGACTTTGTGACCTATCTCAATATGTTTGAAAACGATCCTGACACCAAGGCTGTTGTGATTGTGGGTGAAGTGGGTGGAACGCTTGAGGAGGAGGCTGCGGAATGGCTCAGCCAGGAGATCCGCCGTATCAAGGTGATCGCCTCCATCGGCGGAACCTGCCAGGATGTACTGCCACAGGGTATGAAATTTGGTCATGCTGGCGCAAAAGAGGGCAAAAAAGGGCTCGGGTCAGCCCGGTCGAAAATTAATGCTCTTCGTGCAGCCGGTGCGGTTGTTCCCGACACCTTTGGTGGATTGAGCAAGGCAATCAAACAGGTTTACCAGGAGCTGCTCAAGAGTGGTGCCATCAAGCCGGAAGCGGAACTTGATGAAAAACTGCTGCCCGCATTGCCGCCGAGCGTTCAGGAAGTTATGAAACAGGGCGATGTGATTGTTGAACCGCTGATTCGTACCACTATTTCCGATGACCGTGGCGAAGAGCCCCGTTATGTCGGCTATTCAGCATCAGAACTCTGTGAAAAAGGGTATGGTATTGAGGATGTCATTGGTCTTCTCTGGAACAAAAAACTTCCATCAAAAGAGGAGTCAGAGATCATCAAGCGCATTATCATGATTTCTGCCGACCATGGCCCGGCAGTATCGGGAGCCTTTGGTGCTATTATTGCTGCTTGTGCAGGTATTGATCTGCCACAAGCTGTCTCAGCAGGTATGACCATGATTGGCCCAAGATTTGGCGGTGCGGTTACCAATGCCGGCAAATACTTTAAATATGGTGTCAAGGAGTATCCAAACGATATCCCAGGATTTTTGAACTGGATGAAGCAGAATGTAGGGCCGGTACCAGGTATTGGTCACAGAGTCAAAAGCCTCAAAAACCCTGATAAACGGGTAAAATACCTGGTCGAGTATGTCAAGGGGCAGACGACACTGCACACTCCATGCCTTGATTATGCGCTACAGGTTGAAAAGATCACCACCTCCAAAAAGGATAACCTTATCCTCAATGTTGATGGTACCATTGGCTGTATTCTTGTGGATCTTGACTTTCCGGAATACTCACTGAATGGCTTCTTTGTTCTGGCACGTACGATTGGCATGATTGGTCACTGGATTGATCAGAACAACCAGAATTCGCGTTTGATCAGGCTTTACGATTATCTGATCAACTATGCGGTGAAAGAGGAGCGTGTCGTGCCTGACAAGAGATAACTCCCGTAACATCGGATAGAAGCAACAGCTTTCAAAAGAGAGACGAAGGGCGGGATTTGATATTCCCGCCTTTTTTTTTATTCAAAATTATCAGGTTATTGCATTTTTTGTTTGATAACTATCTTTATTTCAGTTAAACTGCACATAGAAGTCAGTCAATGGTTGGCTGGTCGCTATTCAAGTAATTTGTGCCTTGGTTACTTGCCGGTATCTCTATCTATCAACGCACATGTACACTGAGAACTCAATAATGAATATTTACATCGGTAATCTGGCTTACACTGTTTCTGAGGATGATCTGCGCGATTCTTTCTCCGAGTTTGGAGAGGTAGCTAACGCAAGCATTATTAACGACAAATTTTCGGGTCGTTCCAAAGGTTTTGGATTTGTTGAAATGCCCAAGGATAGCGAAGCTCTTGAAGCAATCGAATCGCTGAATGGCAAGGATTTGAATGGCCGCACGGTAACAGTGAACGAAGCAAAACCTCGTGAGCAGAGACCACGTGAGGAGAGATCACCAAGAAGGGATCGCTACTGACCCTTTTTGGCTGGAGTTATCAACCCCCTGACAAGTATGCACATTTGCCAGGGGGTTTTTGTTTTGCATAGATTGCTTTACATAGCGAATCTCTGACCTGCTCGGGCAGGCGACAGAGCGCCGTGTGCAAAAAAACTTCGCAGTATCGATACCCAGGATAATAACCGGTGGTTTGGTCAGCTTCAGCCGCCAGATAAATAAATCCTGTAACAACCTCCGGAACAGGTAAACCCGACAATGTGAAAAAGCCCCAAAGAAACGATTTATCGCATGAGACGAAGCCAATCTCTCGCTCCCGACGACATCAAGATAACTCTCCTCCTTCTTGAGCTGATCAAACCCTGTTAGATGTCGACTTGTTCCATCCATGAAAAAGCTCAGTACCTGCACGAACAGCTCTGGAATTGGCAGTCCCTTTTTGTTTTTCCGCAGTTTGCCGAACAGGCGTTCTATTATTGGAAGGAGCTGAATGCTTCGCAGATAGATGGCAAAAAAGCTTAAGCACGATCTGGTAGTCAACTGGTCATCTGTTGCTTGGATTGCGTGAATTTGTTCTTTCTTTTTCTCTGGTATGCTGGTATCTTTTGCCATGAAGCTCTCTACCTATTGGGTTTTGGTGATCTTGAATGGTAATCGTGTCGTTAATCATTACCATGTAACACTTTATACCCTAAGATGGGAGCTTTATTTATGCAAAATCGCTCAAGCTAGCAGCCTGTCGGACTGAC
>SZYA01000074.1 GCA_005843815.1 Chlorobium sp.
ACATTCCCATCGTTTTCTCCTTTTGTTATGTTAATTGAACAACTGTATCTCATTCCTGTTGGTCAGTGAAAGAGACTCTATTTCTTAAAATCTTGTTTCGGATGCTTAGTAGCGCCTCGATACGCGCTTCGTGCTACTCGGCGACCGGCTTTATGCGGCACTTACTCAACAAGCAACTGTTGAAGGGCCCGACAATCGCAGCGCTGCACTCCTGTCCTCTGCGGCACCAGGTTTATTGCCTTTTTTCCCCCTCAATAAAGCCCTGTTCAGATATGCTGTGCGTAACATCCACAGGTTTTTTGGTTTCCGTTCAATGATCTCAGAGAAATCCTCAATTGCGCCATCCAGATCACCGGTTTCAACCCTTGCCATACCACGATTACCGTAGGCATTAACCGCTTCACGAAACCGAAGACCAAGTTGAAGCGCCATCGTATAATCACTGACCGCTTCATCAAACTCCCCGCAACTTGCTCGATCATTGCCCCTGTTATACCAAGCCTCCGCATTCTCCGGATGCTCCATAATAATCCTGCTTATCTCACACGCTGTGCCCCGATATCCACCCATCGCATCCTTCAGCATATCACCGTTATTTACTTCAATTATCCAGTTTACTAAACCCACTCCTCCGACAGAATCGCCCCCTGCAGGCTGACAACCACCTTTTTCACCGGCACCTTGCGCTGTGCATTGCGAAGCGCCTCTGCCACAATCGACATCAACCCGCCACAACAGGGTACCTCCATCATTGCCACCGTAATAGTATTGAGACGAGCCATATCAATCATGGCTGTAAGCTTCTCAACATAAATCTCCATATCGGAATCAAGTTTAGGGCAGGCAATGGCCAGACTTTTTCCGCGCATGAATGAACCATGGAAATCCCCAACGGCAAAGGCGGTGCAATCGGCAGCAAGCAACAGATCTGAACCCTGTAAATATGGCGCTTGCGGTGAAACCAAATGAAGCTGAATCGGCCATTGACGAAGGGCACTCTCAACACCCCCGGAAGGAGCAGTACTACGGCCTCCCTTTTCACCAAAATCCATCATCCGACTCCCCGGGCATCCACCCTCATGATGATGGTGCGCGATATGAGGCTGCTGTGCAACAGATTTTGCTTCTCTACCATTTTTCAAAGGATTAGCAAGGGAGTTCTCTTCGAGGTATTCAAGCGCCTGCTGCAAAAAAAAGCTTTGGCCATGATCGGCCAGATGACGCAGGTGCGCGGCTATAACATTAGCACCACCAGGCACAATACTCTCCTGCATAACCCGTTTTTCGTCGTAGGGCTCAGCTTCACGGGTTTCAATTTTCATTGCGCCGGTTGGGCAGTGGCCAAGACAGGCACCAAGACCGTCACAAAAAAGATCGCTGATCAAGCGTGCCTTCCCGTCAATCACCTGCAAGGCTCCTTCCGGACAACCAGGAATACAATCTCCACAGCCTGTACAGAGCCTCTCATCTATGGTAATAATCTCTCGTTTCATTTTCATTACCCCTCTTTTACTATTGTAGACTCTTGCTTTTCTCCGTCAGTCAACGCTGGCATCATGTTAGCCGCAGCATCAAGCTTCCGTAGAAGTTTGCCTATCGTTACCTGTTCAAATTCATGATGAACAACTTGTTCAATCCTCATAATTTCGTGACGCAGTACGCAACGGGATCGGTTGGCACAAATCTGCTTGCGAAACATACACTCCGACACCTGCACCGTCCCCTGAAAAATCTCAATCAACTGCCTCACACCAATCTCACCAGGCTCTTTTGCCAGCATAAACCCACCCTGCACCCCCTCTTTCGACACAATCAAACCGTGACGAATCATCTCCTGCAACACTCCCCGAAGAAACTGGTAGGGCATATCCTGCTCAACCGAAATCGACTTGGCTGAAACATAACTGCCTCGTTTTGCTCCGAGCATCAAAAGAGCCCGTATCGCGTAATCCGTTTTTTTTGTCAGTACTTTCATAGCTCCCCTTAATTGATATCAATATAGTATCAGTTAGAACAAAAGCAAAATTAATTATTGGGGAAGAGGGGGGGGATTAATCCGTGCGCCTCGATACGCGCTACGCGCTACTCGGCGACCGGAGTTGCCCCTGTTCGGTCCCTGAGTAGGCCGAAGGCCGTATCGATGCGCTACTCGGCGACCGGGGTGTCATCACCTGCTGCCGCTTCAGCAGCAATCCCGGAAGGAATCTGGCGACTCACCTTGGCGCCAAGCTTGCGGATATCTTCAACTCTGCCAATAAGATTTCCTCTTCCCTCCTTGATGCGTTTCAGCGCAACATCAAACGAGTCGGACGCACCGGCAAGTCGTTTGCGACCCTCCATCATGGCATCGAAAATGAGCAGAACCTGATCATAAATCTTGCCCGCTTTTTCCGCAATCAGCTCGGCATTGCGATTCTCGTTCTCACGCCGCCAAATCTGGGCGATGAGCTTGAGCGTGATCATCAACGTCGTCGGGCCACACAGAACAACATTTTTACCGGCAAGATTGTACATGATATCGGGATCAGCCTGCATCACCGCCTGCCAGGCGGATTCAAGAGGAATGCAGAGAATAACAAAATCAAGGGTACTGTTGCCACCAATACCGCTGTACTCCTTCGACTGCAATCCTGCGATATGGCGACGCACTGACTGCACATGCTCCTTGAGGGCAAGAGTGCGTTCAGGATCCTCATCAAGGTTGCAGAAGCGCTCATAAGCAGTCAGAGAGACCTTGGAATCGACAATAACCGACTTGTTCCCAGGCAACAAGACCATAAAGTCAGGGCGCTTCAGAAAACCATCATCCTCCCGAAAACTCTCCTGTGCCATATATTCACGCCCTTTTGCAAGCCCCGAAGCCTCAAAAATCCTCTCAATAATCATCTCCCCCCAGTCACCCTGCTTTTTCGAGTCACCCTTGATAGCTCTGGCAAGGGTATTGGCCTCGTCACTCACTCTGCCGCTCAGTTTCTGCAATTGACGCACCTCCTCAATGAGCTGGCCCGACAGCGCAGTATCCGTATCATGCACCTCCTCAATCCTCTTCCGGTAAGCCTCAAGCTGCTCGCGCAGAGGCTGCAAAAGAGAGTCCATCCGTTCCCGGTTTTCCTGGCCAAGCGCCCTCCCCCGCTCCTCAAAAATCCTGTTGGAGAGGTTTTCAAACTCCCCTTTCAATCGCAATTCTGACTCCTGCATCAAAGCCGTTTTCTCGGCAGCATTGCGCTGCTCGTTACTGATATCAGCCTCAAGCCGGGCCTGACGAATTTTCAGCTCCTCAAGCTCCTGCGATTTCGATTCAAGCCGGATTGAGAGTGTGTGAGCCTCCTCCTCAACACGTTGGAGACGCTGGAGCTCTGCCTTCAGCGGAGCATCACGAACCAGGCGATATGCCACAAAAGCAAGCAAGACAAAAAGAGCGAGAAGAATCGAAAATGAGAGCACTTCAATCATAATTGACAATGATGAGATAACGGGTTCGTTAATAAATTGTTCCTGAAAATATACGACCTAAGGTTCTTCAAAACCGGCTGGAAGTGCAAAAAAAAGATCGACGCCTTTATCTTTGACATCGATCAGGAAGAGATCTGGCTGCTGAAAAGAGGCCTCTTGGCACCTGCGCAAGCTCACCGGCAGATCAGTGGTGTTCAAACCCTCCGAAAGTAACAGTAGATAAACTTCTGAACTGCACCAGAGGGTGTCTGATGCTCCTCTCGCTCCTGCTTGAGCAGAGTAAATGCAGAACCAAACTCGGCATGCAGCCTGGATGGTGAATAGCGCATCACTGGCAACCCACTACACTGAATCGGGCCATCATCAGCAAATGTCGCGATAATGACGTGTCCGTCCGGTTTGAGAGCTCGCATGAGTGTTGCAATATATGCCCTGCGCTCCTCGGTGGTCGTAAGAAAATGAAAAACCGCTCGATCGTGCCAAACATCGTATGCCCCGGCAGGCAAGGTAACATCTGTAATATTTGCCTCAATCCAGGTGACACTCTCCGCACGTTCACCAAGTCTCGTTTTGGCAGCAGAGAGGGCTGCGGCAGAGAGCTCCAGCACAGTAACCGAAGAATAGCCCTCACCAAGCAAATCATCAACCAATGTCGATGCACCACCACCAACATCAATAATTGAAGCACTCTCGGGAAGATCAGTTTCATGGACAAAACGGAGAGATCGCCCGGCATGCTCCTGATACCAACTGACCGAATCAGTTGATTTTGTAAAGTAGACTTGCTCCCAGTGTTTTTTGTGCTGCATGGCGATTTGATGATAATACTGTATTTGTACGTTTTAAAATTTTGCTCCTGATTCGTTATGCTATGTTATTTTTTCATAAAAACCTTACAAATCTCTATAGCATAGCAAATGTTATAAGAGTTTTGCCCCGGTTAGCATAAACGTAACATTCTCCCCCAATACGATGGTTTTGTATTGCAAAAGCTCTACCGCCACCCACCTACCTCACCACCACCTGCCTCGTCTTGCTGCGCACCTCAACTCCGGGGTTCACCGCTGCAAAGCGCTGCAACGCCAGAAGCTGCTCATGCGACAGAAATGAGCCCGGCACAAGAATACAGCGCTTTGGCTTTGCGTAGAGAAGCCATGAAATAATCTGTTGTTGCTGTTTATCTGCAAAACGGTAGAGCCAGAGAACTGCAATATCAGCTTTGTAGAGTTCCACCTCTTTCAGGCGGCTTGTGCCCGACACCATGAGCATGGAGCAATTGCGGCTCCAGATTTTAATCACCTTCTCTTCGGGGCGGACAATGACCATAGAGGGAAGGATGAGCGTTGTATCGGCCTGGAGAAGGTGTTGGCGGGCAGGCACCTGCGCAATAAGGGAGTCGGGAGTATAAAACTGCACAACGGCAGTTGGGGCATTGAGGCCATAAGCATCAATCTGCAGGGCAAGACGCTTCTGGTCGCGGGGTGCCTTACCAGCATCAATCAGCACGGTTTCGGTGGCTGAAGAAAAAAGCGTGGCAAGATTTTTACCGAGATTGACGGTCAGCAGAGCGGGAGCAACAGGCTGAGGTTGCAGACAAAAAGAGTACCAGAAAAGTATGTTTGCTCCGAGGAGGAGCGTCACAGCAACTTTGCCCCACACTTGTCGATTGATGAAATAGAGAGTCATGCCAAGCATCATGTAGTAGATCAAGAGCTCTATCGCATCAGGCTTGATCGTGATTGACGCATAGGGAATTCGACTGAACCAAAGCGCCGACTGAAGGGTGAGTTCGGCAAGAAAAAAGGAACTCGCGGCAAAAAATGAGGCCGCATAACCCGAGACAAGGTTCACCAGCAACATCGGCACAAGGGCGTACATCAGCAGGGTGGAAAAGAGGACAACGGGAATATTGGCAAGAATGCTGATCACCGAAAAGGTGCCAAAATAGTAGGCGATAACGGGCGACACCCCGACAATGGCCGCCAGGGTAATCATGACGCTGCTGAGCAACGCTCCTGCAACACCCTTCAGAATCCCTCCCCCTTTTTGCGGCGAAGAAACGAAAATGGGATAGATCAGAAATATTGCCAGCACGGCACCATTGGTCATTAAAAATCCTGGATTCAACAGGTCAAGAGGATCAGAAAGAAGAATAAGGATATCGGCAAGAGCCAGAGAATTGACGGGATACGTTTTTCTGCCGAGCGTCTCTCCACCGATCAGCACCAGCGCCATAAAGGCGGCACGTTTCACCGAGGCTGAGTTGCCGGTCACAGAACAGTACACCAGAAGGATAAAGACAAAAAGCAAAAATGAAAGCCACCGTCCGATGGTGGTAATTTTCATTCGCTGGAGAAAAATCTGGATAACAAGGGCAAGTAGCCCTACATTCATCCCGGAGACCGCAAGGATATGAGCAGTACCCGTCGTTTTGAAGGCTTCAAAAACCTCATCCGACATGGTTTCCCGTTCTCCGGTAAGCACACCTGAGGAGAGCTTGCGTTCCTGCCCATCCGGAATCAGCTCATCAAGACTCTTCATAATATAATTGTAGGTGGGTTGCACAATGAAACGTTCAAATCCATTGAGCCTCGACGTGCCATCCGCCAGCACCTGCCAGGGGCCAGAACAGTAGAGCTGAACCGAGATCTGTTTCATACGTGCAGCTTTGCGCGGATCATACTCTCCCCGATTTGATGCTTCAGGAATAAGGTCGAGCTTCCCCTTCACCCGCACCATATCCCCACTCTGAACCCTGGAACCCGCCTGCCCCCCATTGCGCATGAAGACCTTCGCGCGGTCATGCAGCTTCACCGTCCTGCCGTTATCAAAAACCTCCTCAACCTCCATAACCCAGCTTGCCCCGGATTCGGAGAAATTAGGACGTCCGTCAATACAGCCATAAATCAACACATTTTTGCCACAAAAAGACAACAATCCATCACGTGGCGCATAGTCCTGCCGGCAGGTGCTGAAGGCTGCAAAGCAAAAGAGCACGAAAAGAGTGTAACTGAGCGCACTGAAAAAATGTGGAAAAGAGGAGGCGCGATGCCTGATTTGCTGGTAGAGTAGAGTTGCCAAAAGAGCAACAAGGGCGAAAGCGCATAATAACAACCACATTTCCAGCGGAAGAGGCAGGTTTACCCCTGCCACTATCCCCAAGATAACCACAACCAGCAGCCGAACTGCCGGATATGGCGCAAGAGCAAACTGTTCAGGCACACGCAGCTCCTTTATATTTTTTACGTTAGGCACACCATTGTTTTTGTATATTGACTTTTTTTATTTTAAGCCTCCAAACGCTAACCGCCACTCTCTGCATGCTTGTCAAAGAAATTCTGGGCTCTGCGGCCAAACCTGTCTTCAGTTTTGAGTTCTTTCCCCCGAAAAAAGATGAAGAGTGGGAGACGCTGTTCAAAACCATCACGGCACTCTCACCACTCAACCCCTCCTACGTCAGTGTAACTTACGGGGCAGGCGGATCAACCCGTTCGAGAACCCATGATCTGGTAACGAAGATTCAGCAGGAGACGGGGCTGACCGTTGTGTCGCACCTCACCTGCATCAGTTCCGACACCGGGGAAACAGGAACCATTCTACAGAACTACCGGGAAAACGGCATCAACAACCTCCTTGCATTGAGAGGCGACAAGCCTGCAGGAGTGGCCTCGATTGAAGATGCCATCAAGGATTTTCCATACGCCATTGATCTTGTCCGCTTTATAAAAACAAACTACCCCGACATCGGTGTGGGGGTAGCCGGATTTCCGGAAGGGCATCCCGAGACTCCGAACAGAATGAAGGAGATTGAGTACCTGAAAGAGAAGGTCGATGCCGGAGCTGACTACATCGTTACACAGCTCTTTTTCGACAATCGCGACTACTTCGACTTTGTAGAGCGCTGCCAGATTGCCGGTATTACCGTACCCATTATTCCGGGGATCATGCCCATCAACACCAAAAAAGGGATGATCAGGATGTCAGAGCTTGCACTTGGAGCGAGAATTCCCGCTCCACTTCTGCGCAAGGTGTTGGCGGCAGCAAACGATGCCGAGGTGGCTTCAATCGGCATTGAGTGGGCAACAATGCAGGTTCAGGATCTGATTGACCATCATATCATGGGGGTTCACTTCTACACCCTGAACATGGCCGATGCAACGCTCAAAATCTTCAAAAACCTGCACCCATAGCCTCGTCACCGCTCAGAACAACTCATTCTGGACAAGCTGTTCAAAGGTTTCTTGTTTGCGAACAAGCATCACCTCGCTACCGTTGATCAGAACCTCAGCGGGGCGGAGCCTGCCATTGTAGTTGCTGCTCATGACCGAAGCATAAGCGCCGCACGACATCACCGCCAGCAGTTCACCCTCTGCAACGGCATCAATTTCCCGCTGGCGGGCGAAAAAGTCGCTCGACTCACATATCGGTCCAACAATATCGGCCACAACGGTTTCACCATGTCGGGTCACAGCCTGAACTTCATGGTGGGACTGATAGAGGGCAGGACGAATCAGTTCCGTCATCCCCGCATCAACCACAAAAAACTCCTTGCCAACATGGTTACGCTTCCGGTAGAGAATTTTGGTCAGCAACACTGAAGCATTGGCAACAAGATAGCGTCCTGGCTCAAAAATCACCGTCACACCGGCAGGCAGCAACATCGGTATAAGCTTTTCGGCAAAACACTCAATCGGAGTCGCCGGTTTCAGCGGGTCATAGGTAACGGGGAAACCACCACCGATATCAAGAAACTTGATCGCAAATCCCAGGGTTTTCGACAAATTGAAAAGAGCAAGAAGCTTTACCGTTGCTGCCACATAATATTCCGGATCAAAGATCTGCGACCCGATGTGCATATCCAGACCAATAAGACGAAGGTTCGACAACTGACCAACCAGCGCAAAAACCTCGGGAAGCTCCGCCTCATCAATTCCGAATTTCTCCTTGCTGTCACCTGTGGTAATGTAGGGGTGGGTTTCAGCAGTCACATTTGGATTGATTCGTAACGCGACAGAGGCAATTTTACCGAGTTCTCCAGCAATGCGGTCGATAGTTACAAGCTCCGACATCGACTCGGCCTTGAGCATAAGCACTCCACACTCAAGAGAATACGCAATTTCTTCGTGTTTTTTACCAACCCCTGCAAAAATAATTTTTTCAGGGGCAACGCCAGCCTGCAATGCCCGATACAACTCTCCACCGGAATTGACATCGCATCCGCACCCAAGCTCAGCAAAGGTTCTGATAACCTTGAGATTAAAGTTTGCCTTGACTGAATAGCAGGTAAAATGGGGTAACGCCTCAAACGCATGTTCAAAAGCCCTGTAGCTATCGATAAGGCTTTTGGCTGAAGTCACATAAAGAGGAGTTCCAAAAGTGCTGGCAAGCTCTTCAAGACGAACCTCATCGCAGGTAAGCCTTTTGTCGGTATAATGGAAATAGTTACTGTCAAGCACGGTGCCGTTACCATTTAAAGTGTTTTAAAGATGGTGAAAAATAGCCATTCTCCTCCTCTATTCAAAAAAAAGAGAGAATATCTTATTACATAAATAGAAGTTATAGCGACCTGAAACGGATTACACCGATGCTAACCATACAAATCCAAAAATGTACCTATAGAGGGAAACATCTCTTATGTTTTTGAAATTTAAACATATAGAGAAAAAGAGCGCGCGAATATTTTGTTTGAGACAATGAATATCTCTCTGTAACTCCCCTTTTGCGAATAAAAGAACTTTGTTTTATAAAGAGATAATTTATTTCGTTACCTTTCCTCGGAGTGGACATTGGTTAGGTACCATTTGTAATGGTGACATTTTATCAGGGAATTTCCCCGAGTAAGAAATTCTGGATAGTGATCTTGCTGGCTATCTCTCAGTATTTCCTTTGATCCCGTGCATCAGCAAACAAATAAACAGACCTATCATGAAGAAGAGTCGAATCGCTTCAAATAATTTCACGGAGATGCGCAGGCAGGCTGAAGAACATCTTAAAAGTGGAGTAAAGAATATTCTCAAGTTCTCTGCATCACATGAAGAGATGCAACGACTTATCCATGAACTGGCAATTCACCAAATCGAACTTGAAATGCAGCAGGAGGAGCTGCTTCAATCGCGGGAAAAGCTGGAAGAGGGGCTTGAACGATTCACTGATCTATATGATTTTGCTCCAATTGGTTATCTGACGCTTGCACGAGATGGTACCATACTCCAGGTAAATCTGACCGGTACAAAACTGCTTGGTGTGGAACGCTCCCTGCTGGTGGGCGATCGCTTCGAAAGGTTTGTTGCTCCTGAAGATCTTCCTGATTTTAATGCGTTGCTGGAGAGGGCGTTCAACAGCGATGGTCATGTCTCTTGCGAAGTTAGGCTCCATATTGATGATTTTTCTCATTCGCTGGATGATCTCAGCTCTTTGTTGCCGAATAACGGTGCATGGCATCATCGCACGGTTCATATTGATGCTGTCGTTAGTGATAATGGTCAGGAATGCAGGACAACAGTATCTGATATCACCAGGCAAAAACATAGAGAACAAGAGAATGGTGCACTTCAGTCCAGTTTGATTCATTTGCAGAAAATGGAGTCAATCGGCAGACTTGCCAGAGGTGTCGCCCACGATTTCAACAATATCCTTCAGGTCATGCTCGGCAACATTGATCTTTTGATTGCAACCGGGGATGTGAGTAGCAGTATCAGGGAGAGGCTTAATGAGCTTCGGATGTTTGTGCTCAAATCTTCAGCTCTTCCCCATCAGTTGCTTGTTTTTGCCCGAAAGCAAACTACCCCAGGCAGTTCACCAGAAAAAGAGCCAGCCGAGGCCCCAGAAGGCGACGAAACCATCCTTCTTGTGGAAAGTAATGATTCTGTTCTTGAAGTGACGGTTGAATTTCTGAAAAGCTTTGGGTATAATGTGTTGACAGCCGCCACCCTGTCGGAGGCATTGTCGCTTTCCGCCGATTATTCTAGTCGTATCCATCTGCTTGTTACCGACATGATCATGTCAGGAACGAATGGATGGGATCTCTCTCTCGAAATGATAAAGAGCCGTCCTGAACTGAAAAGCCTTTTCATATCAGGATATAATGCTGATATTTTTGAGCATTATGGGGAACAAGATGAGCATATACCCTGTATTGGAAAACCTTTTTCCCGTCTCGATCTTTCATGCAAAGTTCTTGAAGTGCTTGATATGGATCACGCTTTGAACGCATAAAGAGAGAGATTGTGCTTCCCTGAAAAATTGTCGTATACTTGGCGCTAAAACACAAAGGAGCTTAATGAAGAGAGAACCATCCGGTGCCCGTAAAACAAAAAAGCCAGAGGGTACTGATGCCTTGCATGCTGCGGGTCACTCTTTCCCTATTGTTGGTATCGGCGCTTCAGCCGGAGGGTTGGAGGCGCTGGAGACTTTCCTTAAAAATGTTCCGGTTGGATGTGGGGTTGCCTTTGTGATTGTTCAGCATCTTGATCCGACCCACAAGGATATGATGGTTGAATTGCTTCAGCGGGTGACCACCATTCCAATCGTTCAGGTCAGCGATCGCCTGAAAATTCAAAAGGATCATGTTTATGTCATTCCTCCAAACAAGGACATGTCATTGCTGCACGGAATCTTGCATCTGCTTGATCCCATAGAGCCCCGAGGGCTGCGGCTGCCCATTGATCTCTTTTTTCGCTCGCTGGCCGATGACCTCCAGGAGCAAAGCATTGGTGTAATTCTTTCAGGAATGGGTTCCGACGGCAGCCTTGGCTTGCGTGCTATCAAAGAGAAAGGTGGTGGTATTTTTGTGCAGGAGCCCTCTTCAGCCAAGTTTGATGGTATGCCACGCGGTGCCATTGATCTCTGCCCGGTTGATGTTATTGCTCCAGTCGAGGAGCTTCCAGAAAAAATCCTTGCCCGGCTCGGGCGTGTTCCCTCGTTAGTAAAACAGGAGCTTCCACTGGAAGAGAGAGTGCTGAGTGGTTTGGAAAAAGTGATTATTCTTTTGCGGGTACAGACTGGTCAAGATTTTTCGCTCTATAAAAAAAGCACCATCTATCGCCGGATTGAGCGACGCATGGGTATTCATCAAATTGAACGGATTGCCAACTATGTCCATTTTTTGCAGGAAAATCCCCATGAGACCAACCTGCTCTTCAAAGAACTTCTGATAGGAGTAACAAAATTTTTCCGCGATCCATTAGCGTGGGAAGCTTTGAAACTCAAGGTAATTCCATCACTTCTTGCGGCCCGTCCGATTGGAGGTATTCTTCGGGCATGGGTGGTTGGCTGTTCCACCGGAGAGGAGGCATACTCTCTTGCAATCGTCTTCAGGGAGGCGATTGAAACGGTTAAACCTTCCGGAAATTTCAGACTGCAGATATTTGCAACAGACCTTAATGAAGATGCTATAGAAAAAGCCCGTACAGGATACTTTCCATTCACCATTGTAACTGAAGTTTCGCCAGAACGATTACTGCGATTCTTTGAACGGGATGACCATGGCTACAGAATATCGCGGGAGATTCGTGAAACAGTGGTCTTTGCCCCCCAGAATGTGATTATGGATCCACCTTTTACCAAACTTGACATCCTGATTTGCAGAAATCTGTTGATCTACCTGGAATCGGAGCTGCAGAAAAAGCTTTTGCCGCTTTTTCATTACAGTCTCAATCCTGAAGGTATTCTTTTTTTGGGAAGTGCCGAAAGTTTGGGTTCATTGACCAACCTCTTTAAACCGATTGACACTAAAATACGCCTCTTCAAAAAGTTTAACCACGGAGTTCGATTAGAGCCACTTGCGATACCTTTTTCCTTTGTCCACGAACGTCCCTCTCATCACGTTGTTGCTCCCATTCCATCAAAATCACAAACCTCTGCAATCAACCTCCAGGCAATAACCGATCAGCTTCTCCTGCAGCATTACACTCCTGCTGCAGTGCTGACTAATGAGCAGGGAGACATCGTCTATATCAGCGGTCATACCGGCAAGTACCTTGAGCCTGCGGCAGGAAAAGCCAACTGGAATATTTTTGCCATGGCGCGTGAAGGGCTTCGTTATGAACTAAATCTTCTGTTTGGAAGTGTGCTGCATCAGAAAGGAGTTGTTACCAAACATGGAGTGAACATCGGTTCGAAAGGAGCCATCCAGAGATGTAATCTGACGATTGAGCTGCTTGAAAAGCCTGATGCCTTGCGAGGTCTTGTTTTGATTGTTTTTACCGATATTGAAAAGGTTGTATGTGGTACAGGAGAGGATCAACCTCCAGTTGCAAAGAGTGAAGGGGGCCTGCAGACATCACTCGAGTATGAGTTGAACAAGGCGCGGGATGAGATTCTGGGTATTCGTGAAGAGATGCAGAGCTCCCATGAGGAGCTTAAATCCACTAACGAAGAGATGCAGTCGGCCAACGAAGAGCTGCAGAGCACCAATGAGGAGCTCACCACATCCAAAGAGGAGATGCAGTCGATGAACGAGGAGTTGCAGACGGTTAACCACGAGCTGCAGTCGAGGGTGAGTGACCTGTCGCAGGTGAACAACGATATGAAAAACCTGCTGAACAGTACAGATATTGCCACCCTTTTTCTTGATGATGCGCTCAACATCCGTCGCTTCACCACTCAGACCACAACCATTTTCAAATTGATAGCCAGTGATGTAGGTCGCCCCATAACCGATATTGTAACCGATTTACACTATCGAGGGTTGGCTGATGATGCCAGGGAGGTGCTTCACTCTTTGGTGTTCAGTGAAAAAGAGGTTTCAGCAACTGATGGGCGCTGGTTTATCGTCAAGATCATGCCATACCGTACCCATGAAAACAGGATTGTCGGGGTGGTGATCACCTTTACCGATATCAGCGTTGCTAAAAAGCTTGAAGAGAGTCTGCGAGAGAGTGAAGAGCGTTTTCGAGCTGCAATTGAGTGTTCAGATATTATTGTCGCGGCAGTTGATAAGGAACTCCGCTATACCTGGTTCTACGATTCTCATCATGAGTTCAATGCGTCAGTTTCGATCGGACAGCGGGATGATGAGCTTCCTGATATGCAGAATGCTGCGGAGCTTGTGGAGGTTAAGCAAAAAGTTTTTGCAACCGGGGAGACGGTACACAGAGATTTGACAGTTTCCTGCTCAAACGGTTCTCTCCGAATTTATGATCTTATGGCAAAACCTCGGCGAAATGCGTCAGGTGAAATTATTGGTGTAATCACGGTTGCTGTTGACAGCACTGAGCGCAAAGAGGCAGAGATGGCTCAGCAAGAGAGTGCAGATCGTTTCAGCTTTTTGTTTGAAGCAATACCCGATGGGGCTTTGCTTCTGGATGCAAAAGGAAAAATTCTTATGGCAAATCGGGAGGCTGAACGTATTTTAGGGTTCTCCAAAGAAGAGATGCTGGGTAAAACATCGAGCGAGCTTCATTGGAAAACCGTTCGGGAAGATGGTTCCGATTTTTCGTTCGAAGAGCATCCGGCATTTCGTGCCTTTCCTGGGGACCAACCAGTCAAAGATGTGGTGACAGGCGTTTTTCAGCCTGGGTATAATTGCTGCCGGTGGCTCAAAATCAATGCCCGGCCCTGGTTTCGGCCAGAGATGGATACCCCTTCCCAGGTCTGTATGACCTTTGTTGCTACCCAATCGTTCCGGGTTTTTCCAGACACTTGTATAACTCAGAATAACCCTTCATGATGAAAAAAAGAAACCCTTCTGCCGATTTACCAGGATTGCGTCGGCAGGCTGAAGAACATCTCAACGCAATACCCCAGGAGCTTACGGCTTTTTCCTCCTCTCCTGATGAGATGCAACGGATTATCCATGAGCTGGCGGTTTACCAGATTGAGCTGGAGATGCAGCAGGATGAACTGCTTCAGGCAAGGGCTGAGCTGGAGGAGAGTCTGGATTGCTATACCGATCTTTATGACTTTGCCCCGCTTGGTTACCTGACACTTGACAGGGAGGGAACGATACGCAAAGCAAATCTGGCCAGTTCAAAACTCCTTGGTGTCAATCGAGCCCATTTGAAAAGCGAATATTTAGGTCGATTTATTGCAGAGGAATCTCTTGCGGCTTTTAATACGATGCTGGGGCGAGTCTTCAGCACCAGAGAGCATGGCTCCTGCGAGGCTATGCTCCAGAGTGATAGAGCACCATCTGCGGATCCTTTTGGAACCAGCAATGAGGAGGTTTTGTACAGCCACACGGTTCGCATTGATGCTGTCCTCAGCAATGATAGCCAGGAGTACCGGGTAGTTTTGTCGGACATCAGCATGCAAAAGCAGGTCGAGCGCGAGAATAAAGCGCTTCTTGCCCGATTGATTCAGGCCAGAAGGAGAGAGTCAATCGGCCAGCCAGATGGTAGCGTTCCTCGCAACTTTAACCATCAGTTGCTGGATAAAGTTATTCATGCCAGGATACGGTTTGCCGCCCTCTCGTACCTCTATGCTGTTGAGCAAGCAAGTTTTGTCGAAATCAAAAAGCAGATCAAGACAACCGACGGAAATTTAAGCGTTCACCTGCGAATGCTTGAATCTGCGGATTATCTCATTTGCGATAAGAATATTCAGGATGGCAAGCCGCAGTCCACGTACCGTATAACAGCGAAAGGCCATGATGCCCTGGTCAGTTACAAGCAGTGCCTCACTTTTTTTCTTGGCATATAGGCCAGCATTAAACCAGACAAAGAAAAGCCCCGTGATGAGCGAGGCTTTTGGAGTGTTACTATTGTGCCTGCTGTTTGCTGGCTTTTTGTGCTGATTAACAAAGAAACACGTTGCATTTTTGCCTTCAAAACCGACTTACCCAACCCAATGCTCATATCCATGCATGGCACCTGTAAATGGACATTCATGCCCGTCCTGCTTGGATAAATGCGAGTTAAACCCATCTACCTTATTGGAAAACTGATTTCCATCAAGGCACTGTAATTTTACATCGCCTTTGACATCCCTCAGATTATCAAAGGCTGAGAAAAAACCACGGTACAGAATAAAGTCTGATACACGATCACGAAAATCTGCATCAGATTGGAGCTTTTCGGTGATA
>SZYA01000019.1 GCA_005843815.1 Chlorobium sp.
CGAGATCAAACAAAATATGAAACTGTCTGTTCAGGAGATCAGATTCAGTAAGAACAACCTTCAAGAGCTCCGCATCCATAAAGTCCAGTACGACATCAGTTTTTGCCTCTACCCAAGTGTGGACGATATTTTCGTCAACGACACTCATCCACTTGGTATACCCGGCAGCTGGATGGCGGTTGTGCCAGTGATTTCTTTTTGTTACGTCATGAGCTTGCAGTGATGCTTGATCCATTTGTTCTCCGCAGAATTGTGTGATTCCTGAATATTTCCACGCACTTCGGCGTGCAATAAAATTATTGCGCAGGAATATAGTCACCAATTGCTAGTTCTATAAAATAATCCTTGGTTACACTCTCTTTTTTTGATTTAAAAAACGTAATTTCACGCTTTGCCAGGTGAGAAAATATTGAGGTGAACTGCTCTTATGGCCTGTTTTTTTATATTGGTTGGTGGCTTTGTTGCTGGTTCGCAGTCTGAGAGCTCCAAAAGTCTGAAATTTACTGAGTATTTGCAATATGCAGATTGTTGTTTTTGAGGATGCCAAGGTACTGGATCTACAGCCTCTTGTCAATCTTAAGCCGGTTTATGGTCTTTATACCGGTTTCCGCTCTCTTCAGGAGAAACTTGAACATTTAACAAGGGGGAGAGCGAAGCTTACCTATCACTTGCGGCGATATCTTGCTCAATTTTTCGCTGAACAGCATCCAGAGTCTCTGGTTAACAGGCTTGAAGAGAGGGATGTGTTGCTGGTAAATGGTCGTGTTGTCTGTGATGAGGCTGTCGCCCGAGCAATCACTGAAGGTGCCTTTGATTCAGGCAAGGGCTACATGCTGGGCGATACTCTTCTGTTTGCCAGAGTTGACAGCTCTCTGTTGCTAACGGCTGACGGAGGTCTCATGCCAGATCTTTTTGATACATCCCGTCTAGTCCAGGAACTTGCCATTGAAACGGTAACAGGCTTTCGGGTCATTGAAAATCTTTGGGATGTCATTGCTTTTCATGCAGATGAACTTTTGCGGGATGCTGAAACGCTTGAGCTTGGTCGTATTGAGGGAGAGGTTCATCCCTCTGTCGCTATCGTCAATCGTTCAAATATCTATGTTGGCCCTGGAGCTGTAATTCGAGCAGGTGCAGTGCTTGATGCTGAAGAGGGATTTGTGGCTGTTGGTTCAGGTGCAATTGTAGAGCCTCAGGCGGTGTTGATGCAGAATGTATTTCTTGCTCCCTGGTCGAGGGTTAAAATTGGCTCCAAGGTCTTCAGTAATGTAGCCATTGGCATGGCCTCAAAAGTTGGTGGTGAGGTCGAGGACTCCCTTATTGAACCGTTTGCCAACAAGCAGCACGATGGCTTCCTTGGCCATTCCTATATCTCTTCCTGGTGTAATCTTGGCGCAGGTACCAATACAAGCGATCTGAAGAATAACTACAGTCAGATAAAATTGAGTATTAATGGCCAAGTGTATAAGACGGGATTGCAGTTTCTTGGTTTGTTGATGGGTGACCACAGCAAGAGTTCTATCAATTCGATGTTCAATACCGGTACGGTGGTCGGCACGGGGGCAAATATTTTTGGCGGGGGATTTCCACCGAAAGAGGTACCCTCTTTTTCATGGGGCGGGAGCGGCGGTTTTGAGAGCTATGATGTTGAAAAAGCAGTGGAAACGGCAATGATGGTGATGGAGCGCCGCAAGGTTACCATGAGTAGCGCTTATGAATCCATGTTTCGTTTTGTCGCCGGGGCTGAGGGGGCGGTCCAGCCATTTATTTAAACATTTATTAAGCCGGGTGGTGCATGATTTTGGTTGTTGATAACTATGATTCTTTTACCTATAATCTGGTGCAGTATATAGGCGAGACTGGGGAGACTGTTGAGGTGTGTCGTAACGATGAACTTTCGATCGAGGCCGTTATTGCTAAAAATCCGGCAAAGATTGTTATCTCTCCTGGCCCGGGCACTCCTGATGATGCTGGAATTTCTGTTTCGCTGGTTCATGCCGTCAAGGGGAAGATTCCATTGCTCGGTGTTTGCCTGGGTCATCAGTCGATCGGGGTGGCTCTTGGTGGTGTCGTGGGGAGGGCGGCTCGCATTATGCATGGCAAGACCTCATTGGTTTTTCATGATGGATGCGGGATTTTCAGGGGAGTAGAAAATCCTTTTGTTGCTACACGTTATCATTCACTCATTGTTGAAAGAGAGTCGCTTCCATCATCACTTGTTGTTCGGGCCTGGAGTGATGACGGGGTGATTATGGGGATGGATTCCGAACAACTCAAGCTCTATGGTGTTCAGTTTCATCCTGAATCTATCATGACTGTTGAGGGAAAAAAAATTATACGGAATTTTCTCGAGTTGTGAGCAACGATTCAAGCCATTTCAGCAGCAATTCGGTTTCACTGGTACTCAATTGAGCTTCTGGTTTTAAAAGGTGATAAAGTTGCTGATGAGCATTCCCTTTCTTCACTATAGTTCGAATTTTTTTTGCCAGTAACGGTGTTATCTCATCGCTTTTCACGGTTGAAAAATTCAGGGCAGTTCGGCCTGATGAGACGAAACCGGTGACAAACCATGATGCGGGAGCTATGTAGGCAATCCGTGTCCATCGTGTTTCGTATGAGTGGCAGTCATAACAAGCTTTTTTCAGTAGGCTTGTTATAGTGTAAGGAATCTTGATTTTTGAGCTCGCAGGCGGATTGATACGGTTGAGTGGAATAAACTGCACAAGTATCAACACGATGACTGACCAGCTTGCAATAGTTTTGCTTGAGTATGCCATTAACTCTGGAGATCTTAGGGTAATTATTGTTTTATTGTTAACTCTATACGACTATTTTTGTGATATTTCCATGTGAAAAAGCAGTATGGCACTACCTTCCCCAAATCAGGGCAGATCTTGCTCTCGGGCTTGTAAAAACCGGTATGACGCAAACCCAAGCGGCCAGAAAGCTTGGTGTTACTCCAGCGGCTGTTTCGCAGTATATCCATAAAAAACGGGGTATGCAATCCCTGAAGAGCATGGCGTATTGTACTGAGATTGCGGATGCAGTCAAAAAAATCTGCCAAGGGGCCTCTATGGACGAGCTTCTTCGTATTGTCTGTAACTGCTGTCGTCTGATGCAAAAGGATGGATCGCAAGATACAGAGCTGTTCTGTTCTAAAGCTCAACAATGATATGTGCTTCAGTGGAGTGTCCGTTCAGCAGGTTTTTCAGTATATCGATAAGTTCCATGCCGTATTTATTCAGGTAGTAAAAAATATTGATGAGCCTCTCCTGGGGCAATCCCTCAGGAAAAAGCGCAGTTTCTGCTTTCAGTATCTGCTCAAGCAGCTCTTCATGCTTGCGTCTGCTTGCTTTCCATACTTTTTGTTCTATACCTTCTACAATTTTTCCTGACTGGACTGATGAAGCTGCCAGAAGTGGTTCAAGAGTAGGATCTATCTTTGCAAGTACTGGTCCTAGTGCTGCAAAAGCTTTGCGGATCTCCTCTTTGGTCTCTTCGAACAGCCTCTCTAATTCAGGGTTTTCAGAGATGCCGACGGCGTTTTTTTTCAGTTGTTGCAGATCTCCGAATATTGCATGGTAAATCTGCTTGCGCGAAAAACCTGGTCTCCCCGTGACCTGGAGCAGTTTGTCCATGATCTTGCTTATTTTTGGTTCCACCAGGGTAAAGCTCCCTCTTGGAATAATAAATGGCATGGTGATGCCGAACAGTTCGTAATTTGTCCGGTATTGTGCCAGATAGCTCACCTCTCCCGGGCCGGCAATGCAGGCAAAGGTGGGCAACACATAATCCTGGACAATCGGTCTCAGCACAACATTTGGGCTGAATCGCTCTGGATGATCCTGACACAGCTCAAGGATCTGATGTCGTGAATAGCGCTGTTTGTCGGGCACAATCAAAAAGGTATCCTCTGAAGGCTGCTCTATTTTTTGTCGTTGTCCCTGCTGGTTGATATAATAAAGGTTGACCGCTCTTGGTTTTGTCTGGGCTGAGTATCCAAGATGTTCAAGTCGGGTGCTTTGTGCAATCACGTTATAGGATGATGCTGGAGCGGACGAGAGCTCTTTCAGGAAAATGTTTGCCGAAAGCTTTTTGAACTCGGGATCCTGGCTCGACAGCAGAATCAGTGGTTGCTGACTGAAGAGCCGCATCATGGTGCTGGCAAAACTGATTTCAAAAGTACTTCCTGGATAATAGCACTCCCTCAGGATATCCGAGATGCTCTGCTTGTAGGCAGAATCGGGCAGGAGGCGGAGAAACTCTTCGACTGTTCGGCTGATCTCTTCGCTGAAGCAGGAGTTTGCAACCATCTGGTCAGCCATTCGTCTGTAGGGCTCCTGTCTTAAGTGTACTACCTGATTTTCCGAAAAAATTGCGGTGTGTGCCGACTCCTCATAATCGTGGTCTTCACCTTCGAGCCAGAAGATGGGAACAAAATCGTATTCGGGAAAGAGAGCTTTCTGGCGTTCAGCAAAAATAATGGCAGTTAACGCCTTATAGATGGTGTAGAGTGGTCCGGTAAAGAGGCCAAGTTGCTGGCCGGTAACAATGGCCATACATCGTGGTGATCGGAGCTTTTCAATCGCTTTGAGTTGAAGTGCAGTACCTCCCCAGCGGCTGTTTTGCCGCGAAAGAAGCCGAACAAGAGTCTCCCGATGAAATGTTCTCGAACTCAGAAGCCCAAGCTGGCGGTAATAATCAGCTTCTCGTTGATAATCGAGGTGAAAACTTCCGGTCATTAACTCTTCACGTTCCGGACTCTCTGAGGTGTAGTCACGGAAAAGCTTTGAAAATCCTTTTTTTGGTGTCAGGATCTGTTTATAGTCAAGCAGAAAGGTGTTCACGCGTCTATTTTTGCAGGTTCCATTGTTTGAGGGTACTGAGATAGCTGTGGTTGGTCAGATCGCACGACACCGGTGTTACGGTGACATAGTTGTGGCGAACAGCAAATTCATCTTTTTGCAACGTATCATCCAGGAGTTGCAACGTTCCGCTCAGCCAGTAGTAGGGGTTTCCGAACATATCGTGCCGTTCAATGGCATCCTCCTGCCAGCGTGAACGTCCCTGTTCGGTGATCACGATTCCGGCAATATCCGATTCCGGCACATTTGGAATGTTGGAAGAGAGAATGGTATCTGTCGGGAGGCCCTCAAGGAGTACTTTTTTTGCCAGTTTGCGAGCAAATTTTGCGGCGTAGGAGAAGTCTGCATGTTCGTAGGTGGTCAGCGAAAAAGCCAGAGAGGTAATTCCCTGGATTGCCCCCTCAAGCGCCGCCGCTATGGTTCCCGAATAGATGGTATTGATGGCAGTGTTACTGCCATAGTTGATGCCCGAAACAATAAGGTCAGGTTTTGATGGCAGGATGTGACTCAGGGCAACCTTAATGCAGTCAACAGGGGTTCCGGAGACAGTGTAACCGAAAAAATGGCCGTTTTTCAGAAACTTCTTGATTCTCAGAGGTGTGCCGAGGGTCATGGCGTGGCTCATTCCGCTGTGGGGCTCTGCCGGAGCCACAACGGTGACTCGTCCAATTTTTTTCATTGCCGCAGCAAGTGCGTGGATACCATCACCTTCAATGCCATCATCATTACAGACCAGTATATGAGGTTTGTGGGGAGTAGTCAATGTATTCTGTTCGGCTGTCATGAGAATGTTCTTGCATCAGTTGTCGCCATGGATGGGCGCTTCAGAGGGTAAAAATATAAAAAACTTCTCCTTAAACCATCAACTAACAATAAATAATAAAAGAAATTCACTCATCCTCTTTTCTCTATTGAAAAAGAGATGGCCATGCTTTTTTCTCTTTTCTTGCTATTACTTTAGTTCAGTTCGTCTCTTATGATTTTCATTGAACGGGTCAATAGGATCGTGTGGCAAAATTGTCGGTATATTTATTCGGTTTGTGTATTTTCTCTTTAACCATTAAACAGGAAGGGTGTCGTATGAGTCTCAAATTATTTTTGGTTATAGCGTCAATCGCGGTTTCGCTGGCGGGTTGTGTTGGTGAACGATATGAAATTGTTGGCGCTGGAAGCTCTTGTGCGTATAAAATGGATCGGGATTCAGGCCAAGTATGGTTTATCTCGCCGGAAGGTGAACGGAAGCTTCGTCTTGTTCCGTGAGACCATGCTGTTTCAAAAGGTATGGCCAATGCTGAAATAGAGGATTGTTTCGGAAAGTTTTGAGGCAGGAGAGGCCGTAGCATGATTTTGTTCAGGAAAAGGGATGATTTTAGAGATAGTGAGCCTTGCCGGGCCAACTGGAGTTTCCAATATTATGCTTGTTCCGATACCCTGCATCAAAGAGGAGACAGAGATATTGTCCATCTGTTCCCATGCATTTCCAATGTTGTAATGCAAAAACAGTGATGTTGGAAAGAGAATTTCAAACGTTGGTTTATACCCAAGTTGCATGCCGGCAGCAGCCATATTGTTGCAGGGGAGGGCATTCTCTTTCAGTCCGATGAAGCGCTGACTGTAGGTGGTTCCAGCTCCCCCGATGAAAAATTTCTCTGACGGAAGCATATTGTTGCTGCTTAAACCAAAAAGCCCTGAAAGCTGAAAGGTAACTTTGCTGGTGAGACGAATATTTTTTTCATGGTTCCCCGATACCTGCCAGAACAGGTCATGATTGTCAAACAGGGCTGTTGTTAGTGAATATCTGATATTTGTGCAGCTTCCTGATGTGGGTATGAGAGCATTATTTCTTGAATCAAGAGTAAATTGTGTTCCGATGGAGAGCATGGTACTGTTGGAGTTCCCAAGCTCGGCAACTGAACTCTTTTCTCCATAGAATTGTGCATTTTGAAAAGTTATATCGGCAATAAACTGTCCATTTTTACGGATTCTGGTTCCAAAGGCGTGGTTAATGCCATATTTTTGGATGCCGTAATTGTTCGTGTTGCCTGTTGACTCAAGGTGCTCAAAAACATGCTGGTCATAGAAGATTCTGGAAGACATGGTCAGATGTGATGAGCCGATGCGCGGTATGGAGAGTTCAATGTTTGCACGGGAGCCGTTCCGTCCTGTTTTCAACCAGCCTCCGATGGAGCTGGTTGTTCCTCTAAAATTTTCATTTCTGATATCAACAAGGAATTGGGCATCATTTGTTTCATCATAGCGCAATCCCAGTCGCAACACTGAGGCTGGTTTTTCTTCAAGAGAAAACCAGAGGTGATGATTTCTGTCGGGCCGGGAGGCATCAGGAGGTTCTGCAGAGATGGATACCCTGTTAAAGACCCCTGTTTCATAAAGATTGTCCACCGATTCCTCAGCCTTGAGGATATTGAGTGGCTGAGTACTGTCAATTTTTATCTCTCGTGTTATTGGTGTGATTTTTGTTAAATGTTTGTCACTGCGGATATTCATACCTCCAGGCTTTCCGGAAGAGAGGGTTATTTCAAGCAAGCCTCTCTCTATAGTTGTTTTTTCGATGGTTACAAGGCTGTATCCTCTTTTTCGGTATTTACTAATCAGGTTTTCAAGCGCTTTAGTCGCGGTAGTGTTCGTATAGAACTCTCCTTTCACCGGTTGGAAGCACTCATCAATCTCTTCTTTTGACACGATGTTTTGTGGCCCTCCCACTAGAGTTACCGTGGTTATGGCTGGAAGTGGGTGAAGATGAAAGAGAACTGTTTTGTTCTCCTTGTTGAGTTCAGCAAAAACTCTGGTAAAGAGATCTGTTGCCAGCAGCTCCTGAAGGGTTTTGTTCAGGTCGGTTGCCTTGAGGAGAATGGGGGCAATTATTGGCTCAAGTTGAGGATTATTGTGCTCAAAAAGAGATTTTTTTGAATAGTATTTGATAGCGGTGGCCGGGAGACTTTTTCTTTCGATACCCTGTCTTATCTTTAGTGCCTCAGCTTTACCCTTGGCATAACCAGCCTCGATCAGCGCATTAATATTGGAAAAATCGGTGGCTTTATGGTTGCTGAGATCGGGAGTGATAACGATATCAGCTTTTGCAAGTTGTGCCGGATATTGTAATTTTGTGAGAATGGTCATGGATTGATCCATTGTTTTCCAGGGGAGATCAAGCTCTTCGCCGGTTGCATACATGCTGCCGCGCGTGTCGACCGCGATTTTGTAGTCAGCGTTAAAGATTTCAAGTTCATCGACCGGAAGATTTGCAACCAGCCCGCCATCAACCAGATGAAAGTTATTCTGGATGATTGGTTCATAGAGAATAGGAATGGTGCTGCTTGCCCGCATTGCCTCCGAAAGCGATCCCGAAGAGAGTGAAACCCGCATTCCTGAAACGAGATCGGTCGCTATCGCTTTGAAATTGACAGGGAGGGATGAAAAATCACCTGAAGAGTGATACAGGGCGTTCAGAGTCAGAATGTCAAGTTTTCCGGTTATCTTTTGAGCGGAATTCAGCGATTTTGGGATGAGCAGTTTCAATTTATTAAAACGGATCGCAATTGATGCCCGGTCCCGGATTTGCTGCTGTTCAAGAAATATATTTGATCTGGCGTAATCAGTGTTGAGAGAAATAATGGATTCCCATGGGATGGTCTGGACGATCTTTTCAAGTTCCGACGGACTGTATCCGCAACTGTAGAGGCCTCCTATAATGGCGCCTATGCTTGTACCTGCGATATAGTCAACGGCAATACCCTCTTCCTCAAATGCCTTGAGGATGCCAATTTGTGCAAGCCCATTGGCTCCTCCACCTGAAAGTGCAATGCCTGTGCTCTTTCTTGCAGGTCTCATGGAATTGAACAGGGCGTATCGGCGGCGGGGAAGTTTGAGCGTGTCTGGATAGACAAGAGTGCCCTGCGATGCTGTCGCATCAAGAGATGTTGCCATTTCCGTCAGGAGTGCGCCGATGAGCAGCACTGTCATCAAGAGAGCTGTTCTGATATTCAACAAAAGTGTTGCTCCTGGTTCATAGTCCTGTAAAAAGGTTATATTCAGGCTGTTTTTGAGATCTGAAGCTGACTTCATATCTTGAGCCTTAATGTATAATCTTTACTCTTCATTGTGAAAATGGTTTGGTTCAAACGGGTAAAACCATCGATACGTCCTACAGACAAACGCGATGTGCCGGAGGGGTTGTGGTGGAAATGTGAAGAGTGCGGAGCTATGCTTCACAAAATTCAGCTTGCCGATCATCAGTTTACCTGTCAGCAATGCGGTCATCATTTCAGAATATCTCCTTATAAGTATTTTTCTATTCTTTTTGATGGCGACAAGTACTCCGAGTTTGGTGATGAGCTTCGTGCAGCCGATCCACTTGGGTTTACCGATACAAAAAAATATTCGGACAGGGTTCATGACACGATTGAAAAAAAGGGAAAAACCGAAGCTTGCCGCAATGCTTATGGAGAGTGCGGGGGAGCCCCCCTTGTCATTTCTGCGATGGATTTTGGCTTTATTGGTGGCTCCATGGGCTCCGTTGTTGGTGAAAAAATAGCACTTGCGGTTTACAAATCACTTGAACTGAATGCCCCGCTTCTTGTTATTTCCCAGTCAGGGGGAGCAAGGATGATGGAGGGAGCCTTCAGCCTCATGCAGATGGCCAAAACCGCTGCCCATCTTACCCGACTTCACGAACGAAAACTGCCCTATATCTCTCTTCTGACGGATCCGACCATGGGCGGCATTACCGCCTCCTTTGCCATGCTTGGCGACATCAACATCAGCGAGCCCAAGGCGCTCATCGGTTTTGCTGGCCCCAGGGTAATCAGGGATACCATCAAACGCGATTTGCCCGAAGGGTTTCAGCGTGCAGAATTTCTCCTTGAGCACGGTTTTCTTGACCGCATTATTCCGCGACGTGAGTTGAAGCGTGAGCTGGTGAGCTTGCTTGGTATGTTGAAGGTGTAGCTCTGCATTCAGCTCCACCCCAGTGCTGCCGCCGTCACAGGAAATTGTGTGATGAATATCTTTTTGATCTCCAGGGCAACCTCGCGGTGCTCTTGTTGGGTGCTCTTGTCGGTTCGTACCTCAAGGTAGTGAATCCAGCTCCTGACCGATCCTTTCATGTAGAGCTTCGTCTGTGTGGCAAGAGGCAGTAGTACGCGGGCGCACTCTTTGGCGATGCCTTTTTCAAGTGCCAGGTTATACTGCTCAAGCGCTGTGCTGGCCATCCGTTCCTGCGCTTCAGCAAACCACAGCTTCGTGGCATCATCCAAATCGTCAAGAGAGTTCTGGCGGTTTTTGCTGTCCTGTCGGCGCGGCTGGTATCTCTCAATCTCCTGCGCTTTGGCATAGCGCTGGCTGAACTCCTGAAATTGAAAGCTTTTGTGGCGCAAAATCTGGGGAGAAATAGCACGCGAGGTGATAATTTCAACACTCATATCAACCATCTCAAAAATGCTCCAGTGCTTGTGCTCAATGCAATAGGCGAGGAGCTTCTGATAATCAACGGTCTCCTGATGAGGGCTGGATACTCTTGCACAGTAGGCAATCAGCCCTTCAGGGGTGAGCGGCTGGTTGTCGACCTGAATAAGTGGAGCGGTGACTGCAATGAGGCGTACCTGCATGATGCGGGATGTTTTGGTGGTTGTCTGACTTTGCAGAATATAGCGGAAATGGCTCCATTATCCATCAACCACTACTCATGCAAGGGGCTCTTTTTTTGCCAATTGAAACGGGAACTCTTGATTTATTGTTGTCACTGCGTATTTTGCAGTTCAATGTTCAAAAGCCTGGAAGAGGGAGGTATTTGGTTTGTTGGACGTGGCACCTTGGGGGCTGATCTCTTTATCAATGATATTATCACATTTCAAACAACAGAACAATTATGGCAAATATTAATTTTGGTTTTGAACACCATGCCCAAAAAATGTACTCAGGCGCAATAGAACAGGGGATTACCAACTCTCTTGTACCCATGGTCATTGAGACTTCAGGGCGTGGCGAGCGCGCGTTCGATATTTTTTCGAGGCTGCTGCGTGAGCGCATCATCTTTCTTGGCAGCGGGATTGACGAGCATGTCGCAGGTCTGATTATGGCCCAGCTTATTTTTCTTGAATCAGAAGATCCCGAGCGTGACATTTATATTTATGTCAACTCTCCAGGCGGTAGCGTCTCTGCCGGTCTTGGTATCTACGACACCATGCAGTACATCCGTCCGGAAGTTTCGACGGTCTGTGTCGGTATGGCGGCAAGTATGGGCGCATTTCTTCTTGCAAGCGGAGCAAAAGGCAAGAGAGCTTCGCTTCCCCATTCACGCATTATGATTCATCAGCCATCCGGTGGAGCGCATGGACAGGAGACTGATATTGTTATCCAGGCGCGGGAAATTGAGAAGATTCGTACTCTGCTTGACGAACTCCTTGCCAAACACACCGGCAAGGATGTGCAGCAGGTAAGGGAGGATTCAGAGCGGGATCGCTGGATGAACGCACAGGAGGCGCTGGATTATGGTATTATCGACGCTATTTTTGAGAAGCGTCCAGCACCTGAAAAAAAGGACTAACCCGAGCAAGCATATCATGAGCGATCATACCGAAGCATTCAATCTGGAAAAAAGTTATAACCATCACGATGTTGAAGAGCGGTGGCAGAGTGCCCACTGGGAAGAGGTCGGGAGTTTTCATGCCGAGAGCTCCCGTCTCCTGAAAGAGGGCAAAGAGCCCTATACGGTGCTTATGCCGCCCCCCAACGTTACCGGAAGTCTGACGCTCGGTCATGTGCTGAACCATACGTTGCAGGATATTTTCATACGCTATAACCGTATGACTGGCAAGGAGGCGTTGTGGCTTCCCGGCACTGATCATGCTGGTATAGCCACGCAGACGGTGGTGGAGCGAAAGCTGAAAAAAGAGGGGATTACCCGCCACGACCTCGGACGCAAGGAGTTTCTTGACCGTGTCTGGGAGTGGCGGGATGAGTACGGTGGTCTCATTCTCAAGCAGCTTCGCAAGCTTGGCATCTCCTGCGACTGGCGGCGGAACCTCTTTACCATGGATGAAGGCGCTTCAACAGCGGTCATCAACTCCTTTGTCGAACTCTATCGCGACGGATTGATCTATCGGGGTGCCCGTATTATCAACTGGTGCCCGGTGTCGCAGACCGCGCTCTCCGATGAAGAGGTGATTATGAAGCCGCGTCGCGACAAGCTTGCCTATGTGCAGTATGCTCTGGTCAACCATCCTGGCGAATATATCACCATAGCGACTGTCAGGCCCGAAACCATTCTTGCAGATGTTGCCATTGCCGTCAACCCCGAAGATCCTCGTTATCGTCATCTGGTTGGGCAGTATACTATCGTGCCGATTGCAGGTCGCCATATTCCCGTTATTGCCGATGACTATGTTGACATTGAGTTTGGCACCGGGGCACTGAAAATTACTCCGGCGCATGATCCCAATGACTATCAGGTTGCCCTGCGGCACAATCTGCCGATTCTCTCCGTTATCGGTAAAGATGGCAGGATGACTGATAATTTTGGGTATGGTGGTATGGATCGATTTGATGCCCGTGAAAAAATTCTCAAGGATCTGGAAGAGCTTGGCAATCTGGTGCGGGTTGAGGAGTATGAGCACAATGTTGGTTACTCCGAGCGAGCAGATGTGGTGGTAGAGCCCTATCTCTCTGAACAGTGGTTCGTCAAGATGAAGCCTCTTGCCGAGCCAGCCCTGAAGGTGGTCAATGATGGTGAGATCCAGTTTCATCCCCGGCAATGGATTAATACCTACCGCCACTGGATGGAGAACATTCAGGACTGGTGCATTTCGCGCCAGATCTGGTGGGGACATCGTATTCCCGCCTGGTACGATACGGAGGGCCGTGTATGGGTTGCAGCTTCATATCAGGAGGCATGTCATCTTGCTGGTACCGACAAGCTGGTACAGGATGAAGATGTGCTGGATACCTGGTTCTCGTCGTGGCTCTGGCCATTGACAACGCTGGGCTGGACAGAGAAGCAGAGTGACAATGATGATCTCAGGTCGTTTTATCCCACCAGTACGCTGGTGACCGGACCGGACATTATCTTCTTCTGGGTAGCCAGAATGATTATGGCGGGCCTCTATTTCAAAGGTGATGTGCCTTTCCGTGATGTCTATTTTACCAGTATTATCCGCGACATGAAGGGGAGGAAACTCTCAAAGTCGCTTGGTAATTCGCCTGATCCGCTCAAGGTGATCGACACTTATGGCACCGATGCCCTGCGTTTTACCATAATCTATATTGCGCCTCTTGGTCAGGATGTACTTTTCGGTGAGGAGAAGTGCGAGCTGGGTCGCAATTTTGCGACGAAAATCTGGAATGCCACACGCCTTGTCTTTATGCAGCGCGAGAAGTATTTCACTGATCAGGATGATTTTTTCTCATGCTATACAACGTTTGATCCTCGTTCAGTCACTCTTGATTTTGCGGAACAGTGGCTTCTTTCTGGCTATCATGCCATGCTTGAGCGCTATCATCATGGCTTCAGCCAGTTCAGAGTCAACGACATTGTCAAGCTGCTTCACGACTTCTTTTGGGGCGATTATTGCGACTGGTATCTTGAGGCGCTGAAGGTAAAGCTTGCGGGGGAGTTGACCAGAGAAGAGGCTCGCTACGCGGTATGCCTTGCGGTCTCTATCCTTGAGGGTACTCTCAAAGCCCTGCACCCTGTGATGCCCTTTATTACCGATGAGATATGGCACCATGTTCTGCCTCATGCCCGGGAGGAGAGTATTGCCCTGTCGGCGATGCCCCTTGCTGACGCAGCCATTGCAGGGGTTGATCGTCGTGGATTTGCTCTGGTTCAGAAGCTTGTTAATGAAATCAGAAGTCTGCGTTCATTGTTCGGCGTGCCCCATAAAAGCGAAGCGATTATTCTTTTCAGATCAGCCAATGAGGCAGATCGTGGTGTAATTGAGGCAAATCTTCCTCTTATTGCCGCACTTGGTCAATGTATTCCGGCGTTTATGGAGAGTGCAGAGCGCCCGCATCACGCAGCAGGCTCAGTTATTGAAGGAAATGAACTCTTTGTGCTGCTTGAGGGTTTAATATCCTTTGACAAGGAGCGTGCCCGTCTTCGGAAAGAGATTGACAATATCGCCTCTTATGTTGTCTCTGTCCGCAGAAAACTTTCCAACGGTGGTTTTGTTGATAATGCTCCTCCCGATGTGATTGAAAAAGAGCGTGAAAAGGTGAGGGAGGCGGAGGATAATCTCGAAAAGCTCAACGCAAATCTTGCCGTTCTCAGTGAGTGATGCTGCTGTCGTTTCAGCTCTCGATGGGGTTAAGGACGGTATGTGAGTATATTTATTAGGATAAGTCAACAAAAAGTGGTACACTCCCACTTTTCCGGTTTATCAGGCAGGCAGGCTCGACAGATCTCAATTGCCCAAGTTCTTAAGGAGAAGTTTTATATGAGGCAACTCAAAATAAGCAAACAGATAACCAATCGTGAAAGCCTATCTCTTGATCGTTATCTGCAAGAGATAGGTAAATATGACCTTTTGACCGCAGAAGATGAGGTACGGTTGACCAAAGCGATCAAGGAGGGTTTTGATATGCCGGTTGATACAACCGAATACAAGCGTGCCAAGCGTGCCCTCGACAAGCTGATCAAAGGTAACCTCCGGTTTGTTGTCTCTGTAGCCAAACAGTATCAGAACCAGGGGCTTACCCTTGGTGATTTGATTAATGAAGGAAATCTTGGACTTATCAAGGCGGCTAAACGGTTCGATGAGACCCGTGGATTCAAGTTTATCTCTTATGCGGTATGGTGGATTCGCCAGTCCATTCTTCAGGCTCTGGCCGAGCAGTCGAGAATTGTCCGGCTTCCATTGAACCGTGTTGGTACCCTCAATAAAATCAGCAAGGCGTACAGCCAGCTTGAGCAGGAGTTTGAGCGCGACCCCAACACCAGGGAGCTTGCCACTCTTCTTGAGATGGATTCCCAGGATGTCGCCGATACACTGAAAATCGCCGGACGCCATGTGTCGGTTGATGCACCCTTTGCCCAGGGCGACGATAACCGTCTGCTTGATGTGTTGCAGAACGATGGCCATCTGCCTGATTATGGCCTTAACCGCGACTCTCTCACCCTTGAGGTGGAGCGCTCCCTTTCAGTTCTTGCGCCGAGAGAGGCTGATGTTATCAAGTCCTATTTCGGCATTGGCATGGATAACCCGCTGACGCTCGAAGAGATTGGAGAGAAGTTCAGGTTGACCCGCGAGCGTGTCCGCCAGATCAAGGAGAAGGCGATACGGCGGCTGAGGCAGTCCGCCTACAGCAAAATTTTGAAGGAGTATATCGGGAGCTGAGATCGTTACTCCTGAAGAGAGGCATAAGTGGAGAGTCTGGCAAGATGTTTTGCTTGCTCTCCATTTTGATTTTTGCCCTGCGTTATCTTTTGATCCTTCGTGAATTGCTTCAGTCCTGAGCAGTTTTATAGATCACGTAGCCGATGCCGAGAAAAAGCAGATTTGGCAGCCATGCAGCAAGCAGCGGGTTTATAGCCCCCTGGTTTCCGGCCATGGCAACAGTTTTCTGCAATCCGAGATAGAGAAATCCTGCAAAAAGTGATATGGTGATTTCAGAGGCGAGCCCACCCCGTTTTTTTTTGGCGGAAAGCGGTACACCGATGAGCAGGATGATAAGAGAGGCGAATGGCATTGAGCTTTTGGTGTGAAAGAGTACCCTCGAGGGCTCAAGTCCAGCCAACCCGGCTTTTTGTTTTTCTGAGAGATAACGGTAGTGGCGGATGATATTCATTTCGTCCGGATGGAGATTGAGCGCTTTCAGTGATGATGGCGACAGTGCAAGTTTTACCTCTTTTGACGGCTCAACGTAAAACTCCTCATTATCCTGAGTAAATACCCTGATTGAGGCGTTCCGCATCATCCACTCCCGAGTTTTGAAATCATACCGCATTGAGTCGGCATCGATTCTTGATGTAAGTCTGGCACCGCTGAACTGCTCTATGGAGACCGCGACGAGGAGTGAGCGGTCAGGATCAAACTCTCCAATTGAAACAATTCGATTGCCAGGTTCGAGCAGGTGAATATTCCGGTTCTCTTTCGCTTTTGAGTTGTTTTTAATGAAATATCGCTGATCAAAGGCATGTGTTTCACTGAATGCCGCAGGGGCTATCCACCATGCGTTTACAATATTCATGCCAAGAATGAGAAGGCCGCCAAGCAGAAAAGGGGTCAGGAGTTGGCGCATATTGATGCCAGCGGAGCGAATCGCAGGCAGTTCGCTTGAAAGCGCGAGTTTTCCTGATACAAGTATTGAGGCGAGGAGGGAGCTGATCGGGGAGGTGATCAGGATAGTGGCAGGAACGGTCAACAGAAAAAATCGCCCAACCTCCTGCACCGTGAGATGGTTCTCCATGATTGCATCAAGTCTCTCAACCACCGTAATGAGAATAAAGAGGCAGACAAAGACCAGAGAGGCGAAAAAGAAGGTTTTTGCAAACTGCCCGAATATATACCTGTAGAGAATCTTCATCGTATTATCCGGGCAAGGGTGCAGGGCATCACTCTGTTAATAACCAAAAATATCATCAACTTTCAGCTCTTTGACGGTTCCATATTTCCGAAGAGTTGCCATGTCAAGATTTTTCTTGTTGCCAAGTACCAGCATGACATGTTTCCTGTTGTTGAAATGGCTCTTGTGGAACTGCTCAATGTCGTTGAGGTCCATGCTTCCAGCTCCCTGATAAATATCTTTTCTGATATCGTGGTCGTGCCCAAGCCGTAGTGCCTCCTCGTACGAGAAGAGAATTTCGGTTTTTGTGAGCCGTTCAGTAGAGATTTTCTGCAAAATGCCATTCTGCGCCGATGCAAAAAGTTGTGGCGATTTTGGCAGTTCCCGCATCAGATTGCTGATTCCTTCGAGCGCTTCGGGCAGTTTGTCGGCCTGGGTGCCAATGTAACTGACAATAAAGTTGTGCTCCTTTTTCTGTTTCGGAGTTTTATAGACAGAAAAGACCGAGTAGGCAAGCGCCTTGGCTTCGCGCAGCTCCTGGAAGACCACAGAAGACATGCCACCGCCGTAGTATTCGTTGAAGAGGGTCGAGAGGGGCACAATGGATTGGTTATACAGCTCATCCCTCGTCAGCAGAATCACCTCAGCCTGTGTCATATCGTAGTCGACGACATAGACAAGATTGTCGTTCTGTTCAAGATCTTTGTAGGGATCGTTTGCTGGCGGGGTTTTGAATGATGCAGGGTATTGCCGGACTGCATGCAGCTCTCCGAGCAGCTCCTCCGAAGAGGCTGGGCCGTAGTAAAGAACCCGATGGCTGTACTGCAAGAGCGACTCTATCTCTTGAAGCAACTCTTTCGATGTCACCTTTTCAAGCTCACTGTTGCTCAGGACATTGGTGAAGGGCGAAACCGGGCCATACTTGCCATAACTTGTCATGGCCTCAAAGAGTATCTTCTTCTTGGAGAGCTTGTCATCAGCCCGCTCTTTGATCACTCCGGCTTTCAGCTTTTCAAGCGCCTCATTGTCAGGACGGGTATCCACCAGAAGTTTTTCAAGCAGTCGGATTGCCGCAGCAGAGTTCTTTTGAAGTCCTGAAAGCTTCAGATAGACATAGTTGTCGGAGGTAAATGCCGAGAAGCTTGCACCCACCTTGTACAACTCCTGGCTGAACTCTTTTGGGGTAAGTTCCGAAGTGCCAAGATAGGAGAGATAGTCGAGCGCAAGATCAATTTTTTTGCTGTTATTTTTTCCGATATCAAAGACGTAGTAGAGTGAGAACAGCTCGTTTTCACTGTTGTGCAGGTAGTGCAGCTTGACTGAAGGGTTCAGCTCAAAAAAGCCGATATCTTTTTTATAGTCAAGAAAAGAGGGGCTGGTCTCTTCTGATTTTTTGGCCAGAATCTGCTCGGCAAACGGTGATGAGCTGTTCCTGTTCACCGTGAGAGGTGTGATCGGGGGTTTCTGGATTTTTGCTTCACTCTCTGGTGTGCCGTGCTCCTTGAAGATGGCGACATAATTTGAGCTATAATGTTTTTTTGAAAACGCTATCAGCTCCTCTTTGGTAATTTTCTGGAGGCGATCAATATTGCTGACATGCTCCTGCCACGGCATATCCCAGACAAAACTGTCCACGTATGCTTCAACCCTGCCATGGTTGGTTTCGTAGAGTTTCAATTGCTCCACCTTCAGGTCATTGATTGCCGCTTCGAGGAGCCAGTCAGGAAACTTGCCCTCTTTCAGTAGCTCAAGCTGATCAAGCAGCTCGCGTTGTACCTCTTCAAGGCTTTGACCCTCTCGCGGTTTTCCGGTGAGAATGTGCGTGGAATAATCTTTCATCATGATCAGCGATGAGCTGGCATCGAGCACTCTCTGCTGCTGGTTCAGATTGAGGTCAATCAGTCCGGCAGTGTGGTTGAAGAGGATTTTGTCGACAAGGGTCAGGTAGTCGGCATCCGGGCTGTTGACACCATTGAAACGAAAGCCGATAACCAGCTCTTCAGATTCAGGCCCTTTGACCCTGGTGATCAAGGGTTTGGTGATC
The DNA here is from genome assembly GCA_005843815.1 of Chlorobium sp. GTDB lineage: Bacteria > Bacteroidota > Chlorobiia > Chlorobiales > Chlorobiaceae > Chlorobium. The sequence continues at coordinate 18,427 of SZYA01000019.1, forward strand.
TCATCTTCAACAGCGGGAGTAAATGCAGGCAGCTCTTTTGGCTCCAGTACCGAAAACTTCTGATCAATCAGCTTGATCATCGCATCTGGTTCAAAATCTCCGGCGATACAGAGAGCCATGTTGTTTGGAACATAGTGGCTGCGGTAATAATCGACAACATTTTTGATAGAGGGATTTTTCAGGTGCTCAGCCTTGCCAATGGTGGTCTGTGTTCCGTAGGTGTGTTTTTGGAAGAGCCCGGCAAAGAGCTTCTCCCATATTTTACGACTGTCACTATCCATGGTCATATTCTTCTCTTCATACACCGTCTCAAGTTCGGTATGAAAGAGGCGCATGACCGGATTGCGAAAGCGCTCGGCTTCAATGGTCAGCCAATGGTCAAATTTGTTGGAGGGAATATCGTTGACATAGACGGTCTGTTCAACCCAGGTGTAGGCATTGGTTCCTTGGGCTCCGATAGAGCTGAGCAGCTTGTCATACTCATTGGGGACGGTAAAGCCGGCCGCAGCATTGGAGAGTGAATCGATCTTTTTGTAGATCGCCGCCCGTTTTTCAATGTTGGCCGTTGAGCGGTACTCTTCATAGAGATCAGTGATTTTTTGAAGCTCGACATGCTCCTTTTCATAATCGAGAGAGCCGAGGGAATCGGTGCCCTTGAAGAGCATGTGTTCCAGATAGTGCGCAAGACCAGTCGTCTCCGCCGGATCATTCTTGCTGCCCGCCCTGACGGCGATAGAGGTGTATATTCTCGGCTCGTCATGATAGGGGCTCATGTAAACGGTCAGCCCGTTTTTGAGGATATAGATTCTGGTGTGAAGAGAGTCTCCGGGAACGGTGGTGTATGGATAGGGGCTGGTTTCGTGCTTGTTCATAATGGGCGTACAGGAGATTAAATGCAAAAAAAGTATCCCGATGAGGAGCATGGGGATACCGCGTTTCATGGGTACAACAAATCGAAAAGTATCAGGCATCAAATAAAGACAATAATGGGATTAAAAGCAGATAATTGCAACCATGGCAAGAACCTTTTTTTTAAAGAGAAGGTTCCATATACCCCTCTCGTAATTTTTAAATCTATTGCCAGGTGGTAAAGGCTCCTGTTCTCAGTATTTCAGGAATATGGCAAATCATTTACATATAACAACAATTTGTGCTTTCCATCTCCTGCCGCCGCCCCTCTTCTTAATTCCCCTCCTCTGGAGGCAAGATAATCTTGCCTACCTGTGAAGCCGTTTTGTGCCGCCGTCCCTCTTCTTAATTCCCCTCCTCTGGAGGGGTGCCCCGCAGGGGCGGGGTGGTTCTTTCGGATAGCAAGAAATGATACCTATTATTCTTATGAATTGCGCACAAGTCATTATCCTCAGTAATGCGTATCGGTTTGAACTCCGCATTGGTTGGGACAAGATACATCCCATCATCCCACACCGACAGATGCTTGAACTTGCAACAAAAAGAGAAAGAAGAGCCACAAAGGAGAGATCAAGCAGGGTAGAGAACCTCTTTCAGCGACAAAATAGAGAACATGAATCCGGTGGAGTATTTGTCCCGCCCCCTTTGCCAAATTGTAAGCCTTGCGATTTTTCTTATATTCTTGGCGGCCCTCTTTTTCGAGAATCGTCCATGATCTTTTACAAGTTCTGTCGATGAGATGTCGGCTCTGCCCTTTATGGATACATGCCGGGGCAGAGAATCATTGTTGAATCCGATAGTGGCGACATAGTGGTAGCACAGGGTGCAAAACCTGGGGGGAAAACGAAAAAAACATCAAGAGGGAGCATCAGGTATGGCAGAGATTGTTGGCGGAACATACAGGCTTGTCAGTCCTTACAGTCCGGCGGGTGACCAGCCGAAAGCCATTGATGCGCTCCGTGAAGGTGTGCTCTCGGGGAATCCCTACCAGACGCTGCTTGGAGTGACCGGCTCAGGAAAAACCTTTACCATCTCCAACGTCATTACCCAGGTCAACAAGCCGGTGCTGGTGATGAGCCATAACAAGACGCTGGCGGCGCAGCTCTATGGGGAGCTCAAGCAGTTTTTTCCTGACAATGCGGTCGAGTACTTTATCAGCTACTACGATTTTTATCAGCCAGAGGCCTACCTCCCCTCGCTTGACAAGTATATTGCCAAAGACCTTCGCATCAACGATGAGATTGAACGTCTTCGACTGAAGGCCACAAGTTCTCTTCTCAGCGGTCGGAAAGATGTGATTGTGGTCAGCTCTGTCAGTTGTATTTACGGTTTGGGCTCTCCTGAAGACTGGAAAGCGCAGATTATTGAACTCCGTTCCGGCATGGAGAAAGATCGTGATGTTTTTCTCAAAGAGCTGATTGCGCTCCACTATATTCGTGATGATGTGCAGCCCACCTCCGGCAAGTTCCGGGTCAGGGGCGACACTATTGATCTGGTGCCTGCGCATGACGAGCTGGCGCTCAGAATCGAGTTTTTTGGCTCCGAGATTGAGAGTATCCAGACCTTTGATATTCATACCGGAGAGGTGCTTGGGGTTGATGATTACGCCTTTATCTATCCAGCCCGGCAGTTTGTTGCCGACGAGGAGAAGCTCAAGGTGGCGATGTTTGCCATCGAAAACGAGCTGGCGGAGCGGTTGAACTATTATCGCGCTGAAAACCGCTTTCTCGAAGCACGCAGAATTGAAGAGCGCACCCGCTACGATCTTGAGATGATGAAGGAGCTTGGCTACTGCTCCGGCATTGAGAATTACTCCCGCCATCTTTCAGGACGCCCTGCCGGAGAGCGCCCGATATGTCTCCTCGACTATTTTCCAAAGGACTATCTGGTGGTGATTGATGAGTCGCATGTGACGTTGCCGCAGATACGTGGCATGTACGGTGGCGATCGGTCACGCAAAACCATTCTGGTGGAGCATGGCTTCAGGCTTCCCTCGGCGCTCGACAACCGGCCACTCCGCTTTGAGGAGTTTGAAGAGATGGTGAAGCAGGTGATCTGTGTCAGCGCCACTCCCGGCGACCATGAGCTGTTCCGTTCAGGGGGCGAGGTGGTTGAGCTGCTTGTTCGTCCTACCGGCCTGTTGGATCCGCCGGTGGTGGTGCGTCCAATCAGCGGGCAGATCGACAACCTCATGGCTGAAATCCGTCTCCACACAGGAAAAGGGCACAAGGTGCTGGTGATGACGCTGACCAAACGAATGTCGGAGGATCTGCACGATTTTTTCAGAAAGGCTGGTATTCGTTCACGCTACCTCCATTCAGAGATCAAGAGCCTGGAGCGCATCCAGATTCTCAGGGAACTCAGGACGGGAGATATTGATGTGCTGGTCGGAGTCAACCTGTTGCGCGAAGGGCTGGATCTGCCGGAAGTCTCCCTGGTGGCAATTCTTGATGCCGACAAGGAGGGCTTTTTACGCAACACCCGTTCGCTGATGCAGATTGCCGGCAGGGCAGCCCGCAATCTCGACGGATTTGTGGTGCTCTATGCCGACGTGATCACCCGCTCGATTCAGGAGGTGCTCGACGAAACCGCAAGGCGTCGCATCATCCAGCAGCGCTACAACGAAGAGCACGGCATTACGCCTCGCTCAATCATCAAATCAGTTGACCAGATTCTTGATACCACCGGTGTGGCCGATGCCGAGGAGCGCTACCGCAGAAGGCGCTTTGGCCTTGAAGCCAAACCGGAGCGCGTTTTTTCGGGCCTTCTCGACACCTTGACGCCAGAGCAGGGGTATGCGATGGCGGCTGAGCTTCAGCTTGAAATGCAGGAGGCTGCAGTTCACATGGAGTATGAAAAAGCGGCATATCTGCGTGACGAGATCAGCAAGCTGGAGCAGGTTTTGAAGCGGCCTCAGTAATGCAACCCTTTTATTGTACTCCATGACCCGACTTTTTTGTATGTTCAAAGGTAGGTTTTTCTTATGCCGTTCACCCCAGTTCGTTTGCGATGTTAGCTCAGATAGGAAAGGATCATTACAATAAACTCAACGAGATACTTCAGCTTTCACGCAAGAATCTCAAGCATTTTGATGAGTCTCTGATTCAGCGTGCCTTTTTTATGTGCTATCGGGCGCATGAAGGGGAAAAAAGAGCTTCGGGGGAGCCATTTTTTTTCCATCCGGTGGAGGTCGCCACCATTCTGCTCAATGAACTTCCCCTTGATGGGGTCTCAGTTGCGGCGGCGTTGCTGCACGATGTTATAGAGGACAGTGGATACACTTATGAAGATATTGTTGCAGAGCTTGGCGTTGAAGTTGCCGATATTGTTGAGGGGTTGACAAAAATCTCCGGTATTGCGATCAATCGGGAGACGACCCAGGCAGAGGGATTTCGCAAGATGATGCTCTCCATGGTCAAGGATATCAGGGTCATTCTTATCAAGTTTTGTGACCGTCTGCACAACATGAGAACCCTGGAGTCGCTGCCGGAGCATCGTCGCCTGAAGATTGCCCTTGAGACGAGGGATATCTACGCCCCTCTGGCGCACCGTTTCGGTCTTGGCAAAATGAAGGTTGAGTTTGAAAATCTGGCGCTCAGGTTTATTGATCCGGAGATGCACGCCTTTTTGCAGCAGAAACTGCGAACAAACAAAGGCGATCGTGTCAGTTATCTGGGTAAAATGATTCTCCCTATCAAGGCAGATCTTGAACTACAGGGGTTCAAGGTTGAGGTACAGGGGCGGGCAAAGCATCTCTTTTCGATCTACAACAAGATGCGCAACAAGAACAAGACTTTTGAGGATATTCATGATCTTTACGGTCTCAGGGTGATTATTGATACGGAGCGTATTGCTGACTGTTTTTCAGTCTATGGCTTTATTACGCAACAATATCCGCCTATTCCACAATACTTTAAGGACTATATATCAATCCCGAAGCATAATGGCTATCAGTCGCTTCATTCTGCAATTATTGGTACGAAAGGGCTCATGGTTGAATTGCAGATCCGTACGAAAAGGATGCACGAGTTTGCTGAGCTTGGTGTTGCAGCCCATTGGCGATACAAGGAGAAGATTTCAAGGGATGATGCAAATGTTGACTCTTTTCTTCGATGGGCGCGGGAGTTGATCAAGGATGCAGATTCGGCGGCCTCGTTTATGGAGGGGTTCAAGCTCAATCTCTATCATGATGAGATCTATGTTTTTACACCGAAAGGTGACATGAAAACCATGCCTGCTGGAGCCACCCCGATAGATTTTGCCTATGCCATACATACTGAGGTTGGCAACGGCTGTATTGGTGCCAAGGTCAATGGCAAGATTGTTCGATTGAATGCGCAGCTTAAATCGGGTGACCGTGTTGAGATTATCACCTCGAAAAACCAGAAGCCTAAATCTGACTGGCTTAAAATAGTGGTGACGCAGCGCGCCAAGCTGAAGATACGATCGTCCATCAATGAAGAGCGCCGTCTGCAGATTGAGAAAGGGCGGGGAATATGGGAAAAACTGATGACGGGCACCAAAAAGTTGTTTTCGGACAGCGAGATTATTCAGCAGGTCAAAAAGTATGGCCTTAAAACCCCTGCCGATTTCTTCAGCGCTCTGGCCAGTCAGCAGATTAATGGTGAAGAGGTTATTGAGCGGGCCAACAACTTTAAAAAAGAGGAGAGTGTTGCAAAGAGCGCCAGTGATGAAGCGCGGGAGCTCGATGAGTATTTGCAGAGCGCCAGGCAGGAGGCGGAGCAACAGGGCTTTTCCGAAAAAAAGGATGAGGTTATCATTGCTGGTATGAGTAATATTGCCTACTCTTACGCTAAGTGTTGCCAGCCGGTTCCCGGTGACGATGTGATTGGTTTTGTGACTGCAGATGGTGTTGCCAAGATTCATCGCAAGAATTGTGTCAATGTCAGTAATGAGAATCTGCTGAAAAGTGAGCGTGTTGTCTCTGTAGCATGGAATCGTAAAGTTGAGACCGATTTTCTTGCCGGCATCAAGATTGTTGGTGAAGATCGTCTGGGTATCATGAACCAGATAACAACGGTTATTTCAAAATTTGACACCAATATCCGCACCGTTTCGTTGAGAGCACGGGATGGTATGTTTGTCGGCACGATGATGATCTATGTGCGTAATGCAGACAAACTCACCACGTTGATGGACAAGTTGAAGAAGGTGCAAGGGGTTTTTACGGTCGAACGGCTGAGCAACTGAGTTGAGACACCCCTTGAAAAAGAGATCTATTTATTAATGCTATAAATCAACAGGAAGGAGACAATTATGAAATATTCACTGGCAAGGCTTATTGCGGTTTTTCTTTTTTTCAGCACTCTGTACGGATGCGGCTACAACAGCATCCAGCAGAATGAGGAGACGGTAAACCGTTCATGGGGTGATCTTGAATCGCAACTGCAGCGCAGGGCTGATCTTGTTCCCAATCTTGTAGCAACGGTCAAGGGAGCAGCTAACTTTGAAAAGGAGACTCTCACGGCGGTGATTGAAGCAAGGGCAAAAGCAACCTCCATTCAGCTTACTCCTCAAATGCTCAGCGATCCTGCAGCCATGGCAAAGTTCCGCGAAGCTCAAGGGGGCCTCTCCTCAAGTTTGTCGCGCCTGATGGTGGCGGTAGAGCGTTATCCTGATCTCAAGGCAAACCAGAACTTCCGTGATCTCCAGAATCAACTGGAGGGAACTGAAAACCGCATCAGCGTCGCCCGTCAGCGTTACAATGGCGCGGTGGAGATCTTCAATGTTTCAATCCGGCAGTTTCCAGGCTCTTTGACCAACAGTATTTTGCTGAAACTGAAAGCCAAAGAGTATTTCAAGGCTGATGAGGTGGCCAAAATAGTGCCGGCAGTGAAATTCTGATGCTGCCACGTTTTCCCTATCGGCTTGTCAAGCGTGGGCTCGGGGTTGCCCTCTCTCTTGTTATGCTTTTGGTGGTTGTGCCATTCGGCCACCTCATGGCAATCCCTGTGCCTGCTCTTTCAGGGCGGGTAAACGACTATGGTTCCATGATATCCGCTCAGGCAAGGTCGGATATTGAGGCAAAGCTTCAGCAGTTTGAAACCACGGAGTCAACCCAGATTGTTATTTTGACGGTTCCTTCGCTCCAGGGTGACCCTATTGAAGATTTTTCGATACGGGTTGCCGAGGCGTGGAAGATTGGCCACAAAGGTTCCGACAACGGTGTGCTGCTTATTGTGTCAAGAGATGAACGCAAGGTTCGGATTGAAGTTGGCTATGGTCTTGAAGGCAAGTTGACTGATCTTCTCTCTGGCAGAATTATCCGCGATGAAATTTCACCGCTCTTCAAGGCTGGTCAGTTCGATGCAGGATTTACCAGAGGGGTTGATGTGCTGATTTCTGTGGTTCATGGAGAGTACAAGGCCAAGCCACAGTCAAAAAGTAAGCCTTCGATGCCACTATTGGCGATTATTCTTTTGGTCATCTACTTTATCAGTCAGATTTTCAGGGGTCACCGGGGTGGCGGTTTGATGGGTGGCGCTGGACTTGGAGGAGGGTTCTATGGAGGTGGTTTCGGTGGCGGTGGAAGTGGAGGAGGAGGTTTCGGTGGCGGTGGCGGCGGCGGTTTTGGAGGCGGCGGAGCATCAGGAGATTGGTAAATGCCAGATAAAACAGAGTTCAAGATGAGTGACGCGGCAGAAAAATTCCTGACACCGGCAGATCGGCTTCAGATTGAGGCACGTATTGGAGAGGCTGAAAAGCGCACCTCGGGTGAGATTGTGGTGAAGGTGGTTTCGTCCAGTTACCACTATCCACTGGCATCCATGCTTGGCAGCTCTCTTCTGGCGATCCTTCTTGGTATCGTCGTGGCGCTTATCGCCAACAATGAGAGTATGTGGTTTTTTCTTGCCGCGTTCAGCATGTTGTTTATCGTGCTTCATGAACTTTTCAAACGGCTCCATTTTCTCCGACGTTATTTCGTTACAGCCTCCGACATGAAAGAAGAGGTTGAAGAGGGCGCAATTCACTCATTTTATCGAAGAAATATCAACAATACTGTTGATCACACTGGTATTCTTATCTATATCTCTCTTTTTGAACGCAAAGTTCGTGTTGTTGCCGATCAGGGTATCAATGCCAAAGTTGCCCAGGAGGTGTGGCAGGAGATTGTTGCCATCATTGTCAGTGGTATCCGTGCAAAAACACAGGTGCAGGCAATCGGAAAAGCAGTTGACCGTTGTGCTGACATACTTTCCACCCATTTTCCGCTGAAAGCTGATGATCGTAATGAACTGAGTAACACCGTCATTATCGGGCAGGGGAAATAGCGGGACAGGGGAGTTTAGATAATGATCAGTATTGGTGATACGACAACTACTTCTGAAATAAAAATTATCGAGCTATGCCAGTTATTTCAATGTTTTATGGGATAATTATCCAGCTCTTGTTTTTTGATAACAGGGAGCATAAGCCTCCTCATATTCATGCCAAATATGGGGAGTTTGCTGCTGCTTTTGATTTTCCTGTTTAAATGCTTTTATACAGTCCGTTGTAACTTGTCTTCATAACTTCAGGAGAAAAGAGTCGTCATGAAAAAAACAGCATTGTACTCCTGGCACCAGCAGGCCGGAGCGAAAATTATCGATTTTGGCGGCTATCTGATGCCGGTACAGTATGCGGGCATTATTGCCGAGCATAAGGCTGTCCGCAGCGCTGCCGGGCTTTTTGATGTCTCGCACATGGGCAACTTTTATGTGAAGGGGCACCTTGCCAAGGACTTTCTTCAGTCTATGACCACCAACGATCTTGATAAGGCAAAGAATGGTCAGGCGCAGTACAATCTCATGCTCTATCCCAGTGGTGGCATTGTTGACGACTTGATTATCTATCGTATCGACAGTGAAACCTTTTTCCTGATTGTCAACGCAAGCAATGCCGAGAAGGATTTTGCCTGGTTGCAGCAGCACATCGGAGCTTATGAAGGGGTGGTGCTTGAGGATCATACCGATCGTCTCTCCTTGATTGCCCTCCAGGGGCCACTCGCCATGGATATTCTTGCAACAGTTTTTCCTTTGGATGATCTCAACGCATTGGGCTCATTCCAGTTCTGCAAGGCACTCTTTCAGGGAACAGAGGTGATTATTGCCCGCACCGGCTATACCGGCGAAAAGGGTGTGGAGCTCTGTTTGCCAAATGAGGCGTCGGTTGCGCTTTGGGAAGCTCTCATCGAAGCAGGAAAAGGGTCAGGTATTCAGCCGATTGGCCTTGGCGCTCGCGACACGCTGCGGCTGGAGATGGGCTATTCGCTCTACGGCCATGAGATTGACCAGGATACCAATCCGCTTGAGGCACGCCTGAAATGGGTGGTAAAAATGGACAAAGGGCACTTTATCGGCAAGGAGGCCTGCCAGCAGGTTGAGAGTAATCTTCAGCGGGGAGTTGCCGGTTTTTCTCTTGAGGGTCGTGTTCTGCCTCGTCAGCATTTCAGGGTCTTTAACAGCGACCATCAGGAGATCGGGTGGGTCTGCAGCGGAACGCTTTCACCTACACTTCAGGAGCCTGTTGGTACCTGTGCTCTTGTGCGCGAGTATACCAAATTGGGGACGCCAATTCTGGTTGAGGTTCGCGGGGCGCTTCATGCCGGCGTTATCCGCTCCCTGCCTTTTGTGACAACAACATCTTTGGGCTGACAGTAATAAGGAATGAGAGGAGAGAGTGCACGGTGACCATGAAAAAAGCAGGTAAAGGTACCTTTGGGAGCGGCAGGGATACAACTGCGCTGAAAAAAGAGCTCATAGGTATAGTGCTTATGTTTGGCTCTCTTTATGTCATCAGTGCAATTTTGAGTTTTCACCCTGATGATGAAGCGACCTTCAGCGCTCTTCGCTGGAATGATATATTCAGCCAGGCGGCAAAGGATGCGGCTGACACGATCCATAACCATTTCGGACTTTTCGGCGCAAGACTCTCTGCATTTTTTGTCGGCTCATTTATCGGTTATTCAGTTATTCTGCCGATAAGCTCAATCTTCACCCTCGGCTGGTCGCTGCTGCGTGCCAATAGTCTGAAACCGGCGATCCTCTATTTTTTGTTCAGTGTTTTTATCTCTACCGATATTGCAACCCTGTTTGGCCTCACCTCGGCGGGTTTCAGTGATGTGATGGCGGGTGCGGTTGGCAGGATGCTCGCCGAGCGTCTTTCAACGGTTATTGGGGTGACTGGTGCATTGGTACTTCTGCTTGTTATTGGTGTGACCCTCATTGTCTATTTGGGACGAAGCGTGATTGTGGGGGCTTTGCGAGGCGCGGCCGGTTTTCAGAGCAGCATTGGCAAGCCATTGGCGATGATTGCGGCTAAACTGGATGCAATTCGTAAAAAAAAAAATCAAAAGCGGAAGCAGAGAGAGAGTTTGCAGGAGCTGAAAAGGGCGGAGAAGAGCAGGCGTGATGAGGCGTTGTTGGCCCAGAGGCTAGAAAAGGTGCCTCCTCCGCCAGCGCCACTCAAAGAGTTTCTGCCGAAAGAGGAGCCTTTTCAGCCAACACCGGTCATTCCTGATGCTTTTGCACACACTCCAGCGGTAACGACGTTGCCTTCTCTACCCGGAGAGCCGGAGATGGTCATCCACAAGGGTATCCGCGAGAAGGAGGCTGACCTTGATGAGCGCAAGCTGAAAGTGCAGACCAAGGACAGGGATGCCTATCGCTTTCCATCCATTGATCTTTTGGAAAAGGTTCCTGAGGATGATAATCATATTGATGAGCAGCATCTGGCGGAGAGCAAGCGAAAATTGCTTGAAAAGCTCAGGATCTACAAGGTGGAGGTGAAACGAATCTCCACGACGGTCGGCCCTCGTGTCACCCTGTTTGAGCTGGAGCTTGAGCCGGATGTCAAGGTGAGCCGGATAACCTCGCTTGAGAATGATCTCGCCATGGCGCTCTCGGCCAGGGGCATCCGCATTATTGCCCCTATTCCCGGAAAAAATGCCGTTGGAGTTGAAATACCCAACAGCAAACCGCAAACAGTCTGGCTGCGCTCGGTGCTGCAAGTTGAAAAATTCAAGAACAGCACCATGATGCTGCCGATTGTGCTCGGCAAAACCATTGCCAATGAGGTCTGTATTGCTGACCTGGCAACCATGCCCCACCTGCTGATTGCCGGGGCGACCGGGGCGGGAAAGTCGGTCTGTATCAACGTTATTATCTCCAGCCTGCTCTATGCGTGCAGCCCCGACAAGGTGAAGTTTGTGATGATTGACCCAAAACGGGTGGAGCTTTTTCAGTACCAGCATCTGAAAAACCATTTTCTGATGCGTTTTCCCGGTATTGAGGAGCAGATCATTACCGATCCTCAGAAAGCGGTCTATGCGCTGCGCTGCGTGGTCAAGGAGATGGAGCTTCGCTACGAAACCCTCGAAAAGGCAGGATGCCGCAATATCGGCGACCATAACAAGCGTATTCCTGAAGAGGCGATGCCCTACCTTGTTGTGGTCATTGACGAGCTGGCTGATCTGATGATTACCGCCGGACGGGAGGTTGAGGAGCCGATTATCCGCATCGCCCAGCTTGCCCGTGCTGTTGGTATTCACCTGATTGTGGCAACCCAGCGCCCCTCCGTCGATGTTATTACCGGCATTATCAAAGCGAACTTTCCGGCCCGTATTGCGTTTCAGGTGGCAAGCAGGGTGGACTCACGCACGATTCTGGATGGATCGGGGGCGGAGCAGCTTCTGGGCAACGGCGATATGCTCTATCAGCCCTCAAACCAGCCAAAATCACTGCGCATCCAGTGCCCGTACGTCTCTTCGAGTGAGGTTGAGGAGATCACCTCTTTTATCGGTTCACAGCACTCATTGAAGACCATATACATGCTGCCTGCGCCGGATGCGCCAAAAAGCAGCAACGGTATGCAGGCCTCTGGCAGCCAGGAGAGAGATGGAAGGGACAGTATGTTCGAGGAGGCAGCCAGACTGGTGGTGATTCATCAGCAGGCCAGTGTTTCGCTTTTGCAGCGGCGTTTGCGTCTTGGATTCAGCCGTGCAGGAAGGGTGATGGATCAGCTTCATGACAGTGGTATTGTCGGTATGGCTGATGGCAGTAAAGCCAGGGATGTCCTCATCAAAAATGAGGACTCCCTGGAGCTTCTTTTGAGAAATCTTGATTGATGAGCCTGTTACACAGATTCAACACGCACGATTTCAGGATTTGCTTTTTTGATGGCCTGTTCGACGCCCGCCCTCAGGGTCAGGGTGCTCATCGGGCATGAGCCGCAAGCGCCAAGCAGTTTTACATCCACCACCATATCGGTGGAAATGCCGACGAGCTGACAATCTCCCCCGTCAACTTGCAGGTAAGGGCGTACGGTCTCAAGGGCGGCAATAACCCTGTCGTAGAGCGCATCGCTGTTCGGCAGATAATCCTTGCTGGTGCTCATGGTATAATTGGTTTACAATGGTTGAAAATAGTGGTTGTCTCTTTATGCTGAGAGCTTAATATTAAACCTCCAGAGCAAAAAAACAATATGAAAGTTATGATAGTTCCTTTTGTCACCCTGCATTTGTTATGGAAATCCTTCGACCTACCTCTGTTGCGACCTGTTTGATGGCTTTCGATGTTGCTGAATCGGGATGGGTGAGTATACAGGGGGCTCCACTGTCGCCACCTTCCCGGACTGCCCGGTCGATCGGGATGGATCCAAGGAACGGAATGCCCTGGATTTTGGCAAATTTTTCACCTCCGTGACTGCCGAAAATATAGTCTTTGGTTCCATCCGGAAGCTCATAATGGCTCATATTCTCTACAAGCCCGAGAATGGGGACATCGACCTTGCGGAACATACTGAGCGCTTTGGTGACATCGGCAATGGCAACATCCTGCGGTGTGGTCACCATAACAACGCCGGTCAGGGGAATGGTCTGGGCGATGGTGAGCTGGATATCGCCGGTGCCGGGTGGCAGATCAAAAATCAGATAATCGAGCTCCTGCCACTCTACCTCAGTGATAAACTGTTTGATGGCGCTGGAGAGCATCGGGCCTCGCCAAACTAATGCCGTATCAACCTCAACAAGAAACCCGATAGACATCAGCTTCACCCCGTACTTTTCCAGTGGTGCCAGATTTTTACCCACCACTTCCGGTTTTTCGTTGAGCAGTCCGAACATGGTTGGAATGCTCGGACCGTAGAGATCGGCATCAATCAGCCCCACTTTGGCACCAGATTGGGCCAGATTGATGGCAAGGTTAACCGCAACGGTCGATTTGCCGACCCCGCCTTTTCCCGATGCGACGGCAATGATATTTTTTACCTCTTTGAGAGGAGGCTCATGATGGCTGCAGGTGTGCTCATTGCCATGCTGGTGGCCGCAGGAGGAGTGAGCGGAGGTGTGGCCATTACCACCGTGATGATGGCCGCAGGATGAATGTGCTGATTCATCATGTACTGGAGACATAGTATTCAAAAAGTTTAGTGTTGCGGAAAACTGAAAAAAGTGACTATCGATGGATGTATTGCCAAAAGCTCTATTTCTGCATGAAACGCATTGAAATGGGCACCCCCTCCAGTGTGAAATGTTCGCGCAGCTTTTTTTCCAGAAATTTTCTGAAATTGTTCTGTACCAACAGTGGATCGTTGCAGAAAAATGCGAAGACTGGCCATGCAGCATTGATCTGGGTGACGTATTTGATCTTCAGCTCTTTGCCTGATTTTGTGGAGGCGTGTGTTTGTGAAAGCGCCTCTTCAAGGAATTTATTAAGCTTGCTGGTGCTGATTTTACGGGAGCGATTGTGGCTGATCTCCTGCGCCATGTCCATTGCCCGGTAGAGGTTCTTTTTGGTCAGGGCGGAAATAAAGACGACAGGAACGTACGAGAGGTTGCCCATGTTCATTCTCAGATTCTCTTCGTAAATTTTGCTGGTTTTTGAATCTTTTTCGATCAGATCCCATTTGTTGATAAGGAGAAGCGCCCCTTTTTTGCGCTCAACGGCCATATTGATAATCTTCATATCCTGCTTTTCTATGCCTGGGGCGGCATCGAGCATCACCAGGGCAACCTCGCAGCGTTCAATGGCTTTTTCTGTTCTCAGCGAGCTGTAATACTCTATACCGGCATCAATTTTGGTTCGCTTTCTCAGTCCGGCAGTATCAATGAGGGTGAACTCCTGCTGTTTGCGGATAAAGCGGCTGTCGATAGCGTCACGGGTGGTACCCGGTATGTTGGAGACAATGAGGCGGTTTGAACCAAGCAGAGCGTTGACAAAACTTGATTTCCCAACATTGGGTCGCCCTACCACGGCAAGCTGTATCGCGGTATCCTCTTCAGCAGGCACTTTGTCTGACTCAGGCAGCGACGCAAGAATGTCGTCAAGCATATCAGCTACGCCCCCCCCATCTCTGGCCGAGATAAAGTAGGGGCTGGTGAATCCGGTGCTGATAAACGATTCTGCATCAAGGGTAAGTTGGGGCGATTCCACTTTGTTGACGGCAAAGAAGAGCTGCTTGTGCTGGAAGGTGCGCTGCAGCAGCCGACCCAGTTCGAGATCTTCATAAGAGAGGCCTGCCCGTACATCAGTGACAAAGATGATAATGTCGGCATCGCGGATGGCCATCAGTGTCTGTTCAAGCATTGCCATACTGATGATGTCGCCATCGGCGTTATAGCCTCCGGTATCCATCAGGAGGAACTGCTTGCCCTGCCACTCTCCTTCGGCTATATGTCGGTCTCGCGTGACACCGGGAGTCGGGTCGACGATGGCGCTTCGCTGACGCAGGATTCGGTTGAACAGGGTCGATTTGCCGACGTTTGGTCGACCCACCAGAGCAATTAAAGGCTTCATAAGAACGGATGGAGGTCCAGAAAAAAGTTTTGTCAGGAGCCGAAAGGAACTCCTGTCAGGATAATGTTCTCTTTACAATAAAAGTTGCTGACTTTTTAATTTCAAAATGGTTATTATGGTGCGGGAATTGTCGGTGGAACAACGGCAGGACTCTTCCTTAAGCATTCATTGTCTTCTTAGTGTGGTCAGCTTGCAAGCTCCCAAGGTACTCAATAAAACAGCCACCAGCAAAAAGCGGTCAAGGGTGAAAAAGAGTCCCCTGTGCGGGTCAAGAATCATACAGAACATTGTCCTCTTATGACGGCAATCATCTTTTCAAAGAACAGGCTGCGCGCTTTTCTCTGTGGCATATTTATTCTTCTTGTGTCTCTGCTGTCAAGAGGAGTATCGGCAGTTTGAGGATCTGGTTGCCACGCCCGTCGAGACAATGTCGCGAATCTATTCGTGGTTGGGGGTGTCGCCGCACAGGATCAATCCTGAAAAGCTGATGGTAAGGCCCCATGAGAGCGATAGCCACTATCGCCATAAATATCTGCACAGGCAGCAACGCTGCATCTCTCCGCCAAAACCACATGAGGTGCCGCCCCGCATCCGCGACCTCATCGCCAATGCGTGCCGATGGTATAATGACCGGTTCTATCCATTGGGGACACCTCAGTATACCTCATTCAGCAGTACGTCGATACGACCGCCATTACCTGAAGGGAAGCAGATGCAGCAGGCCATGGCATATCATAAAAACGGTCAACTTTCCGAAGCTGCAGGGATATTAGAAGAGATAGTACTCCATAACCCAAAGAGTGGTGAGGCGCTTCATACTCTTGGTGTCATAGCCTATCAAAGGGAACAGTACCAGCGTGCTGCTGACTTGATTGGCAAAGCTATAGCAGTCAATCCTGATAATGCCGCATATTTTTCAGACCGTGGCCTTGCGCTGCAACGACTCAAACAACTGGAGCCGGCGCTTAAACACTTTGATAAAGCAATTGCCCTGCAGCCTGACCTTGCCGTAACGCACCTGAATCGGGGCAATGTACTGAAAGAACTCGGTCAGGGAGCTGCAGCCGCTGAGAGTTACGATAACGCGGCAGTTTTGCTGGAAAAGCAGCCAGAGAGTAGTGATGCGCTCCATTCGCTTGGCCTTATGGCTTACGAAAGTCAGGAGTATCAACGAGCGGTTGATTTGATCGGCAAGGCTATAAAGCTCAATCCCGATAATGCGGCCTATTTTTCAGACCGGGGGCTGGCGCTGCAGCGACTGAAACAGTTAGACCAGGCTCTTGAGAGTTACAACAAAGCCATAGCACTCAATTCCGACATTCCCGTCATACACTTGAATCGCGGCAATGCCCTGAAGGAGCTGCGGCAACTAAAAGCCGCTGTGGAGAGTTACGACAATGCCATCGCCATCAAGCTTGACTATGCCACAGCTCACTGGAATAAAGCGCTTGAACAGCTCATCCTTGGCGACTACGATAAGGGGTGGCGCTCCTATGAGTGGCGCTGGCGGGAGGAGCATTTCCCCTCACCACGACGCAACTTCCCCTGGCCGCTCTGGCTTGGAGAAGAGTCGCTGAAAGGCAAGACGATTCTGCTCCACAGTGAACAGGGGCTGGGCGACACCATCCAGTTCTGCCGATATGTTCCTTTGGTCGCTCAATTGGGTGGTCGAGTAATCTTTGAAGTTGAGTGGCCCTTGATTCCCCTGGTTGAACAACTTGAAGGTGTTTCGCAATTCGTTGCCAAGGGGCAGCCCCTTCCTGCGGTTGATTTCCACTCGCCACTGCTCAGCCTGCCGTTAGCCTTTAAAACCAGACTCAATACCATACCCTTCACTCAAAAGTATCTGGTCAGCGATCCGCTCAAGGTTGCAGCGTGGGAACTCCGGTTAGGCCCCAAAATCATGCCGCGTATCGGGTTGGTATGGAACGGGCGAGCTGACCATCAGAATGACCAGCTTCGCAGCATCAAGCTCTTGGAGCTGACCGAGTATCTCCCTTCAGGGCTTCAGTACGTGAGTTTGCAAAAAGAGGTGCGCCCTCACGACAGGGAGACGCTTGAGTTGCATCCGAATATTGCTTACTACGGTGATGAATTACAAGACTTTGCTGACACGGCAGCGTTGTGCGAACTGATGGATGTTATCATAAGCGTTGATACCAGTGTGGCTCATCTTGGTGGAGCATTGGGGAAATCAACCTGGGTTCTGCTCCCCCTTATCCCCGACTGGCGCTGGCTGCTTGAGCGAAACGACAGCCCGTGGTACCAGAGTGCCAGGCTCTATCGACAGGAGGTTGAAGATGATTGGAGTGGCGTGTTGGAGCGAGTCCGGCAGGATTTATTGCAGATGCTGATGAAGTGATCTGCAAGCTTTTTTGAGTGAGAAAGGAGGGGGGTAAATTTTTTTTAATCTGGAAAAAATACGGTGAAAAACAAGACTCTCAGGCCGGTCGCTTTTGTGGTGACATCCACCAATCATGGTACCATGATCGTCAACAGGAATGACTATCGCATGATTGACCATGAGAGGGGATACGGCGTGGGCTATCAGCTCTTGACAACCTCTTCCTTCGATCAGCAGGAGGTTGATTTTGTTCTGCAACTGCTGGTTGAAAGACGGAACTCTTTTGGTGATGGCGTTGTAGCCATTGACCTCGGCGCCAATATTGGTGTTCATACCATTGAGTGGTCGAAATTCATGTATGGCTGGGGCAGCGTTATAGCTGTAGAGGCTCAAGAGCGATTATTTTATGCACTTGCGGGCAATGTTGCAATCAATAATTGTTTTAATGCAAAGGTTATCTGGGGGGCAATAGGGGAGAGTAATGGCACTCTGAATGTTCCTGTTCCGAATTACCACTCTCCGGGCAGTTTTGGTTCCATGGAGCTTATCCCTTCAGGTAATAATGAGTTTATAGGCCAGGTGGTCGACTATTCACCAGAACAGTCAATGCAGACTCCGCTTTTTACTCTTGACTCCCTGAATCTCTCTCGAATAGATCTCATAAAAATAGATGTTGAAGGGATGGAGATGAGCGTTCTCCGTGGTGGCCTTGGTTCGATTCAAAATTTCAGGCCGATTATGGTTATTGAGCGAATTAAAGTGGATGAACAGGAGCTGAAAAATTTTCTTGTTGCTGCGGGATACCTGTTATTTGATTTTGGTATCAATGTGGTCGCGGTTCATTGTACTGACGAGATTCACAAGAAAATTATGACTGCGTGATGCCTTTTGCGCTTCTGACCTTGTGACCGGTATTACCAGCAAACATGAACGATAAAATCATATACTTTTGAGACGATGACTGACAAAGATTGCGCTGATTCGGGGAGAGGTCAACAAAATATCCACTGGCACAGGGGAGATGTTGCTCCATCTGAGCGTGCCGCATTAAAGAGTCAACAGCCCACTGTTATCTGGCTGACCGGTCTCTCGGGATCGGGCAAGTCGACACTTGCCAACAGAGTGGAGCGCAGGCTGCTCGAGGCGGGGCGACATACTATGCTGATGGATGCCGACAATATCCGCCATGGGCTATGTCGTGACCTTGGGTTCAGTGAAGGTGATCGTGCCGAGAACATTCGCCGTATTGGTGAAGTTTCAAAACTGATGGCTGAAGCTGGCCTCATCGTCATTACCGCCTTCATCTCTCCGTTTCGGGCCGACCGCGATATGGTCAGAACACTTCTGCCCGCTGGAGCATTCATCGAGGTGCACCTCTCCACGTCTCTTGAAGTCTGTGAGGCCCGCGATGCAAAAGGGCTGTACCGCAAGGCACGAAAAGGGGAAATTGCTCACTTTACCGGCATAAGCTCACCCTACGAAGCTCCGCGTCAGCCAGAACTTCGTATCGATACGGCCACATTATCGGAGGAGGAGAGCTGTGATCTCATCATGAATTTTCTTTATCGGAAGAGAATTATTGATACGTAATCATGATAGATCTTTCGCAATTTCCAGCCGATATTTCTCGTCCGTCGACATCCTTTGCATGTTTTTGTTGATTCTTTCGAGCCAAACTATTGTTTCATCCCATTGGAACTCCTCCGATTGCTTGCTGATAACATGGGGTTGAGATGGCGCCGGTTGCGAAGAGTTGCTCGATTGTGTCGCTGAGGCGCTGTTTGATTTGGTCATGATTTCCCTCCGATAAAAGTATAGACAGATGTTTCCATCCCATCATGGGTTGCGGATTTGACATATCTCTAATATCAATGAGGCAATATTCGTATGAAGTGCCAGATTATTGTTATACTCAAATAACAAAAAATATGGTTACAGATAGATTTTATGAGCTATAAAGGGACTCCATAGATTTTTCCACTCTATCTCTATCCTGAATCCGACAATCAGATTTCCACCGATGGCCAGCAGCAGAGAACCCCAAACCTGAACAGAGCAATCGTCGATGAAATGGCAACAGCACTCGGCCTTACCTTCACCCCGGAAAAAGAAGAAACGGCAGGAACCTTCGCCCCGTTCGACATCCTCCACCACTCGGCCAATCATTCTCCATAGGATGCGTCCTCCAATACTTTTGGCTTGTCATTTTTTGGAAATTCCTCCAGATACAATTCAGTTGCTTCTCGCAGATTTGCAAGAGACTCCTCAATGGTTTCACCTTGAGTTGTCGTCCCTGTTTCAGGATTGAACGCAACATAACCACCTTCAGCGGCGGGTGTTAGAAGAGCCGATAGTTCCATAATCTTTCCCCTTTATTTGATATCAAGCACACACCCCAAACCTTGCTTGATCAGTTGCATGGTTATTTCATCAACTACGCCAAGTTGTTTTATAAAGCGCTCCCTGGAGATAGAACGAACTTGAAACGTATCGGCAGCAGAGACTTTTTGAAGTGCATTGTGCTTATCTGGAGATAGCTTAATCATCCATTGCGCATGGCTATATTGCTCTTTCCAATCGGTAATTGGAACAATGATTTTTAGAGGTAAAATACCGATTTCATTGTTGCTAACAATAATCGCAGGACGTGTTTTTTTGATTTCTGCTCCAATTGTTGGTTCAAGGTTGATCAACCAGATTTCTCTATTCTTCATACAATTGGCTCTCCATCAAGTGCCGTAAAACAAGTCAGTTCTGTGT
>SZYA01000124.1 GCA_005843815.1 Chlorobium sp.
GTTATAACCGGACAGTAGTGATGCTTTTTATGTTTTTCTCCTCTTGAGACTGCTCCTGACGTTCGCGCCCGTTGAACACTGATAACAATCAAAGTTTTTCGGTGTCCTGAAGAGCGGTTTTCTTCTGTTGAGACTCCTTTTATCGCACTATCATAGCACTTGTACGTTTCTGCCAAAACTCCAATTGCTCTTGTTGAGACATGCTCGCTAATAATTTTGCAACATGTTCAGCTCCACGCCGCTTCAACATGACGCATTCAGGTTCGTGAATCATCACTGATAAATTTTCACATTCATCTTAATCTTTCCTCATAGGGAAGCACCTCTAAGCACCTCCCTGCTGAAGAATTAAACTCCACCAGCTTTTTCCAGTTGATTGCGCCATTGGCCTCACAATACTCCGCACCAAATTGCTGAGTAAACTTGTTGATCATCTGCGCGTATGAGCGACAAAATTCATCATTTCTCTCCTTTGCTGTGTGCCCCAATGGCTCAATAAGGTCGGTGTAAAGATTTGGATCTGATGAGATAAACTCCCAAAAGGTCTGGCCACAGTATTTGAAATAGTCGCCCTGATCGGGAGTATTGTTTTTTCCGTAACAGCATCCATTGACTGCAACAACCTGAATCCCTGAATTACTGGTGCGAAGAGTTTTTGCCGCTGTTTTGAAGTCGGACTTCATTTTGGCAATCTGGCTGCTGTTACCCCAATTCGGGCCTGATTTGATGTTGACGATAAAGCGCTTACCATCGTTGTCAAACTCAAGATCAACTCCGGGAATACCGGATTTCCAGCCGCCATACACCTTGCCGTTGATAGAAATGGCCAGCCCCTCCAGCCAGTCACCAAAAATAGTCTCCTCGTTTGACGAGATATGGGCATCAACCAACCCTTTTACAATCTCATGGGCTGTCAGAACATACTTTGCCTTAAAGAGATAAGGGTTCTTCCTTTTCAGTACTTTTGAGAGGCTCAAGTCATCAAGAGTGGCTATTCTTTTTTGATGAAAAGTGCCAATATTCTCTTCAACATACGCAGAGACATCGTTAAGGGCAAGTGGGGTCATAATCGTCCTTTTGTTCCAGCAAATAGAGTTCAACAGGTTTCAGCTCTTTTTGTACCATGGAGTAGTACTCCTCTACAATTTCAATGCCGATGGAGTGGCGCTTCATTCTTTGTGCCACGGCATTGGTTGTCCCTGAACCCATAAAGGGATCGAGAACGGTATCGCCCTCTTGGGTAAAGAGTTTGACAAACCATTCGGGGAGAGCTTCAGGAAATGCAGCACTGTGTTTTTTATTGTTGCACTCGGTCGCAAGGTGCAACACGTTGGTCGGATAGGCCATATCCCGGTCGAGCCAGTTTGAGATGTTTTTCCCAAACCCACTCCCCACCTTCGACGTATCTCGTACCTTATCAGTTTCACTCAGGTTTTTGAGCCGACTCTTTGACCAGTCGCCCATCGGAACCATAACAGCTTCCTGATTCATGTAGAACTGTTTACTCTTGTTAAACTGAATCAGCCGTTCCCATGAGTCCCTGAAGCGGTTTGGCCATTTACCCGGATAAGAGTTTTTTTTGTGCCAGATAAACTCTTCAGTCCAGAGCCACCCCTGTTTTCGCATATCCAGAATAAGTTCCATAACATAGGTGCTCCGTTCGCCATTGACAACCTTCTCCTTGATGTTCAACACAAAGGTACCGGTTGGTTTGAGTACCCTCAGCAGTTGCTCCGATATCGGCAAAAACCACTTGACGTAGTCATCTGGATGAAAACCTCCATAGGTCTGCTTTCTCTGGTCAGCATAGGGTGGAGAGGTAAATATCAGGTCTACCGAATCGTCCGGCAGATCTGTGAGTACTTGAGTGCAGTCTCCAAAGTGGAGCTCCGTTCTTATTTCCATAGGTGATCGTTCAAAATCGTAAGATGTTCATGAGTCAAGTTTAATACCAAGATAGTTCAAGCCAACATTTTCTCATAATTATTACTTTACCATCAATTCCCACAGCATCAAAACTTAACATCAACCTTCACAGGGAAGCGATCCTGTGTGACAACCGCTCACTGCAATTTGCCCAAGGCAATAAAGCAAAATTTACTATTTTTGAGGCAGATTATCTCTGGCACCTTCTGATATTCTTATGAGCAGCAACCCCAATGAGTTAGTCTGGCAGATCCGTTTTTCACTCTGATTGATGCTGAAATTTATGACTGCCTCAAAGCCGATGCAGTGTGAACGCCAAAAAGACACAAGGCAGTTGCTCGTTCGATTCAGTGGAACACCAGATTGCAGAGGCAAAAAAGCTGCTATAGAATTTGCATACCGCGAGTTGATGAACCGGCCTCCTCACCTTTTTGAGCGAGGGTGTAGAAATCTCGCAGCGTATCATTGCCAAACGATGGTGTCATCTCGGCGTCGTATTCTCCCGTTTTGGTATTGAGTACCAGCATCGACTCGGAACAATAATACCCGATACGGGCAAACTCCGCCTTATCCTCCAGCTTTGGAACAATTTTGGCGAGCTGCGCCATGACGGGAATGATGAGGTCGAACATCTGGATCGGCATCTTTTTGAACTTCGGCGGTCGTCCAAGCAGCTCAAACAGCAGCTCGCTGTTTCTGATGGAGGGCTTCACTTGTGTTCAAGCTGCTTGCACTTTAATCCTCCGCCTTCATCAAAGCCACCTCAAGCTCAGCCTTCCTGGCCTCCAGTTCTTTCAACCTCTTCTTCAATACCATCATCTCTTTTTTGATCACCCGCAATTCAGTTTGACGGTTTTGCTGCACCAGGTAATCAGCACCAAACTTTTCGGTGATTAGCTGTTCCAACTGCCCTCTCAATACCCTCAACCAGGGATTGCCCTGCATATTCCCCTCACGGTATTCCAGCTTGCCTGCAGAAATACCATTGACAATGAAAGTATAGTCAACACCGTACTCTTTCAGCGCAGTAACATCGCTGAGAGTTGCG
>SZYA01000121.1 GCA_005843815.1 Chlorobium sp.
ATAGCTCCGTATCATAAAAAGGATCTTGATGAAGATCTGGTGTATTATCTGACTGATTGTGTGACTGAAATTGGTCGTGAGGACTTTGTTGTCAGGTTTATGTTTGAGCATTTTCCTACCGAAGAGTTTATGCTGCGTGTACGCACCAGTGTCCATAAATTTTTTATGTATCAGCGAGAGCGAGAGCATGCGGCAATGAATAAAATGTTGAGAACTTCAGTAATTCTTCTCCTGATTGGCATTGTTATTCTCGGGCTCTCACTCTGGGTTAATCTGTTTGTGGAAGAGGGTAATCCATCCTTTCTTGACAAGTTTTTTGCCGAAGGGCTGACCATTGTAGCATGGGTTTCATTGTGGGAGTCGCTTGCAACATTGTTACTGAACTGGCTTCCGCATTTGTTCCAGATGAGGCTTTTCAGGAAAATTGCCGAAGCTCCGGTGCAGTTTCAGCAGCCATCGGAACCACTTTCAGACCAGCATGATGGTTCTGCATCAATCAACTGATTCGATCAAAAAGAGAAGCTTTTACCTTCAGGACAGAAGGTGAATTCTTGAAAAAACATAATCAAGAGAGTCCTCATTCAGAACAATCCTGTAAAAGCCGGTTGAGTTGAGCTCCATGGGCCGATTATCCCGGTCACTCTCGAATTTTGGGCTCTGTTTGCCGTTATACCAGCCGACAAGCCTGATCGTATTCCCCTCGATTTCAAGGGCCGTGATGCCGCGTTTTCCAATGGTGCAGCCAGAGTTGAAGAGACTTGGGATAGTGTGGTTATGATAAATGCCACTGCGCAGACCAATTTTTTTTCCTTGCCTGTAGCAGGCGGCAAGTTCAATTTTGATTGTCTCCATCTGCCTCTTGATTGCAGCACGATCTCCCTCTTCAGCCGCAGGGTACATCCGGCAAAGATCTTCGATCTTATAGTTCAGAAAATCGACTTTGGAAAGCGATTCAAACAGGGGACGATGGGTATGGCCTATGATGGAGACAATTTTTTCACGATTTGAAAACTCATAAATGGATTTTTCAACGGCGAAGCGACGACGACTGTTGTGGGCTACCGAAAAGTTCTTGATACCGGCAGGCTTGGCAATGTAGCGGAGAAAAAAAATTGCGGCACGGCTGACAACAGGAAATGTCTCCCACATAAAGACCGATGCCTGATGACCGTGAAAAAGGAGAAGAGTCTCTTCGCCATATTTGAATTTCACTGATTCTGCCAGTGATGATGCAAGCCTGTAATTTTTTTCATGAGGCAACGGTGCGTCATGGTTTCCACAGGTTTTCCAGAAAAAGCCGTTCTGCTCAAATGTTTTAAACAGGTCGTAAAATTCACTCCATTGCGACTCAATGCTTGCCAGTGGAAATTTCAGCAACTCTTCAATATCTCCATTCAGGACGAGACTATAGTGTTGTGGCCGATAATAGCCTTCGAGCATGCTCTTCACCAATTCTGCATTTTTTCGGAACTCATCAAGCCTGCCACCATTGCCCATGTGCAGATCACTGATGATAAAGACTTTTGAGGAGCGATCAAGAATAACCGTTTTTGCAGTTTCAAGCAATCGTTCAAGAGAGGGATGCTTTCGTTTATGCAGCCACATCAAGTTATTTCCAAAACAGAATGCACTGTTTGAGAGTCTATGCATGAGCGAATATTTTACGATTGCTTTATGGCGGATCGCCCAAGAAAGAGAGTCTGACTGTTTACTGGCGGGGAGTCATTAATTATTTTTGAGTATACGCCCAGCGCATTCATCTGCCATGCCTTGACATTATCGCTGAAAAGCAGTTCAATGTCCGAGAGAACAACCTTGATCAATGCTTTGTCAAAAACCGGAAAAAGTGTCTCAATCCGATCGTCAAGATTTCTAGGCATCATATCAGCGCTTCCAAGATAGATCTCCTCTTTTCCTCCATTATGAAAGTAGTAGGCTCTGCTATGTTCAAGAAAACGCCCGATGACGCTGATGACCCGAATGTTGTCGCTCACTCCAGGAATGCCCGGTTTCAGGCAGCATATTCCCCGTACAATAAGGTCGATTTGCACCCCTTCACAAGAGGCCCTGTAGAGTGCCCGGATGGTTTTTGGATCGACCAGAGAGTTCATTTTCATGATTACTTTTCCGCATTTTTCCTTTCGGCTCCATTCGACCTCACGCTCAATCATCTCAATAATCCTCGGGCGGGTATTGATTGGTGAGACAAGCAGTTTTCTGTACGTGGTATGTTTTGAATAGCCGGTCAAGGCGTTGAAAAGCTCTGCCACATCGTTGGCAAGCTGTTCGTTGGTGGTGAAAAGGCTGTAATCAGTGTAGAGCTTGCCCGTTGAGGGGTTATAGTTGCCCGTGCCAAGATGGAGATACCGCTTCAGTTTCTGCTGTTCACGGCGCACAATCATGGTCAGCTTTGCATGTGTTTTTACTCCCGGCAGGCCATAAACCACATGTGCACCGACATCTTCAAGCGCCCGCGCCCATAAGATATTGTTCCCTTCGTCAAATCTTGCCTTGAGTTCCACCAGCACAGCCACCTGTTTTCCCGCTTCAGCGGCCTTCATCAAGCCCTTGACAATTGGTGAGTTGCTTCCCACTCTATAGAGTGTCTGTTTTATCGAAAGAACATCATGGTCAAGCGCTGCCTGATGAATAAAATCGACAACAGGCTGAAACGAGTCAAAAGGGTGGTAGAGAAGGCGATCTTTAGTACGTATTGCCCTGAAAATATCCTCCCCAAATTCCTCTTCAATCCGATTTGAGGGAACAAAGGGTTCATCTTTCAGCTTTGGTCGCTCTATCTTCAAGAGCTCAATGAGGCAGCCGAATCCAAGCGCTCCATTGATCTCATAAACGTTTCGGGGTGCGACGCAAAGATTTTTTATGAGCAGTGCTCTCACGTAGAGAGGCATAGCGGGTGTAATGTCAAGCCGGACAACATTCCCATAGCGGCGCGACCGGATTCCTCGCTCAATGGTTTTCAGCAGATCGCCAGCCTCGTCCTCCTCAATTTCAATATCAGCATTCCGAATCAACCTGAATGGATGTGATTGTACAATCCTCATTTTGGGAAAGAGATGCGCAAGATTACTCTCTATAAGGTCTTCTATCCAGATATATCGGATGATTCCGTCATCATCATGAAAACCCTTGATATCGTTCAGGCGGAGAAGTCTGGGCAAAATTCCCGGAACCTTGACACGGGCAAATTTCATTACTTTGCTCTCCTCATCCTCCAGCTCAATGGCAAGGTTGAGAGAGAGATTCGACATAAAAGGAAAGGGGTGGCCAGTATCAAAAGCCAGCGGGGTCAGTATTGGATAGATCTCCTTGCGGAAATAGTGACTCAGCACCCGCTGTTGTGTTGTTGAGAGTTCAGAGATCCGAAGAAACTCTATACCCTCTCGTTGCAGCGCAGGCAAAAGATCGTGATAAAAGCATTCGTTTCTCTGGATGAGCTGCTGGTGAACCATAGTGTGAATCTTGTCGAGCTGTTCGGCAGGAGTGTAACCGTCAATCGTGCGCTCCTGAATCCCTGCCTTATATTGCTCTTCAATACCGGCAACCCTGGTCATAAAATATTCGTCGAGGTTAGAGCTGAAAATCGAGATGAATTTTACTCGTTCCAAAAGTGGATGTGCTTCAGTATCAAGAGCTTCATGTAACACCCTCTGGTTGAAATAGAGCCAGCTTAGCTCCCTGTTCACATAGAGGGATGTGTCAGTAAAATTTTGAAGAGCCTGACGATTTATGCCTCTCTCATCTTCTGTGTCCATAACAAAAATCAATAATTTCAGGTTACTTTAACTTTTATGTGGTCTGTAAATCTTAATCACGGGAGGTTGTTATCAGGTACTCGTAGGCCCATTCCTTATGCCTTATAATTTCTCCTGTTACAAGAAAGACCACTTCATTGGCTATTCGTGCGGCATGATCGGCCATACGCTCGATATACCTTGAGATGCTCAAAGCTGCTATGAGTTCATCAACATCCGAATTGGGGCTTTTCATCAGTGAGGTAACCCTTTTGAACACTTTCCGGTGTATGGAATCAATAACTTCATCCATTTCACTGACACGCCTGGCAAGAATGTGGTCTTTGGCTATAAAGGCTTCAATAGACTTGTTCACCATCTCACCAGCATGTATGGCAATATTTTCAAATTCGAACGATTCGAGCATCTCTGGGCTGATTTCCGGCATACGGTCAATAATATGCATGCTCAAAGCTCCGATATGTTTCAAATCATCATTGATCTTTATGATGGAGACAATCGCTCGAAGGTCCCTTGCTACCGGCTGCTGTGTGGCAAGAAATGCCAGACAA
>SZYA01000040.1 GCA_005843815.1 Chlorobium sp.
TTCCGCGAATTTTCGATAAACGTCTCCCTGAATATCCTGAAATGCCTGACCCTTTTCATTCGAGTCTTTCTACTCTTTAAGGCGACCATCTCTTTTTTTCGAAATATTTCACTCTTTTCAAACCCTTGAAATGCTGAGCCTGTTAGCGAGGTCCGCTGGAGCGTTGCGTCAGGCGGGTTGAGGCTTCTGCAACCTCCACTGTATATGGAAGAGTGGTCTAACAATGGCTACCATACCAGGCAAACCGTCTGCCACAACAAGGTCTTTTCTAAAATTAACTTGCAAGAATATCTTAGGGACAGTGCCACGTTATAATTGCGCACGAACTTCTCCTGCATATCCTTTTGCAATGTAGAAAAATTGGATACATTCCTTGTCAGAACCACGTTCAAAACCTTCAGCAATGCTTGACATGATGGAAACTGATCCCCCTCGGATCCTGTCGCGCAGACCAAAGTCACGAACAAACAGCCCCTCACTAACTCAGTAAACATACTCACACAGTTAGCTCTCTGGCCTTTTGCCAACCATCAATATCTTCAAAACCATCCAATACCACTCATGTTCCTCTACCTCCCAACATCAAACATTGAAACCTTGAACTTTGAACATTCCGAAACCAATAACCATCAACGACCATGCGGCTTTTTGAGAAAACTGCGCTCGTCACCGGAGCTGCGGGAGGAATTGGAAGGGCTGTGGCACTCTGTTTTGCCGGAGAGGGGGCCATCGTGATTGCCAGCGACATCAATGCGCCTGGATGCGCTGAAACCCTTGCGCTGATTGAGCAAAGCGGGGGGAGTGGCATATCGGTGCCGGTTGATGTCACCAAAGAGGAGGAGATTGGGGCACTCTACCGCCATATCGGGGAGCGCTACGGGAGGCTTGATATTGTGGTAAACATTGCCGGGGGCGACTGCGAACCCTCCGCCGAAGTTGAGGAGATTGACTACCTGAAGATGAGTGCCAATCTTGACCTGAATCTCAAGTCCTGCATCATCTCCTGCCGGGAAGCCGCACGGTTGATGAAGCCGCAGGGTTTCGGCAAAATCGTCAACATGAGCTCGCTGGTCTATCGCGGAAGCCCCAACCAGTTTTCATACTCAGCAGCCAAAGGGGGGATTTACGCCTTTACCCGCTCTCTTGCCCTTGCGCTCGGTCGTTATGGTATCACCGCCAATGCCCTTGCTCCGGCGCTGGTCGAGGTTCCGGCCTTTGTTGCCGCATTGGGTGCTGAACGGTGGGAGATGCTCCGCAAGGAGTGCGCACAACGCTACCCGCTTGGCCGGGTCGCAACACCGGAGGATGTTGCCCGCTGCGCCCTTTTTCTTGCCTCCGACGATGCCGCCTTTATTACCGGCCAGATTCTGGAGATTTCCGGGGGCGCAAGGCTTTGATGGTTACCTCTGGCTTTGCCTTAAAACAAGAGACGTGGGAACATTCTTCGGGCATAAACCACAATACAAAAATCAATAAGGAGCATCTATGACCGCAACAAAAAAAGTACTGATTGCCGGAGCATCGGGATATCTCGGCAGATATGCCGTCAAGGAGTTCAAGGAGAGGGGCTACCAGGTCAGGGCTCTTGTGCGTGATCCTGAAAAGGTGAAAACAGTTGGAGCACACGGAGAACCGGCGGTTCACGACATCATTGATGAATTTGTCATCGGCGATGTGACCAATCCAGAGAGCATTAAAGGGATATGCAAAGGGGTCGATATTGTCTTTTCTGCGCTTGGCCTGACAGCTCCGCACCCACATTTCACCAGCAATGATGTGGATTACCTGGGAAACAAACGAATACTTGATCAGGCGATCAGCGAAAAAGTCTCACGGTTCATCTACGTCTCTCTCTTCAACCAGGATAAAATGGCGGAGATTCCATCAATCAAGGCACATGAGCGTTTTGCAGCCGATCTGAAACAGTCGGGCATCTCATGGGCAGTCATACGGCCCAATGGTTATTTTTCTGATATGGGACGTTTTTTCTCAATGGCTCAGAGTGGCCATATCTTCATGATTGGTGAAGGGGAGAAAAAAATCAATCCGGTTCATGGCGCTGATCTCGCAAAAGTCTGCGTTGATGCTGTGGAGGGTGAATCCCGTGAAATTCCTGTTGGAGGCCCGGACATCTACACATTCAGAGAGACTATGGAGATGGCCTTCAAAGCCTGCGATAAAACGCCGTGGATAACATCGCTCCCCTTCTGGCTGGCCGAGGGTGGCCTCAATGTCACAGCCATTTTTAACCGGAATCTGGCAGATCTCTTCTCATTTGCCATTGAAGCGCTCAAATTCGACCATATTGCTCCTGCTCATGGCACAAGACATCTGAAAGATTTTTTTGCTGAACTTGCCATAAAAACTCATTGACAACCAAAACATCATAGCATTAATCGCCAGAAAGAGGTTGCCCGGCTCCCGCGCCTCTCTTTTTTTCAGCGTTTACCGCTTTTTTCTAACTATCTAATTCAATACCTTGGGAATCGATTGGAAAGAGCGAAGAGAGAGAAGAAACAATGCGTCGCTTTTTGTCAATAACCTGAAATTTTAGCGTTTACACTTTCCCATGTTGAAAATTTTTGAAACGATCTTCGGATCAAAGCACGACAAGGATATCAAGAAAATCCAGCCTGTTATCCAGCGCATCAACGAGTTGCAGGGCTCCTTGTCGTCTCTCAGTGACGATCAGTTGAGGCTAAAGGGCCTGGAGTTAAAACAAAAAGTCCGCAATGTCTTGGAACCTCTGGAACAAGAGAAAAAAACTCTTCTGCTCAAACTTGACAATCCCGATATCAATCTTGATGAGGTTGAAACCATAAACACCCGGCTTGACACTCTGGCTGAGGAGTATGAAGCCGCAACCGCCAGGATACTTGAAGAGCTCCTCCCCGAAACGTTTGCACTGGTCAAAGAGACATGCGTCCGTCTGAAAGGGCATACCTACCAGATCATGGGAAGAGAGATGGTGTGGAACATGGTGCCTTATGATGTTCAGCTTATCGGCGGCATGGTTCTCCACTCAGGGAAAATTTCCGAAATGGCCACCGGTGAGGGAAAGACCCTTGTCTCTACCCTGCCGGTATTTCTCAATGCTCTGACCGGAAGAGGTGTCCATGTCGTCACCGTTAATGACTACCTTGCCCAGAGAGACAAAGAGTGGATGAACCCCGTCTTTGAGTTTCACAATGTCTCCGTAGGTGTTATTCTCAACACCATGATACCCGAGGAGCGTCGCGAGGAGTACCTTTGCGATGTCACTTATGGCACCAACAATGAGCTTGGCTTCGACTATCTGCGCGACAATATGGCCAACACCCCGGAGGAGATGGTACAACGTAACTTCTATTACGCCATCGTTGACGAGGTGGATAGTGTACTGATTGATGAAGCAAGAACTCCGCTTATTATTTCAGGGCCGGTGCCCAATGCCGACAACAGTAAATTCCAGGAGATTAAACCCTGGATTGAGCAGTTGGTGCGTGCCCAGCAACAACTGGTTGCATCGTACCTCACCGAGGCGGAAAAACTGATGAAAACGAAGCCCGGTGATACCGTGGCAGGCCTCGCCCTGCTCCGTGTCAAACGGGGACAGCCAAAGAACACCCGCTACATCAAAATGCTCTCCCAGCAGGGAGTTGCAAAACTGGTACAAAGCACTGAACACGAGTACCTCAAAGATAACTCCAGCCAGATGCACGAGGTTGACGACGCACTCTATTACGCCGTCGATGAAAAGGCTGCAACCATTGATCTGACCGACAAGGGGCGAGAGTTTCTCAGCAAACTCAGCCACCAGGACAGCGATATCTTCATGCTCCCCGATGTTGGCTCTGAAGTGGCCATTATTGAAAATGATGCCTCTGTCGCTGTGGCAGACAAGGTTCAGAAAAAAGATGCTGTCTATCGCCTCTTTGCCGACCGTTCCGAGCGGCTGCACAATATCAGTCAACTCCTGAAAGCATACTCACTCTTCGAGCGTGACGATGAATATGTGGTACAGAACGGTCAGGTGATGATTGTCGATGAATTCACCGGACGAATCCTGCCCGGGCGCCGTTACAGCGATGGCCTGCACCAGGCTATTGAGGCCAAAGAGAATGTCAAGATTGAGGGTGAGACGCAGACCATGGCAACCGTCACCATCCAGAACTTTTTCCGCCTGTACAAAAAGCTCGCTGGAATGACAGGCACTGCTGAAACAGAGGCTTCGGAATTTTATGAAATCTACAAACTCGATGTTGTTGTCATTCCCACGAATGCCAGCATTGTCCGCAATGACAGGGAAGATCTTGTCTACAAGACCCGACGTGAAAAGTACAATGCTGTTGCCTTGAAGGTTGAGGAGCTGCAGAAAAAGGGGCAGCCGGTGCTTGTCGGCACAACCAGTGTTGAGGTTTCGGAAACTCTGTCGAGAATGCTTCGGGCACGAAAGATTGCCCACAATGTCCTCAACGCCAAACAGAACGACCGTGAAGCGGAAATTGTGGCTGAAGCGGGCCAGAAAGAGGCGGTGACCATTGCCACCAACATGGCGGGACGCGGCACTGATATCAAGCTTGGCCCGGGTGTGCGCGAACTGGGAGGACTCTTTATTCTTGGCTCTGAACGCCATGAGTCGCGCCGTATTGACCGTCAGCTTCGGGGACGAGCCGGACGTCAGGGTGATCCCGGTGAGTCGGTCTTTTTTGTCTCTCTCGAAGATGAGCTGATGCGCCTCTTCGGCTCCGACCGTGTCATCTCGGTGATGGATCGCCTCGGCCACGAGGAGGGCGATGTGATTGAGCACTCCATGATTACCAAATCAATTGAGCGTGCCCAGAAAAAAGTTGAAGAGCAGAACTTTTCAATCCGGAAACGATTGCTTGAATATGACGACGTGCTGAACCAGCAGCGTGAGGTTATCTACTCTCGCCGCAAAAACGGCCTCATCAAGGAGCGCCTCACCAGCGACATTCTCGA
This sequence comes from Chlorobium sp., assembly GCA_005843815.1. Lineage (GTDB taxonomy): Bacteria > Bacteroidota > Chlorobiia > Chlorobiales > Chlorobiaceae > Chlorobium. Next base: position 4,963 of record SZYA01000040.1, read on the forward strand.
CCTCCTGAAGGATTACAGCGACACAGTGATCAAAAAATTCCACAAGGAGTTTGATGTTGATGGTATAGAGGAGCAGGTGATGCGCGAGCTCTCCATTGAGTTCAAACCTGACCGACAGACTTTTGAACGTGAAGGAGTTGATGTCACGGCAGAGAAGCTCTACGATACTGCCCTCGCCTTCTATCGACGAAAAGAGGCTGCGCTGCCGGAGGAGATAATGGCGCAGATTGAAAAATATGCCGTCTTGAGCATTATTGACCTTCGCTGGAGGGAGCACCTCCGCGAAATCGACTCACTCCGTGAAGGCATAAACCTGCGCGCTTATGGCCAGAAAGATCCCCTGCTTGAGTACAAACAGGAGGCCTTCCGCCTCTTTATTGATCTTTTGCGCGACATAGAACTCGAAACGCTCTCCCTTGCCTTCAAGCTTTTTCCTGTCGATGCTGAAGAGGCAGATGAGATGGAAGAGCGGCAACGGAAAGCCGCTGTCCGGCAAGAGAGACTGGTGGCTCAGCACGCCCCCGTCAGCAGTGTTTACTCTATCGTTGAGGAGGATGATGAGAGTGAAGAGCATCTGCAGCAGCCTGTCATTGCTGAAAAAAAGCCGGGGCGTAATGATCTCTGCTCCTGTGGAAGCGGAAAGAAATTTAAAAACTGTTGTGGCCAGCAACCCTGAGCCATTGAACGAATCACTGAAATGTTGACCGGTAGATAATGAAACATAAAGAAGTTGAAGTGACTCCAGCCCTTGCGGCAGAGCATGGCCTGAGCGCTGAAGAGTACGGCAAGATATGCGACATTCTCGGAAGAACCCCCTCGTTTACCGAGCTGGGGGTCTTCTCCGTCATGTGGTCTGAGCACTGCAGTTACAAGAATTCCATAGCGGTGCTTAAAACCCTCCCGCGTGAAGGGGCCGCCCTGCTCACCTCGGCAGGCGAAGAGAACGCAGGCCTGGTCGATATTGGCGACAATCTTGCCGTGGCCTTCAAGATCGAATCGCACAACCACCCCTCTGCCGTAGAACCCTATCAGGGTGCGGCGACAGGCGTTGGCGGTATTCACCGCGACATCTTCACCATGGGTGCCCGTCCTGTTGCCTCGCTCAACTCGCTGCGATTTGGTTCACCGAAAGATCCCCATGTCCGCTATCTGGTTGATGGCGTGGTACGCGGCATAGGTGATTACGGCAACTCCTTCGGCGTACCGACGGTTGGCGGTGAAATCTATTTTGAAGAGGGCTACACCGGCAACCCGCTGGTCAATGCCATGTCGGTCGGTATTGTCGAACATCACAAAACCGTCAGCGCCACAGCCCTTGGCAAAGGCAATCCTGTACTGATTGTCGGCTCCTCCACGGGACGGGACGGCATTCACGGCGCAACCTTTGCTTCGGAAGATCTCAGCGAAGCCTCGGAGGACAAACGCCCCAGCGTTCAGGTTGGCGATCCCTTCGCCGAAAAGCTGCTGCTTGAGGCGACCCTTGAGGCCATTGCCACCGGCTATGTGGTTGGCTTGCAGGATATGGGCGCCGCTGGCATCACCAGTTCTACCTCCGAAATGAGTGCCAGAGGGATTGAAAAAACCGGATCAGGCGGCATAGAGATTGACCTTGATCTGGTGCCGATTCGTGAAGCGGGTATGAGTGCTTATGAGATCATGCTCTCCGAATCGCAGGAGCGTATGCTTATTGTCGCCAAAAAAGGGTTTGAAGGGAAGATTATTGAGGTCTACGAAAAATGGGATGTTCTGGCGGTCACCATCGGACGCGTCACCGACGACAACCTCCTGCGAGTGCTGCACCATGGAGCCATTGTTGCTGAAATTCCAGCCGAATCACTCGTGCTTGGAGGCGGAGCACCGGTCTATATCCGCGAAGCGATAGAAAAAAAGCCGGTAACACCAGTGGCAGAGCTTGCCGATGACGACACCCTCGACTTCAACATCCTCGCGATCGACCTGCTCTCACGCCCCAATATTGCCAGCAAACAGTGGGTCTACCACCAGTATGATTCGATGGTGCAGACCAACACGGTGACACCAACCGGCCACACCGATGCCGCCGTCATCCGCATCAAGGGGACAAAGAAAGGGCTCGCCATGAAAACAGACTGCAACGCCCGTTACGTCTATCTCAACCCGCTTGCGGGCGGCAAAATTGCCGTGGCCGAATGTGCCCGAAACATCGCCTGCTCCGGCGCAAAACCGCTGGCAATCACCAACTGCCTCAATTTCGGCAACCCTCTCAAGCCAGAGGTGTACTTCCAGTTCAAGGAGTCGGTCAGAGGTATGGGCGAGGCGTGCCGAGCCTTCAACACTCCGGTCACCGGCGGCAATGTCAGCTTCTACAACGAAACCTTTATTGCTGGCGTTCGTACCGCCATCTATCCAACCCCGACCATCGGTATGATCGGGCTGCTTGACGATATCGATAATCTGGTGGGCTCAACCTTCACCAATGCCGGTGATCTTATTCTGTTGGCCGGCGATCCCGAGCTGACGCTGGACGGCTCGGAGTACCTTGTCATGCAGTATGGCACCCCCGGCCAGGACTCCCCTGCTGTTGATCTTGAGCACGAAACCAACCTGCAGCAGTTCCTGGTCTCAGTGGCTGAACAGAAACTTGTCCATTCGGCCCACGACATCTCTGATGGAGGTCTTTTTGTAGCATTGGCCGAAAAGGGTATCATGAATGCCGAGGCTCCGCTTGGCTTCATTGTCAATCTTGAAGATACCGAGAACACTCCTCTCCGCATTCAGCAACAGCTCTTTTCTGAAGCGCAGGGTCGGGTTCTCCTGAGCGTTTCGCCCGACAAGATTGAGGCACTTGCTGCGACTGCGGCTGAAAACAAGATCCCTCTTCAGGCTATCGGCACCGTCATGGAACGGGCTGCTTCAATCTCCATTAATGGCAAGGAGATCGTGAGCTTCACCATTGATGAGCTTGCGGAGGCATACTACCATTCACTTGAACACGCTCTGCACCTGGACGAACTGTAAGCTTTCCTGATTAAATAAGAGAGGAGAACAATCATGCAGCCAGTTGTCACTGCTCAAGAGATGCAAAAGGCCGACAAGGCGGCAATTGAGCAGCTCCTTATGGGCGAAACCCGTCTGATGGAGCTGGCTGGAGGTGAAGCTTTTCGGATACTCAACGAGAGCATCGACAAGGATATTGCCGATGCCACCGTTCTTATCCTCTGCGGCAAAGGCAACAACGGCGGAGATGGTTTTGTGCTTGCCCGCCATCTGCTCAATCATGAGGCTTCGGTTGATCTGGTGCTGCTCTACCCGGAGAGTGTTCTGCAAGGAGTTAATCGCGAAGGGCTTGCCATCTTGCAGGCTTATGAGGAGCATCTGACCAATCTGCGCATTTTTACCAGCCTTGATCAAGCTCTGCCATTTATTGAGGAGAGCCACTACGATATCCTGGTTGATGCCATGACCGGCACCGGCCTTCGCCTCGGCAAACCCGGCGTGGAGCTTGCCTCTCCCCTCTCTGACGGCATTGAGCTGCTCAATAGGCTTCGTGATGAGAGAGGTGCCATGACCATCGCCCTCGATATTCCGTCTGGCCTTGATGCCTCTACCGGCTGCTCATCCACTCCCGTCATTCAGGCTGATGTGACCATCACCATGGCCTTTTTGAAACGGGGATTTTACCTGAATGACGGCCCGAACTGCTGCGGCGAGCTGCACGTGGCGGAGATCTCCATTCCCCGTTTTCTGGTTGAGCCCTCCTCATGCCTGCTGATTGACCCTGAGTTTGCCGCCGAACAGTTTATCCTGCGCGAACCATCAAGCGCCAAACATACCAACGGCAAGTTGCTGATTATTTCCGGATCGCAAACCGCGCACTCTTCGATGGCAGGAGCAGCAATCCTTGCCGCAAAAGCTGCCGTGAAAACCGGTGCCGGATACGTCTGCCTCTCTGTGCCGATCTCGCTTGCCAACACCATCCATCTCGCCGTGCCGGAAGCGGTTGTCATTGGCAGAGATATCGCCGCCATACTCGAAAAAGCCCGCTGGGCAGATGTTATCCTGATTGGATGTGGCCTCGGGCGCGACGAGGAGACAATCGCACTGGTTAAAGAGCTGCTCGCCTGTTCGGATATCGCCGACAAAACGCTGATTCTGGATGCCGATGCCCTCTACGCACTCTCCGCCATTGGACTTTCGGATGCCCTCTGCCAATGCAACAACGTGCTGCTCACACCCCACTACGGAGAGTTCAGCCGTCTGACCGGCGTTCCGGTCGAGGAAATTGCTTCAGACCCCATTGACACCGCCCGGCACTTTGCTCGCCAGCATGGAGTAACGGTTCTCCTTAAAGGCAACCCGACGGTTATTGCAGCCGTAGATGGCCCGACACTGCTCAACACCAGTGGCACTGAAGCGCTTGCCACTGCTGGCTCAGGCGATGTGCTCTCCGGCATGATTGCCGCCCTTGCCGCCAAAGGTGCCGACCTCGTCAACGCCACAGCCGCAGGCGCATGGTTTCATGGTCGCGCTGGCGACCTTGCCAGCGATGTCGCCAGCATCGTGTCGTCAGGGATGGTTGTTGATGCGATTTCGCAGGCAATCGGGGAGATATTTGAAAGAAAAGAGACCTCACTCGCTCCCCCCAGATTATAATTTGGAGACAATATTTTTAATAAATAATCCGCGCATCACGAACGAATTCTCTCTGCGATTTGTTGCTGCAATTGAACAGTTTGTTGCGGTAGGTTTATCTTAACTCAGCGGGGGTTATTATGTCACTTGAACCAGTGGATGAGTTTATCAGTAAACTTAAGTCTGACCCGGATTTCTGCAAGCGAGCGATGGAAGTGGCTCAAGCTGCAGGTTTCTTGTTTACCTTCAGGGAGATGATGGCTGGAAGATCTCAGTCCTTCTCTGGGGAGGCATATGATGCGCATAACTTCGCATCGGGCGCTTTTGGAGGCTACAATAAATCTCGGTACTTATCAGGACCTGGCGGGTATGAGCATTGGGTTGGTTGAGGGTCATCCCTTATTTTTCGGCATCAAAACAGGTTAGACTGTTTGCAGCCTTCATGCCCCGGACACCCGGGGCTGTTTAATTTTTCCCTATGTGACTTCTCATGCTTCGTGTTCCCGCAAAAATTTCTTGATATTGCGTGCCGCCTGACGAATGCGCTCCTCATTCTCAATCATGGCAACACGGACATACTCATCGCCATAAGCGCCAAAGCCGATACCGGGGCTGACAGCAACTTTTGCCTCGCTGAGCAGCTTTTTGCTGAACTCAAGGCTGCCGAGGTGGCGGAAGGGTTCGGGGATGTGAGCCCAGACAAACATGCTTGCACGGGGAGTGACAACCGGCCAGCCAGCATTGGCAAAACTCTTCACCATCACGTCGCGTCGTTTGCGATAGACCTCGCAAATCTCCTGCACGCAGCTCTGATCGCCGGTAAGAGCAATGGTTGATGCAACCTGGATGGGGGTAAAGGTGCCATAATCGAGCCAGCTCTTGATTTTTTCGAGAGCACCGATCAACTTGGCATTGCCTACCATAAAGCCGACACGCCATCCGGCCATATTGTAGGTTTTTGAGAGGGTATAGCTCTCAACGGCCACATCCTTAGCACCCGGAACCTGAAGAATCGATGGGGTGACATAACCGTCATAGGTCAGCTCCGCATAGGCAATGTCGCTGATGATGTAGAAGCGCTCCTCACGGGCAATATCAACCAGCTTCTGGTAAAATGGCAGCTCTACCGTAGCCGTCGTAGGATTATTCGGGAAATTCACCACCAGATATTTTGGCTTGGGAGAAGATTCACGCAGTGCCTTTTCAATATTGCGAAAAAAGCCCTCCTCATCAAGGGTAAAATCATCATTCATCTCCAGTTTCAGACGATGCACATTGCCACCAGCCAGAATGAAAGCTTGTGAATGGATAGGATAACAGGGATCAGGCACCATGGCAAGATCACCAGGGTTGGTGATTGCCTGCACGAGATGAACATACCCCTCTTTGGAGCCCATGGTGGCCACAACCTCGCGATCAAGATCAAGGTCAACATTGTACTTGCGCTTGTACCAGCTACCTACCGCTCCGCGAAGCTTGTAGATACCCTTGGAAACCGAGTAGCCGTGAGTACGAGGCTTATTAATGCACTCAATCAGTTTATCAACAATATGCTGAGGTGTCGGGCCATCAGGATTACCCATGGAAAAATCAATCACATCTTCACCGGCACGCCGTTCAGCCATTTTCAGCTCATTAACCGCTGCAAAGACATACTTTGGAAGGCGCTTGATCTTGTCAAACTCTATTTCATCAAACATAGGCTGTTACGGAAATCAATTATGCAGAAATAAGAATTGTACCTCCATCATAAGAAAAAATAATATCATATCAATGGCCTTTACTATATTTTTCCCCATAAAACCCTTTAACACAAACACAAGAAAAGCTGCACAGAACGTATCATCAACATCCTCTCCTTTTACGGGGAAAAATGGGAAAAATAATTTGTCTTTATCTTTTTTTTAAGTATAATTAACATGTTGGCATCATTTCGCTTCCCGCCCCAAGATTAAAGCATATACCACGTGTCAAACATCAAGATGACAGGAACTGATGCCCTTAAGCATCAGCTTGAGAAGTCCACCGGAAATGATTATAACTTCTGTTACCAATGCGGCAAATGTACTGCGGGTTGCCCTGCCGGTGCATTTATGGACAGCCCTCCCGCACGAATCATGCGTCTCGTCCAGGCAGGATTTATTGAAGAGGCTCTGAAAAGTGAAGCTCTCTGGTTTTGTGTGGGTTGCATGACCTGTACGGCTCGATGTCCCCAGAATATGGATATTGCCGCTACCATGGACTCCCTTAGGGCACTTGCTCTCGAAAAGGGTCTGGTTTCAGAGAGCAAATCAAAAAAGCTTGTTAACGCTTTCCATCTCTCCTTCCTCAAAAACGTGCGCAAACATGGCCGTCTGGAGGAACTCTCCCTTGTCAACAGTTATAAGCTCCGCACAAGATCATTTTTGCAGGATGCCTCATCAGGTGTCAAAATGATCAAGAGCGGAAAGATCAATCCACTCCATACCCTTACCGGCAAAGGCGGGGTGAAAGAGAAGGAGCAGATCGAAAAGATTTTTGCGGCTTCTGAACAGGAGTCACATCTTGATGTGCCAAAACGGCGCCCGGTAAAAAAGCAATTTACCCCTAAAGCTCCGTTCTCCATCAAGCCAGGTATGACTATAGGATACTATCCTGGATGCTCACTGAGTGGAACAGCCCGGGAATATGATATTTCAGTGAAGAAAATGTGCTCCCTGCTTGGCCTTCATCTCAAGGAGATTGAAGACTGGAACTGCTGCGGTGCAACCTCTGCCCATGCTACCAATCATAAACTTGCTCTGCTCCTGCCTGCAAGAAATCAGGCTCTTGCTGATGCTCAAGGTATGGAAATTGTTCTCGCACCATGCGCAGCCTGTCAGAACCGTCAGGTCACGACCAGAAAAACCCTTATAGAATCACACGAACTTCGCCAGGAGGTTCGCGCAATTACCGGAATTGAGCCAACCTGCAAGGCTCAATTCATTGGAGTCACCCAGCTTCTTGAGGCAATGGATCCAGAAGAGATCAAAAAAAGGGTGATAAAACCACTGACGGGTCTCTCTCTTGCCTGTTATTACGGCTGTCTTTTAGTCCGTCCGATGGATGATATGGGCTTTGACGATCCTGAGAATCCTCTCAAAATGGAGGCGATCATGACTGCCATTGGTGCCAAACCTGTTGACTGGGCATTTAAAATCGAGTGCTGTGGAGCGGGGCTTACCCTTGCACAACAACCGATGGTCGAAGAATTGACTCACACGATTACCAAAAATGCAGAGGAAAACGGAGCTGACGCTTTTGTGGTTGCCTGTCCACTCTGTCAGGCAAATCTTGATATGCGTCAGGGAGGCATGAGAAAGCGCTTTGGAGATGTCAAGGAGATGCCAGTTTACTACATTTCAGAGCTTGTCGCCATTGCATGCGGTGCCAACCCCGCTGAAGTTGCCGTCGGTGAGCATTTTGTTCCTGCACTGGAGCTTGTGTCGAAACTTTAAACAACGTCCCAGCATTTGAATTCTATCTTAACACACATGGAGTGAAAAGTGCCCCTGTGTAGATTTACTGTCAGCAGCTTCATACAAAAGGATTGAATCATGGCAAAAATTGGAGTATTTATATGTCACTGCGGTGAAAATATTGCCTCAAAGGTGGATTGCAACAAACTGGCTACCAGCATTGGAGAGCATCCTGGTGTTGCTGTCGCTCTTGACTATAAATATTTTTGCTCTGACCCCGGTCAGGAACGGTTAAAAAAAGCAATAAAGGAAAACAACCTTACTGGCGTAGTTGTTGCAGCATGTTCACCGATGATGCACGAAGCCACATTCCGCAAAGCTTGTGCTGAAGCTGGCCTCAACCCTTATCTCTGCGAGATTGCAAATATTCGGGAACAGTGCTCCTGGGTACACACCGATTATGACATGGCAACACAAAAAGCCATGGAGATCACCCGATCAATGGTTGAAAAGGTAAAGCGTAACAATAAACTACAGCCTATAGAGGTTCCTGTAACCCGTCGTGCTCTGGTGATTGGAGGAGGTATTGCTGGCATTCAGGCGGCACTTGATATTGCCAATGCCGGGCAGCAGGTTGTGCTTGTAGAGCGTGAACCTTCGCTTGGCGGCCACATGGCTCAATTATCGGAAACATTCCCGACACTTGATTGCTCACAGTGCATCATGACCCCCCGGATGGTCGAAGCTTCTCAACATCCCAACATCCGCCTGCTTACGTACGCTGAAATTGAAAGTGTTGATGGTTACATAGGGAATTTTCAGGTCAGGATTCGCATGAAAGCGCGATACGTTGACATGTCAACCTGCACAGGCTGTGGTGACTGTATTACCAAATGCCCGACAAAGAAAATTTCAAGCGAATTTGATTGCGGTATGGGGAAAAGAACAGCTATTTATACCCCGTTTGCGCAGTCTGTGCCCAATATTCCTGTCATTGACAAGGCAAGCTGCACCTACTTCAAAAACGGCAAATGCAAAGTATGCATGAAGTCTTGTGAGCTTAACTCAATCAACTTTGACATGCAGGATGAGTTCATTGACCTTGATTTCGGAGCAATTGTTGTTGCTACCGGATTCCAGGTTCAGGACAACTCGGTATATGGCGAGTATGGCTACGGAAAATACAAGGATGTTATCAATGGCCTGCAGTTTGAGCGCCTTGCCTCTGCAAGCGGTCCGACCTCTGGTAAGATTCTGCGTCCATCGGACGGCAAAGAGCCTGAAAACATAGTCTTTATACAGTGTGCAGGATCACGCGATTGCTCAAAAGGGGTGCGCTACTGCTCCAAAATCTGCTGCATGTACACAGCAAAACACTCCATGCTTTACGCCCATAAGGTTCACGGAGGAATCGCTCAAATATTCTACATGGATATTCGGGCTGCAGGCAAAGGATACGATGAATTTACCCGTCGTGCAATTGAGGAGGACAAGGCTGCATATTTTCGTGGAAGAGTCAGCAAGGTATGGCAGGAAAATGGCAAACTGATGGTAAGAGGGGTTGATACCCTTCTCGGCAAGCCCGTCGTGATTGCTGCCGATATGGTTGTTCTCGCCACTGCCATGGTGCCACAGCCCGATGCAAAAGATTTTGCCAAAACCATTGGTATTGGCTATGATGAGTACGGTTTTTTCAACGAAGCCCATCTCAAACTTCGCCCGGTTGAATCATCGACCGCAGGCGTTTTTCTTGCCGGAGCCTGCCAGTCTCCTAAAGATATTCCTGACTCTGTTGCCCAGGCATCAGCTTCAGCAAGCAAGGTGCTTGCTCTTTTCAGCAAGGATAAACTTGAAAGGGAACCGGTTGTAGCATCGAACAACGAAACAACCTGCGCAGGTTGCTGGGGCTGCGTACTTGCCTGTCCATACAATGCCATTGAGAAAAAAGATATTCTTGATCGTTCAGGAAAAGTTATAAAACGGGTTGCTTCGGTCAACCCGGGTCTCTGCCAGGGGTGTGGTACCTGTGTCACCTTCTGCCGTTCAAACAGTCTTGATCTGGCAGGCTTTACAGAAAAACAGATTTTTGCCGAAGTAATGGCTCTATGAGGAGCACCTTTTTTATCGTTTACGAACCGAAACATGCTACAGGAGCAAGCTGATGAGTGAATCCTTTGAACCTAAAATTATTGCCTTTGTCTGCACTTATTGCACCTATACCGGTGCTGACCTCGCTGGCACAAGCAGGCTGAAGTATGCGCCAAATGTGCGCATCATTCGCCTGCCCTGTACTGGAAGAATCAGCCCGATGTTTATCCTTAAGGCGCTGCAGCAAGGTGCCGACGGAATTCTGGTGAGCGGCTGTCACCCGGGCGACTGCCACTTTACCCATGGAAACTATCACGCTCGCCGGAGATGGATGGTTTTTCGCACTCTTCTCGACTTTACCGGTATTCCATCAGAACGGATAAAGTTCTCATGGATCAGTGCGGCTGAAGGACACAAATTTGCTGAACTCATCAACAGCGTCACCGATGATATCAGGAAACTTGGTCCATTTGATCAATACAAAAACTTGATCAGGGAAACTGAAGCGCCAGCGACACTCTAAAAAAAACAGGCAATGACAATACAGGAGAAATACAAAGCCAGGGTCAAAGAACTTCTTTCAACTGGTGCAGTGAAAATGGTGATCGGCTACAAACCAGGCTCTACTGCTGAGAGACGTCGTCCTCTCTTCATGCGTTCGCCTGAAGAGGCCGACCAGCTTGTGCTTGACACCGCATGCATTGCAAACCTTGCAGGCTACCTTGTTGCCGAAGGACTTTTAAGTGATGATAAACGCGTCGGAATCTTTCTCAAGCCTGACGGAATTCGCTCTATCAATATTCTTGCTGCTGAGGCACAGCTCAATATTGACCAGATTGTCGTTCTTGGGTTTGATATTGATGGACAGGAGGTCAATGCTCTTGAGGGCGAAAGTGCTGGTGATTTTTCAGCATTGATTGAGTCCATCAAAGATCATGCTCCAGAAGCGCCAAGAAATCCGCTTATCGAACAAATTGAGCAGATGAACCCCATCCAGCGTTTTGACTTCTGGCAGACTGAGTTTTCACGCTGCATCAAATGCTATGCTTGCCGTCAGGCCTGTCCCATGTGCTACTGCAGACGTTGTATTGTTGACAGCAACCAACCTCAATGGATCAACACCTCATCGCATACGCTTGGTAACCTCGAATGGAACATTATTCGAGCCTTTCACCTTTCCGGACGCTGCGTCGGATGCGGTAACTGCGACAGAGCCTGCCCGGTCAACATTCCACTGCGCCTGATTAATGCAAGAATGGGGCAGGAGGTACTTGGGGCTTTCGACCATTTTGCCGGAATGAGCGAGACTCAGGAGCCGGTGCTTGCAAGTTTCAAAAAGGACGATTCTGAGACATTCATTCTCTAAGTAACCAACGCTCATGACAAGAATTCTTTTAAGCGATAAACTGGACAACTGTGTCGCACGATGGCGTAAGGCTGGCCTTACGGTTATTGGGCCTGTAAAAAAAGAGACTTTTTCGAGTTATGCCACGGTGGAAAATGCTGCGGAGTTTGATCTCGGACTTGTAATGCCCGATCGCTCAATCAAAGGACTCTTTTTTCCCCAGACGGAACCGATGGTGCATTACTCCATAAAAAAGCAGGCAATCGAAACCAGAGATTTTACACCTCCTTCGGAAAAAAGAATCATCTTCGGTGCAAGACCCTGCGACGCTTCAGGGTTGGCCATTGATGATCCTCTTTTTGGGTGGGATTATAAAGATGACTTCTGGTTCCAGCGCCGCAATGAAACTGTTATTGTAACCATCGCCTGCACCAAAGCAGACGATTTCTGTATGTGTACATCTCTCAAACTGGCACCTGACAGCACTAAAGGATCTGATATCCTGCTTCGCCCGCTCCAGAACAACCGGGGATGGCAGGTAGAGGAACTTACCGATCGTGGTCGTGAAGCCTTTAAAGAGATCGCCGATCTGCTTCAGGATGGATCAGAACCTGCTGCCGCTGTGGCTGTGGTTCCTGAGAAATTTAATCTTGATGCCTGTGTTGCATGGCTGCAGAATCCGGAAAACTTTGACAGTACCTTTTGGAAAGAGATCTCCATGCGCTGTATCGGCTGTGCCTCCTGTACCTTCCTCTGTCCAACCTGCCACTGCTTTGACTTCCAGGACGAAGGGGATACCTTTACTGGCATCAGGAGGAAAAACTGGGATAGCTGCTCCTTTGCACTCTTTACCATGCACACTTCGGGCCATAACCCCCGTGCCACCCAATCCGCACGCTGGCGGCAACGTATCATGCACAAGTTTAACTATTTCCCTGGCAAGTTCAACGTTAACAGTTGCAGTGGATGCGGGCGATGCTCGCGCCAGTGCCCGGTTGACATGGGTATTACAGAGACTTTACAAGCGATTTCAACTTTACAGCCGTGACAGAAAACATTCAGACCGCGCACCAGAACATCTACAAGCCAGCCATCATGAAAATCGTCGCCCGCCACGACGAGGCGCCTGGTGTCAGAACCATGAAGCTTGAGTTTCAAAATCCCGCTGAACACGAATTGTTCAAGCAGAACTATCGAACAGGTATGTTCGGTCTCTATGGCGTCTACGGCGAAGGCGAGAGCACCTTCTGTGTTGCGAGTCCTGAAACCCGCAATGAGTACATTGAGTTCACCTTTCGCCAATCCGGCAGGGTTACAACTGCTCTGGCAAATTCAGATATCGGGGATCTCGTTACCTTCCGGGGGCCTTATGGAAATCGCTTTCCGATCGAGAATTTCTATGGCAAAAACCTCATCTTTGTCTCTGGTGGCATTGCCTTGCCCCCGACACGGAGCGTTATCTGGTCTTGCCTCGATCAACGCGAAAAATTCGGCAAGGTGACAATTGTCTACGGTGCTCGTACTGTCGCTGATCTTGTGTACAAGCATGAACTCGAAGAGTGGGAAAGACGGGATGATATTGATCTTGTTCTCACGGTCGATCCAGGTGGAGAATCACCGGACTGGAAACACAGGGTCGGTTTTGTGCCTACCGTTCTGGAGCAGGCTGCGCCTGCTCCAGATAACTGTATTGCAGTTATCTGCGGACCACCGATCATGATCAAATTTACACTGATGTCGCTCAAAAAGCTCGGATTTGATGAATCTAACGTCTACACAACTCTTGAAAACCGTATGAAGTGTGGTGTAGGCAAGTGTGGACGCTGTAATGTTGGGTCGATCTATGTCTGCAAAGAGGGGCCTGTCTTTACCGCTGCTGAGGTTTCGAAAATGCCCCAGGCCGATCTGTAACTCTCTCGACGGTCACAGGAGAGGAGTCCTGAAAAACTGATCCGGCTGGTGAAAATCAGCCGGGGATGACGGAGAGTTCCACCAGGGAAATAACCCGTACTCCCCCTTTCCCGACGAGGCACAACACTGCAAACCGATAACCTGCTCTTTATCGACAAACTGTTCGACCAATTCCCAGCAGAGATCCATACCAAAACTCTTCTCACCCTGCACCAGAGGCACCATTCCGCTCCACGGCTCCGATGAAAGCGTTTCGTAGCCAGCAGACCTTCTCCTTGGAGCGGCAAAACGCAACGCAACCCAATGCCCCTCAGGAGTCATCTCAAGCTCAAGATACCCTTTACCGGAAGCGCCTGAAATAAAGAGTTCTGAAACACTATACTGCCATAATTTATCCATAAAAGCCGCAGGAAAAGGGGCTTTCAGCGAAAAAAGCGCCGCATTGGGATTGTGGGTTGTCCAGCGCAAGAAAGGCGCATCGGGGTCAGCCTTGGCACTCTCAATCGAACACATCTGCTCCACCTTTACCTGAACACCGGACGGAAACTCCCGATCAAGTCCGAAATACCCGACAAGTGGCCCCTGCATGAGGAGACGGGGATAGAGTGGGGGAACAGCTTCATCCTGTTCGGGAAACCACAAGAGTCCGCTCCACCCTTTTGAAGCATCCCGACGATCGGATATCGAACAGACACCTGTTGATGCAAGAAGTTCAGCATCGAATAACCCGATACACTGTACCTCAAGCTCAAGCACCACCCCGGTTCGAGCCAAAGCAGCCGCTCTCATCCTGGCTGCAAGCCTGAGCACATCCTCGGCAATGGCTCCGCCCGTGTTATAAATAAAATTGGCATGGTGCTCACTGACCATGGCACCACCTTCCCGCACTCCCTTGAAACCGAGCTCCTCAAACAGAGCGCCACTGGAAAGCCCAAGGCTATAATTGTTCTTGAAGGTTGAACCACAGCTTGGAAAATCAAAGTGGTGCTTTTTGGAGCGCTCAGCCTCATGCCCCTCCATTATCAGCCTGATCTCCTCCGCAGGTCGCCTTTGATGAAAGCGCAAAAGCACGGCAACAACAATCTCTGGCACCTCCATCAGTGCGGTATGCTTGTAGCCAAGAAAAACCTCATCGGGAAGCTGCCATCGCAACCGGCCATCAACCGAAAGGGTCAGAATACCAACCGTAATTTTCGACACTTCGCCTCCAAAGCAGCGGGCATTCATCTTCACGGTGGCACCAATCTGCCCCGGAAGCTGGTAAAGCCACTCTCCCCCACCCTTTTCTGCAGAAAAGAGCTCTTCGGCAATCGAGGTATTGTCAACTCCAGCCTCACAGAATAGTTCATCATCCGAGAGCCAGAAGAGACGCTGCATCCGCTCTAAAGAAATTACAACACCGGGAAACGCACTATCAGAAAAAAGAGTATTACTCCCACTCCCGATAAGAGCAAGCGGAAGACGATGCTCGCGATTCCAGAGGAGAAGGTTGGATAGCTCAGAAAGAGCTGCTGGTAGTGCAAAAAAACGGGCTATACCACCAATTCCGTAATATGCCCTGGCAGCAAGTGAGACCTCACTTTCAAATGGACAAGGCAGGGTCAAGTCAGCAGACATAGAAAGGCCTTCAGGGTTTATATCATTCATCGCAATCTCACAGGGAACGGTACTGCCTTGATTTCATAAAGCCCCACTTACAGAGCCGATAGATAATTGAAACTTTCAAGACACCAAAACCATAAACAGTACTGCGATACAAATTTATCGATGAAGCCTCTTCAAAATATTTTGTCGGACAGGTTACTTCGCCAATTTCATAACCTGCATAAAATATCTGGG
>SZYA01000065.1 GCA_005843815.1 Chlorobium sp.
TCCGCGAATTTTCGATAAAACAGATTATACGAGATTTTTGAAAGAGATACGCTACATGAGTGCGAGGAAAGTCTGTCCAGGGAGAACAAACTGAAAACTGAAGATAACTTCTCCGATGAACCGCACAAAAGGGAGAGCGGAATGGCTGTGGAGGTAAAAACCAGCAATTTCATGAAATGACGCAGTGGAAATAGTGTCTGCCTCCTCAATCTTAAAATTCGCGTTATAGGCGCGATCAATTACTAAAAATTCGCCGGTTTTTTTGTGATAGTGGAACATTTATGTAGTTTGTACACTCCGAAATATTTTTCGGTTTTTTCGTTTACCCGCACGTTTAACAATTGTGACTATCCACAGGGAGGAGTTATGTCCGACATTTCACGAAGAAAGTTTCTTCAAACAACTTCAGCCTCTGCGCTGCTTCTTTTTTCTGGTCTTGGCAGAGAGAGCCAGGCAGCCTCAGCGCAGAGCTATCCATCCAGAAAAATTGGGAACATCAAAAATCTCAAAGTGAATGAACAGATTGCCTTTACCTATCCTGACGACAACTCCCCCTGTGTGCTGGTAAATGTTGGTCAAGAGGCGTTTGGCGGCATCGGGAAAGGCAAAAGCGTTGTCTCTTTCTCGACACTCTGTACCCACATGGGCTGTCCGCTCACCTACAGTGATGGACGCCTTGTTTGCAAGTGCCATTACTCCATGTTCGATGTATCCCGTAACGGTCAGACCTATCAGGGTCTCGCTTCACAGTGGGTCGCTCAAGTTGTTTTGCGGCTTGATGCTGCAACCGGCAACATTTACGCTGAAGGGGTTGAAGGTCTTATTTACGGCAGAATCGGTAATCTTAAATTGAGCTAAGGAGAAATAGCGCCATGTCACTTACAAAAAGAAAAGATACGCTCCCGATTCCTCCGGTTGATGCGGAAAGATATACCACGGTCTGCCAGTATTGCAGCGTTGGTTGTGGTTACAATGTTTTCGTCTGGCCTGAAAAGAGAAGCGGCACCGCTAAATCCAATGCGTTTCATGTTGACCTCTCGAAACAGGGGCAGTTAATGTCAGGGTTTTCCTACACGGAGACCATGCATAACGTGATAACTCGGAAAAACGGCAACCGATATAATCTTGCCATTATACCGGCAAAAGAGTCGCGAATCAACAAGGGTGACTACTCCATTCGTGGAGGTACCAATGCTCTGACCGCCTACACCCCAACCGGAGTAACCAAAGATCGTTTGAAATATCCCCTCCTCAGAAAAGAGAATGGTTTTGTGGCTATTTCGTGGGATGATGCCGTCGAAATTATCGCAACATTGACCAAAAGCTCCATGGATAAATATGGTGCCGACAGTGTTGCCATGAAGTTTTATGATCATGGAAGCTCCGGTCTTGGATTTGAAGACAACTGGGGCGCAGGCAAGTTCTTCCTGAGCGGCGTGAAAACGCAATATCTCTCAATTCATAATCGCCCGGCATACAATTCAGAAGTGTGGGGTTCAAGGGAGCGCGGCATGCACGAGCTCAACTATGATGTTGATGATGCCCGTCTTGCCGACACGATTGTTCTCTGGGGTGCAAATGCTTATGAGGGGGCCACGGTTTTTTACACTGAGCACATTATGCCGAACCTCCAGGGTGGATCAATTGATGAAAAAAAGAGAGAGTTTGCATCCGGGGAGCCTGCCGAGGAGGGTCGGATTGTTATTATTGACCCCCGCAAGAATGCGACGACAACCGTCAGTCAGGATATCAGCGCGGAGAGAGTTCTGCATCTTCGTCCAAATCTTGGTACTGACTGGATTCTGGCCAATGCGCTGGCAAGAATTGCCTGGGAAAACAACTGGTACGACAAGGACTACCTCCAGAAGCGTACCGATATGAAGACCTTTGAGGATTACAAGAGCAAATCTCTGGAACTGGCAAAACCGTTTGCTGCTTTTCTTGCTGACGCAGAAAAGATTACAGGAGTCTCCAGAAAAGAGATGGAAGAGGCGGCTGCATGGATTGCCAAGCCGAAAACAGGCGGTTTCGAGCGCAGAACACTCACGCTGTATGAGAAAGGCATCATCTGGAACATGAAAAACTACGACCAGGTTGCCGCCATAGCGCAGCTTAATGTGCTCACCCACAATGTTGGAAGGCCGGGAACCGGATGTGGAAGACTTGGCGGGCATCAGGAGGGTTATGTGCGGCCAGGCGCTCCAACTCCAGGCTCAATTTATGCCGGTGGGCCTCCTAAAAATGTTGACAAGTACATTACTGGTGGCGGTGGAAAAATTTACTGGGTTGGCGCTACGGATCCCTATCTCTCAACACCGAACAGCAAGTTTTTCAAGAAATCGGTTAAAAAACGGGCGAACAACCTTCTTGATTATCTCGACAACGGCGGAATTCCTTCCGACCCGAAAGCTTATGTGGCCAAAGTTCTTGAGGCTTATGAAAAAACCGATGGTCTCTTTATGATTGTGCAGGATATTTACAAAACGCACACCTCAGAGGATGCCATGCTTATCCTGCCTGCTGCGGGATGGGGTGAAGCTGTTGATACCTCGATTAACTGCCATAGCCGACTTTTGAGGATCTATGACAAGTTCATGGATGCGCCTGGCGAAGCCCTTCCAGACTGGAAGATTCTTGCCCTTGTCGGCAATAAAATCAAGGCGCTCTACACTGCGGACGGCAACAAGGAGATGGCGGCGCGCTTCAGTGGTATGGAGTGGAAAACAGACGCGGAGGTGTTCGCCGATGGCGCGCAGGAATTTGGCGACAACAGGGCAACCGAAACAGAGGAGGCCAGACTTTCAGCCGAGTGCTACAAAGGGGTGACTCATGCGATGTTGAGAAAACTTGGCAACGAAGGCATCCAGACTCCTGTGCGTCAGGATCCCGCAACCGGCAAGCTTGTTGGCACAAAACGTCGTTATCAGTATAGTTTTGCATCAAAAGATGGGCTGTTTAAATGGTACGGCACTGATGCGTGGACAGGGTATCCCGCTGAAATAGCAAAATATATCAATAACCCAACCTATCCCTTCTGGTTTACCACCGGGCGCTCCCAGCATGTCTGGCAGACCATGTATCACGACAAAAGGATTCCAGAGAAGCTGATGACGGTTCCTCTCCCTTATCTGGAAATTCATCCGGATGATGCTGGCAAGCTCAACCTGAAAACAGGTGACATGGCTGAGGTGTTTAATGAAGAGGGCTCATGCTTGGCTCTTGTCTACGTCAATGATGCTACAAAACCAGGGCTTGTCTTTGGTATCATGTACCATGCCAAGGGGACGATGAATAACTTGACCTCTTCGTATACCGATCCGAAGACAACCATTCCGTGGTACAAGGGAACAAAGGTGGGTGTAAAGAAATACAATGGAAAACTTGATGATGCCATCAAAACGGTAAGTCTCCTCTCAAATAACGATTTCAGGACGCAGTAACTGTTGGCAAGATTTCTTATACTGAAAAAGGCACTGACTCTTCAACAATGGGTGGTGCCTTTTTTAGTTGTCATGCACTTTCATCGCACAATTTTCCCTTCAGCATGAGTAATTCCGCGAATAGTCTGCTTGTTGATACATTTTCCCGACCCATAGATTATGTAAGGATTGCCGTCACGTCGCGGTGTAATCTGCGCTGCTCATACTGCATGAGTGAGGTGCATGAAGATCACTCCCAGGGTGATTCGGTTCTGGGCAAACAGGAGCTTCTTGCCATTATTGAGGTGCTTGCCTCTCTTGGTATCACCAAGATTCGGTTTACCGGTGGTGAGCCTCTTCTTCGCAGCGATATTGTCGAGCTGGTACAGGAGGCAAAATATGCCGGTATCAGAACGGTAGCCCTGACCACGAATGGCCTGCTTCTTGATCGTTTTTTTCCTGCTCTGGTTGATGCGGGACTTGATGCCATTAATTTCAGTATTGACACACTTGATCGTGAGCTCTATCACACCATTACAAGACGGGATGAGTACGAAAGGGTACGAGATAATCTCGACAGGCTTCTTGAAACCTCAGCGATTCCTGTGAAACTCAATGTGGTGCTGATGCGTGATATCAACTGCGATGATATTCAGCGATTTGTTGCTTTGACCAGAGATTATGCCATAACCGTGCGATTTATGGAGCTGCAGCCATTTGATGATCATCAGATATGGCGTACGGGCAAGTTTTTGGGAGCCGATAAAATTCAGGAGTTATTGAAAAGCTTATACCCTGATATGCAGACGGTCAGGGGCCATGCAACCCAATATTTCAGCTACACCTTGCCAGGTCACAAAGGATCAATTGCCATTATTCCTGCATTTACAAGAAATTTCTGTGGCCAGTGCAACAAGATTCGGATTACCTCAGATGGAAAAATAATCAGTTGTCTGTATGAAAAAGAGGGTTTGATGCTGCTTCCACTGTTGCGGAGTCATGCTGGTCGCGAAGAGATCGCTGAGCTGTTTCGCAAAGCGGTGATGAAGAAGCCTGTGGACGGGAAGCATGCCGCGAGGGATTCAGTGAGGACCAGTATGTCCGAAATCGGAGGTTAGAGGCATCTTTGACTACTGAACTCTCTTTTTGATAGCCATACCAGCAGTGATGGTGCCCCCCTCAATCACCCGGCAGAAAAGCCCCTCCTTTGGCATGATGCATTCGCCCGTGGCAACTTTTATGGCGCACCCCGCATTGTGGCACTCCTTGCCGATCTGGGTAATTTCAAGAATAGCACCTGTTCCGATAATCAGTGAATCTCCGATGGAAAGGTGCGAAAGATCAATGCCTCGTGTGACAATATTTTCAGCAAACATGCCGTGGTCAAGTTCCGGCATTTTTTTACGCATCCGGTCAATGCTCTCTCCAGCAAGAACTGATACTTGACGATGCCACTCTCCCGCGTGAGCATCACCCTCAATTCCCCACTCCCTTCTGAGCGATATACGGTCGACGGCAGTTTTTATAACGCCTTTTTTTTCGCTGATACAGACTGCTTCTACTATACCCATGTTGCGTTTGATTGTTACCCTTTTTGGCTTCTGGGAATATAATTTAAAATCCTGGAGAGACGATGAGCTTTATTCTCCTTTCCCTTTTATTCGATATATCGTTTGTTTGCGACAAGATTTTGGGGAGGGGCTGGCTGGCAAGGCAGTGTATTGCAACAAACCCTTGATCGCGATCAGTTGGTGATGCTTGATGCTGATATTGTGATTTTCACTCTATCTCTATGCCGTAGGTGTCGAGTAAACCCGTTACCTCGGGGATTGAGAATCTGGCTTTTTTGAGTCGGTTGGTTTCGGGGTTGATTGAGTAGTTGAAAGCGGTCGTAAAATTTGTCTCTTCAAGATTGGTGTGGAAGAAGATGGTCTGCAGCAGGTCACAATTCTCGAAAGAGGCCCCGCGCAACTCTGCCTCACTGAAATCGGTCTCCTGCAGATTGCAGTTTTTAAAATGGGTGTTTTTGAGCTTCATTTGGGCAAAATGCGAAAGCTTGACCATGCAGTTTTCAAAATAGAGCTCAAGCAGAAATTTTCGGCACTCACTGAACAGCACCCCAAGCAATTTGCAGTCAAGAAATTTGACCTCCTGTAAACTTGTGTTTTTCAGCTTCACAAGGCTTGCATCGCATCCGTTAAAGGTGCACTTGAAAAATGTAATACCGGAGAGATCGACACCGTTGAAGTTGCAGTTGATAAAGTTGCACTCTTCATAGCTCCCTCCAGCAAGGCTCTTCTCCCTGAAATCGATTTTTTCAAATCTCCTGTTGTCTGTGCTACTGCTTTTCATGATTTTATTTTTGGAGTATTCAGGATTCGTTCTTTTTCTACAAATTCCGGCAAACCAAAGCTTCCGTCAGACCGCAATATATCGATATTTTTCGATGATGGTTAGCAGCGTCAGCAGAGGGAGCGATATTCCCCCCTATATGCCTGAACACCTTTTTCACTACATTGCGGGCGAATGCTCCGCAGTGGTCGGGGATAATATTATCATGACACTCTCTCTCCATGGAAAAAGATCAGGGTTTTCCTGAATTGGTGCTGTTGCGATCAACATTTCAGAGTGGTGCGACCCGCTCTCTGCAGTGGAGGCGCTCGCAGTTACGGGCTCTTGATGCCTTTCTCGTTGAGTGTGAAGGGGAGATTGCGGCCGCATTGCATGATGATCTTCGAAAATCTGCAGCCGAGCTGTTTTTAACAGAAACAAACTATCTCCGGGGCGAAATTCGCTATGTCCTGAAGCGCCTGAAGTTGTGGATGAAGCCTCATCGGGTCTCTGTTCCCTTGGTCTATCAGTTGGCAAAAGCCTGGTACTCGCGTGAACCTTACGGCGTTGTCCTCATCATGGGCGCCTGGAATTACCCGCTGCAACTTTGTCTTGCCCCTCTTGTCAGCGCTATTGCTGCCGGTAATTGCGTCATTATCAAACCTTCGGAACTGGCTCCGCATACCTCGGCGGTTATTGCTGCAGGGTTAGGGCGATATCTGGATCCGAAGGCGATATCTGTGGTCGAAGGTGGTGTGGAGGTGGCCAGGGCTCTGCTTGAGGAGCGCTTTAACTATATCTTTTATACTGGCAGTGAGGCGATTGGTCGGGAGGTGATGTCTGCTGCCGCAAAGCATCTGACCCCCTTGACGCTGGAGCTTGGGGGAAAGTGTCCATGTATTGTTGATGAACATTCGGATATCAGTGTGGCAGCGCGTCGAATTGTATGGGCAAAGTTTTTGAATGCAGGCCAGACCTGCCTTGCCCCTGATTATGTGCTTGTTCACGAAACGCGGGAGGCTGAGCTGCTTCGCTCCATGGAGGAGGCAATCATAAGTTTTTATGGTAATGAGCCCCGTACCAGTTCCGAATATCCTCGTATTGTCAATGCTTTTCATGTCAGACGGCTTGCGTCGCTTCTGGAGGATGCTTCGATCTGGAGCGGGGGTAGTACAGATCCGGATGATTGTTATGTTGCTCCAACCATTCTTTGCGGGGTAACACCAACATCACCACTCATGCAGGCAGAGATTTTTGGCCCCTTGCTTCCGGTGATTGCGTATAGAGAGCTTAATGAAGCGCTCAACATTGTTGCCAGCAAAAAAGAGCCTCTGGCGATCTATCTGTTCTCTTCTGACCGGTTGGTGCAGGAGCGGGTGGTGAGGAGCTCCCGTTCAGGAGGAGTGTGTATCAACGATCTGCTGTTTCAGGCAGTGCCTCACGGGCTGCCATTTGGTGGAGTTGGTAGCAGTGGCTTTGGCTGTTATCATGGTCGATTCGGGTTTGAGACCTTTTCTCATCCGCGAAGTGTGTTCCATAGATCGCTCTATCCGGATCCTGCTCTGCGTTACCCGCCCTACAGCGGCAAAACTTTCAGCTTTCTCAGGCGATTGCTCCATTGGTTTGGATAACGGTATGAATAGCGAAGTGGCGACAACGTGTCTTTCTTTTTCTATTGATGTTGACCGGCGTGTCAGTGCTGTCGGTTATCCGGGTGGCAACTCACTGGCGATTGTTGCAAAAAAACTTACAGCAGAGCTACCAGGTGATCTTGCGCGGCTCTATGCCATTTACAGGTGGATTACGACGTATATTGAGTATGATGTTGATGCCTATTTTTCCGGTGATTTGCGCAATGCCGTCGGGGCAGCCAATACCTTTCATCGTGGTAAGGCTGTTTGTGAAGGTTACTCTGCGTTGTTTCAGGAGATGGGGGGTGTTGCCGGATTAAAGATTGAGAAAGTTGACGGTTATGCCAAGGGATATGGCTACGCTGTTGGTGTTATGACGGGGAGAGCCAACCATGCCTGGAATGCTGTCAACCTTGATGGCCATTGGTATCTTCTTGATTCGACATGGGATGCAGGTTCGATTGATGATTCCTGCCACTTTTCGAGAAAGAGCGGCAAATGGAATTATTTCCTTGTTGATCCACAGTTTTTTATCACCAGCCATTTCCCTGAAAATCCGGCGTGGCAGCTTTTGCCGAAACCTGTTACTCGCAATACATTTCTTGACATGGCATCAGTGCCTCCCGGAATGATTGATCTTGGCGTGGATATGTCAAAGCATTCGCGGGCACATATTGAGGCTGCTGTTGCGCCATACCTGTTTGATTTTGGGGCGGGTGTGCAGCAATTGAGCGGTCGCCTGCGTGCTGGCTCACAAGAGGTCAAGGGTGCATGGGCCTTGCAGCTTCGTCAGCCCGACAACCATTTGAAACTTCTCTTTTCAGCTCCAAAAGCCGGAGATTATGTAGCAACAGTCTTTGTGGCAGAAAAATCCACTGATACCAAAAGCAGCGAAGCCATATCGTATGACATCACTTTTTCTGATGTTGCATCGTATCCGAAAGGGTTTCCTTTTGCCTTCACTGACTATTATGCGCACCACGTTGTGCTGGTTGAGCCGTTGAGTGGTGTTGTGCCTGCCGGAAAACTGGTGCGTTTCAGGCTCAAGTCGGATGGTGCTCAAGCGATGATGATTGTCCAGCATTCAAAACCAGTGGCTCATTTGCTGTTGAAGAATGGTTATTTTACTGGGGATGTTACATTTTCACCGGGAGAGGCAGGGGTGTTTGCCAACTATAGCAATGGAAACTCTTATGCGGGGCTGCTGAACTATCAGGTGGAGTGATTCGTTCCACTCCTTGTTCTTCCTGAAAATCGGCTCCTCTAATATCTGGATCTCTGAAAAAAGAAGCTCACTCGACAAGGTAGAACTTACATGGGGGGGGCTAGAAATTTTTTTTGTGGGAAGGTCATGCACGTCAGGCTGATACTCATAATCTGTTGTTCTGTGCCGGTTGTCTCTTCTTCTTCTTGGCGTTTTCGGAAAAGATGCCGAGCTGGTGCTCGGCGTTCCCAGGGGTCTGGTCGGAACGGACGGTACCTCTTTGCGCTTTTGGCTGCTCTTTTCTATATTCGATTATAAAAAGGTGGTAATAGAATTTAAAGGTTTATATATGAACGTTTCTGCCGAAAAGGCACCGATGCCATTGCCGGTAAAGCGAGCGGTCATGAAGTTTGGCCGGGATTTGTCGCTGGCGAGACGCCGTCGCCGGTTTTCGCAGCAGTCGATGGCGGAGCGGATTGGTATTTCAGTTTCAAGCCTGAGACGGCTGGAAAAAGGTGATCCAACGTTGAGCTGGGGTACCATTGCTCGTGCCATGTATGTGCTTGGCGAGATCGAGAAGCTCAATCAACTGCTCGACACGGCAAACGATGATATCGGGCTTGTTCTGATGGATGAGCAGTTGCCCCGACGCATTCGCTCCTGCAAGCCTTCACCGGAGTCTGGTGCGCTATGAGCAGGGCGGCGATGCAGCGAGGCGCTACGGTTTGCCTTGGTGAGGGCGGTATGGTTGTTGGCAAGCTTGCCTGTTCCCGCAGTGGAGCGCGTGAGAGCTCTTCGTTTGTCTATAGCCAGCAGTGGCTTCAGTCGTCAGAGCGCTTTTCAATCTCTCCTGACCTGCTGTTGACAGAAACGCATCAGTACCATAAGGCAGCCTCAGCCAATGACTCCGTTTTTCATTTCGCCATTGCCGATACGGCACCTGATGGCTGGGGTTGTCGTGTCATTGCACGTGACCATGCAAAGCGTCGTAACGTGCATAAGGCACAAGGCGTTGAGCAGGCCTTTGCTCCTCTTACGCCATGGGACTATCTGGTTGGTGTGGATGATTTTAGTCGGGTTGGCGCCCTGCGTTTGCGTGATGCAACGGGTAACTATCTGCGAACCATCGAGAGTGGCGACAGGGCAACGCCACCCTTGCTGGAGCTTGGCGATATGCTTGGTGCAAGCCATGCCGTTGAGCGAGGGAAAGAGACGGAAGCCGATCTTCGTTACCTCCGTGGCAGGGGAACCTCACTTGGGGGGCTTCGTCCAAAATGCTCAGTCATTGATGATGATGGGCAGTTGGCCATCGGCAAGTTTCCAAGCGTCAAGGATCAGCGCAGTGTGACCAAAGGTGAAGTATTGGCCTTGCGCCTTGCAGTGGTTGCCGGTATTGAGGCTGCCCAGGCTCGTATCGTTTATGCCGAAAACTCTCCAGTGGCTGTTGTGCGTCGTTTTGATCGCACGCTCGGGGGCGCTCGAATTCCATATCTCTCGGCAGCATCTCTTCTTCAGGCCAATCGGGATGATGAGCGTGCATACAGCGAGATGGCTGAGCGCATTATTGCCACCTGTGCCGATCCAAAACACGATCTGGCAGAGCTGTGGCGTCGTATTGTTTTCAATCTGCTCATCACCAATGTGGATGATCATCTGCACAATCATGGCTTTCTGCATGTCGGCCACGGCCAGTGGCGGCTTGCACCAGCCTTTGATCTCAATCCATTCCCCGACAAGGATCAGGAGCTCAAAACCTGGCTGACGGAGGAGACCGGCCCCGTCTCCTCCATCAAAGAGGTGGTGCGTGTTGCCGGGCAGTTCTGGCTCGAAAGAGAGCAAGCTCTCGAAATTCTTGCGCAGGTTTGTAGAGGCGTGGAGAACTGGCGTGTTGTTGCTCTCACCCTGGCAGTCGGCATGGAGCCTCATGATCTGGACGATGTTGCGCCCGCCTTTGAGCACGCGCAGATGAAGCTGGCCAAGAGTATGCTCAGGCATGGTTGAGGCATGAAAAAGTACAAAACTCACAAAAAAATCGCTCTTGATTTGAAAATTATAGTGCTGTAGGATACTGATGGAGTCGATGCCGATACCCGGGAGCGCCGAGCTCCAGCTCGGCAGAAAACGAGGATAATGTGCTGAACCGATCGCCAGCAAAGCCTCTCATGCTGCGCTGTTCCACTGGCGTATGGGGAAACTTTTTACTGTGTTGCCGGTTGTTTTGTGCCGGTGTTGGATGGGGTGCCGCGATGATGGTGTTGTGGATTGAATTATACCGTGATAATTGTATAGTTATGTATAAAATGGTATAATTGAATATAAATTCCAATAAATCAGGATTATCGATGGATGCTATCAGAAATCCCTTTTCACCCGGTGCAGGCTCTCCTCCTCCCGAACTGGCGGGACGTGATGCCATTCTGTACCTTGCCAAAGTGCTTTTCGGACGGGTGCGCCTGAAACGCTCCGAAAAGAGCATGATGATGACAGGGCTGCGAGGTGTGGGCAAAACGGTTCTGCTCAATGAGATGGAGCGTATGGCTCTCCATGACGGATATCGGACTCTTTTTCTTGAAGCGCAGGAGAACAAGTCGCTGGTGTTGCTCCTTGTGCCGCAGTTGCGCAAGCTTCTTTTCGATCTGGACAGGGTTGCTGGCGGTGGCGAAAAGGTTCGTCGTGCTCTTGCTGTTTTGAAAAGCTTCATTGGTGGCTTGAAGGTATCTTTGGGCGATGTTGAGTTTGGTCTGGATATTGATCCTGAAAAGGGGAGTGCTGATAGCGGAGATTTGGAGGTTGATCTTTCAAGCCTGTTTGTTGCGGTTGGTGAAGCTGCCGAGGAACGCAAGAGTGCTGTGGCTATTCTGATTGATGAAATACAGTACCTCTCTTCATCAGAACTGAATGCTATTATTATGGCTATGCACAAAATGCAGCAACGCCAACTGCCTGTTGTGCTGGTTGCAGCAGGCCTGCCAATTCTGCCAGGTCTTGCCGGTGAGGCAAAGTCCTATGCAGAACGGCTCTTTAATTTTCCCGACATTGGGGCGCTTAATGAACAGGATGCCGCCAAAGCGCTTCAGGAACCGGTTGTTGAGGCAGGAGTCTCATTTGACGGTGATGCCCTTCACGAAATTTTTCGCCTGACCAAAGGCTATCCCTATTTTCTTCAGGAGTGGGGGTATCAGGTGTGGAACCAGGCAGAAAGTTCACCCATTACCTTGTCGGTTGTCGAGAAAATAACCAAACTTGTCGTCAACCGTCTGGATGAAAATTTCTTTCGGGTGCGCTTTAACCGCCTTACCGACCGCGAAAAAAAG
>SZYA01000075.1 GCA_005843815.1 Chlorobium sp.
CAACACCACCATTCTGATACCGGTGAAACGACGCAGCACAAACAAGAGAGGGGCCAAAAAGCCAGTCCAATAGGCAACCAACAGGATATCGGGGTTCTGTGATTTTATTTGCCTGACGGCACCAATCCAGGAAAAGGGGTTAAAGAGTACAAGACGTGCATCGTCAGGCAAAGGAGATGTTACGCCATGAGCTATAAAACCGGGATAGAGCGCTCTAAAAGGAAGAGAGATAACATCATCCCCAAACCTGCGAAGAGCCGCATCCAAAAGGGAACTGAAACGAGCTATACCTCCCTTCAAAGGGGGAAAAGGAGATATAAACGCTATGCGCAAGGCTAAACCTCTCCAAATCCCTGATCAAAAAACTCCACCAACTGACGGGCAGCCTCTTCGGCATCCTCGCCATCAAGCTTGAGAATCAACTTTGTTCCCTTGGGAGCAGCAAGGCTCATCACCCCAATAATGGACTTTGCATTGATCTCCGTGCCCTGCATCTCAATAAAAAAATCGGATTTAAAGCGGGATGCCAGTTTGACAACCGCTGCTGCAGGCCTGGTATGCAGACCCGCCTTGTTTTTAACAACAACTTCCTGAACAATCACGACGTATACAACCCCTGTTTGATTAATTTACAGTGTCTTGGCCATTGCAATCTCATCGCACGCCATCAGTTTTGGGCAATGAGTGCAATCTTTCCATATTTTCTGAGGAAAATACTCCTTCCTGATTTCGCTGTACCCAATCTTGCTGAAAAACTCCCGGCTCAGCGTCAGAACAAAAACCTCCCTTACCCCCTCCTCGCGTAAAACCAGCTCAGCCTTTTCAACAAGAAAACGCCCTATTCCCTTCATTTTATAGCGGTTAAAAACAGCCAACGACCGAATTTCAGCAAGTTTCTGAGTGTAAAAAGCAATAGCGCAACACCCAATCACCTCACCGTTATATTCAGCAACAAAAAAATTCCGAATATTTTCAACAATATTATCGGTAGAGCGCTCCAGCATGATTCCCTGACGGGCATATCCTGAAGTAATCGCAGCTATTGCTCCGGCATCAGCAAGACGCGCATACCTGATAAACAGTTCAGCAGGCTGCATCGCTACCCGAGCCCCTCAACTGGAGGTTCAACTGCTCTGGTACGTCCCGACACCTCTCTCCAAAGCTCATCCTTAAGCTCTTTCAAACCCCCTCCAGAGACTGCGGATATCGAAAGCACCTTTATACCCTCTTCAAGAGCAGGAATCTCAAGCTCTTCAGCAGCAATATCCATTTTAGTGATGACCACCATTCGTGGCTTCTCAAGCAGCCCCTTGTCAAATTTCTCAAGCTCCCCGAGAAGTGTCCGGTACTCTTCGACAATATCTGGTGAATCAGCCGCAATAAGGATGGCCAGTATTTTCGTTCGCTCGATATGGCGGAGAAACTGCAAGCCAAGCCCTTTACCCTCAGCCGCCCCCTCTATAATTCCGGGGATATCGGCCATTACAAACGATTTGTACTCCTCATAACGCACAATGCCAAGATTTGGCACCAGTGTGGTAAAAGGATAATCGGCAATCTTGGGTTTGGCCGCACTGATAACCGAGATCAGGGTTGACTTTCCGGCATTGGGAAAGCCAACCAGTCCAACATCAGCCATAAGCCTCAGCTCCATGTCGAGCGTCAGCCCCTCACCTTTCTGGCCTGGCTCGGCATAGCGGGGTGCTTGACGGGTCGGTGTCGCAAAATGCTGGTTGCCACGTCCCCCCTTGCCTCCTCTGGCAATCATCAACTCCTGCTCCTCTCCGGTGAGATCTGCAATAATCTCATGGGTTTCAGCATTTCTGACAATAGTACCGCACGGAACATCAATAACAATACCAGCACCGTCCCTGCCGGTTTTACGAGCGCCCTGCCCATGGACACCGCGAACTGCGATGTACTTGTTTTTGTATTTGAAATCGAGCAGCGTAGTCAACTGACGATTGGTTCTGAGCCAGACATGGCCACCACTACCCCCATCTCCACCATCAGGGCCACCTTTCGGCACAAACTTCTCCCTGCGAAAACTTACACACCCTTTGCCACCGTCTCCGGCCTGAACAAATATCGACGCACTATCAACAAACTTCACTCACACACCTGCCTTTTGAATAATCACTCTCTTTACCTACCTTAAACAACAACATCTAAACTTATGAAAACTTATGAAAACATCACACACAACAAAACCCTCAATCGAGGAGCTGATAGTGCGGCTTGAGGAGATCACCCGCAATATCGAAAATCCTGACACTGGACTTGAGGGCTCGATCGGCCTCTATGAAGAGGGGCTGACCATTGCCGATACCTGTAAAAAACGGCTTCAGGATGCCCGAAAAAAAATAGAGGTCATCAATCCTGAACTTGCAAAAACATTGCCTGAAACACCGCGCACCAAGAATCTGTTCGACAATGAAGAGTGACGCAACCTCACCCTTCAAGCCTCTTCAATAACAGCTCATTAACCATCTGGGGATTGGCCTTGCCCTTCATCCGACTCATGCACTGACCCACAAAAAAGCCCAGCAGCTTGGTTTTTCCACCACGATAAGCGGCAAGCTGGCTTGGGTTTGCATCAAGAATTTCCTGAACCACAATTTCGATGGCTCCGGTATCTGACACCTGTGCAAGCCCCTCACGTTCAACAATTTCCGAGGCGGTGGCCTGCTCCGACAACATTATTTCAAACACCTGCTTGGCAATGGTATTGCTTATGGCACCCTCTCCGATAAGACGAATCAACCCACCCAGTCTCGGGGAAGATATGGAGAACTCAGCAATATCAAGATATTTCTCCTTGAGCGTGCGCATCACCTCGCCCATCACCCAGTTCGACGACACTTTAGCATCACCGGAAACTCTAACCGTCTCCTCAAAGTAGTCGGCAACCTCCCTCTCAACCGTCAGCACACCTGCATCATAGACGGGAATACCGTACTCCTCTGCAAAACGAAGTGCCCGCACCTCTGGGAATTCGGGAAGTTCCTGCCTCACCCGATCAATCATCTCCTGGTCAACAAGCACCGGCACCAGATCGGGATCGGGAAAGTAACGGTAGTCGTGAGCAAACTCTTTGCCACGCATGGAACGGGTCTCCCCCTTGTCGGCATCCCAAAGTCTGGTCTCCTGAATAATAACACCACCATTTTCAAGAATCTCCTGATGGCGCAGGGCCTCGAACTCTATGGCCTTCTCGACATTTTTGAAAGAGTTCATATTTTTGATCTCGGTACGGGTACCATACTCCGTTGCACCTTCAGCTCTCAACGAGACGTTGGCATCACAGCGCAGGCTCCCCTCCTCCATATTGCCATCAGAAATACCGAGATATTTGACGATCTGACGCAACTTCTGCAAATAGGCGGAGGCCTCCTTTGAGGTGCGTATATCGGGATAGCTCACAATCTCAAGGAGTGGAACTCCGCTCCTATTAAGATCAATATAGGTCTCCTCCCCAATGTCATGTATCGACTTGCCGGCATCCTCCTCAATATGGATCCTGATCAACCGAATATCTTTTCGCCCCTCTCCAACATCAATGTGCAGGTTGCCTTCACTGCATATCGGCTCTTCAAACTGGGAGATCTGATACCCTTTCGGAAGATCAGGGTAAAAATAGTTTTTCCGGGCCAGCACAGAGTGGGGTGCAATGGAGCAACCTGTTGCCAGGCCAAGCTTGACCGCATCCTCTACCACACGGCGATTCAGCACCGGCAATGCCCCCGGAAGCGCAAGACAGACTGGACAGACATTGGTATTGGCATGTTTGCCAAACTGGGCCGAGCAGCCACAAAAAGCTTTGCTGACGGTATTGAGCTGACAATGAACCTCAAGACCAACCACTAATTCATACTTCATCGCAAAAAATATCGTTGTTGAAAAACACCGCCATCACCATCCAAAGGCCTTTCGATCTTGATAAAAACCTCAGCGGTAAGGATTATAGGAGAACTTCTGACCACCAACGGTCGCTTCCGCCATTATCCCGGCCCTTGGAAGCACAAAAACAGCCACGCCATTGGAATAATCACTATTCGTTGACAATGCCGCCGATACAATCACGGCCGTAACCTGGGCATTAAATTCAAAGTTCTCTTTTTGGAATTTTTCAAAATCTCCCTTGCCCTGAAAAAAGATAATCTCTGAAAAAGACTGTACACCAAGCTGAGGCCCTGCATTCAACTGCGTCACCGATGAGCGTGCGACAAGCTTCGCCTGCTCATAGACGTATCCCTTGCCGTGCCCTCCTCCAAGTATAAAAAACCCGCCCTTAAATACTTCAGGAAAAACAGCATAAGCATAAGCACTTTCAAAATAGCGAGAAAGCCATGGCGCAGTTTTTTTGAAAGATTCGGCCGCACTTTTCGCCCTCTCCTCTTCAGCAGGATCCCACCCAGCTCTTGCCGTAGCAGAAAACACCCCAATGAACATAAACGCAAGAGCAACTATCTTCATCATTTTCATCATCATCGACACGTTATTTTAGTTTTGTTGTTTTTGAAATAAACCTTTTACCGTAAAGGTTATTATCTACCCCACAACCTCAATCTCGCGTTTCAGCGCCTCACGCTCGATTTCAAGACGACGAATATCGCGATTTATCCGGTCAAGCTCCTCCGGGCTGCTGTCGATCTCAAGCCTGAGCCGCGATGAGGCTTCGTCAATCAGGTCGATGGCCTTGTCGGGCAGAAAACGATCGGCGATATAGCGATTCGAAAGCTCGGCGGCGGCCACAAGCGCGGCATCCTTAATACGTACGCCATGGTGAATCTCATATTTCTCTTTAAGACCACGCAAAATCGAGACCGTATCTTCAACACTCGGCTGATCCACCAGTACCGTCTGGAATCGGCGCTCAAGAGCAGCATCCTTTTCGATATGCTTGCGGTACTCGTCGAGCGTCGTGGCACCTATACAACGCAACTCACCTCGGGCAAGCGCCGGTTTGAGAATATTGGCGGCATCCATAGAGCCCTCGGCAGAGCCTGCGCCAACAAGCAGATGCAACTCGTCAATGAACAGAATAATTTCGCCATTGGCCGACTGCACCTCTTTGACAACCGCTTTCAGGCGCTCCTCAAACTCACCACGAAACTTTGCTCCGGCGACAAGCTGGGCAATATCAAGCGCGGCAATCTGCTTGCTTTTCAGATTTTCAGGCACATCGCCAGCGACAATGCGCTGAGCAATTCCCTCGACCAGCGCGGTCTTGCCCACCCCAGGATCTCCAATAAGAACAGGATTGTTTTTGGTACGGCGGCTGAGGATCTGCAACACCCGGCGGATCTCTTCGTCACGACCGATCACCGGATCGAGTTTGCCTTTGCGAGCCTGATCGTTCAGGTTGCGCGAATATTTCTTCAGTGAATTATAGCTCTCCTCGGCGTTCTGACTGGTCACTCGCTGAGTTCCCCTTATGGAAATGAGCACTTTGAGTATAGCATCGCGGCTGAATCCCGCATCATGCAACATACGCGACACCGGAACCCCGGCTTCGCTCAATGCAATCAGCAAGTGTTCGGAGCTGATATAGTCGTCCTTCAGCTTTTCAGCCTCTTTCAGTGCCACGTCAAACACCTTGCCCAGATTCTGGGAGAGATACTGGCCTGTTGCCGAAGCCCCGGTTACCCTTGGAATTCTTTCAATTTCCCGGTCAAGCGCGGCCCGAAACAACTCAACAGGAGCTTCGAGCTTCTGCGCTATCTGAACAGCTATACTGCCTGCATCGTCAAACATGGCATAGAGCAGATGTTCCGGCTCTATCTGCTGATGCTGGCGACTACTGGCAAGAGTACCCGCCGCCTGGAGTGCCTCTTGCGCCTTCAGGGTAAATTTGTTTGGGTCAAACTGCATCGCTCTCATTATTTAAAATAACATTCAGGACTCGTATGAGTTTCTATTCGCAGGCTGTGGCATGTTTTTGACAAAGGCATTCACCACAAGCCGAACAATCTCGGCTCCAGTAGAGAGCAGCTCAACGCTCTTTTCCTGAATGTGACGTTGCGTATCAAGCTGCACCTTGAACAGCTCAACTGAGTCAGGATCATAATCTCCATCGCTCACGTAAGCATCAATCACCTCTTCAGCTTCATCGAATGGCAAGTTAAACACCCTGACTCCCAGCTTTGCCCTCTCGATAGAGTCAAGAGATTTTTTACCGGTATTTTGCTGCTCCATAATGATAATCTGTTTTTTATCTGACAATGGACTGACCATAACTTTATTACAAGGGTAATGTAACAATTTTTTCAGCAACAAAAGGGAGTGCCTGTCGAAGCAGCACAACGACATTCAGCTTTTCTCAACTCTTCTGGAGCCCCTGCCAATCATGGTTTCAGAAAGCAGAAAAAGAGATGCTGCCACAAGAAAATAATTTGAGATTGGTTCACGATCGGCAGGCTCCATCACCCAACGTGATGCTGCCGCCATGCGGTTAATCCCTTCAGAGACCTCCCGTGAAACGGTATGTCCAGCCCTGCTTCGAAAGTAAGCGCCTCCCGTATCACGCGCCAGAGCCTGTAATGGTTCTGCCCTGAAACTGCTCATCACCACCCGACCACGCTCATCACGCTTCGGCGCACCACCTTCAGATGGAATAACAACCGGCTGAGGCATACCGACTCCAATCACAAAAAGATGAATCCCCTCTTTTTGCAGTTGAAAAGCTGCCGAGCGAAGATCACCAGCGTGATCCTCACCATCGCTCAACAACACCACAATCTTTTCACCTTTTGTCTCTGATGTGCCACGAACCTCCGATGCCGGGCGGAGAAGCGCTGCGGCAAGTTCAAGCGCCGGACGAAAAGCTGTTCCCTGCTCTTCAATAAGCTCAGGAGAAGCCATGCCAAGCAGTGCATCAAACGCCGCCTGATCGGTGGTAAGCGGGCACTGCACCAGTGGAGCGCCAGCAAAAAGAAGAGTAGCCCGCCGACCACCACGAACATCATGGCTGATACGGATAATCTCCTGCTTCGCCTGGCCGAGACGATCCGGCAAGACATCTTTAGCTCTCATACTGCGAGATACATCAAGCACAAAGAGCAGATCGGCACCACTTCGGAGCACCGGTTTCTCGCCGCTGCACAAGCTCGGACCTGTCAGCGCTATAAGCAAGGAGGCTATACCAAAAAAAAGAGCGAATTTTTTCAGGATAACCCTCCACAACTGCATACGGGGCATCATCGCATCAGCCACGGGTACCGCAACAACAGCACTTCGGATATGAAGCTCTCTGATAACCCCATAGCCAAGCAACACGGCAAGAGGCCCCAGAAGAAGCAGATATCCTATATTTTCAGGAAAGGCAAAACACATAATAAAACTCCAATGCACAGAACATTCCCCTTTCAGCTCGACCCTACGGTATCCTCAATAATCGAGTATGTGACAAGATAACCTCAATGAGCAGCAACACAACAGCAACCAGCAACAGAGCAAAAAACAGTTCCGAACGTTGCTCTATAACCGGGCCTGAATGTCGGCTCTTTTCCTGCTGATCAATAATGCGGATAGTTTTATCCAGGCCAGCAGCATCATCCACCCTGAAATATCTGCCGCCAGTCGTTCGGGCAATACCCTGCAACGACTCCCCGTCTGTAACCGCGTTGCTTCCACTCTGAGCAGACAACTCCAGCCGATCCTCAACAGTCTTAAATCCAGTGTTGATTACATAAATCCTTATTCCGTTGTTCGCTGCAAGCCCGGCAGCAGTGGCTGGCCCAACCTCTCCTGCATTATTTTCACCGTCGGTCACCAGAATAATAGCCCTGTTCGACGATTCAGATGCCTTGAGTCGGTTAGCCGCAATAAGAATGGCCGTCCCGATAGCCGTCCCCTCATCCCTTATCACCACAGGTGAAAGGTGGTCAATTAACATGGCAAGCACCCCGTGATCAAGCGTCAATGGACACTGCGTATACCCTTCACCTCGAAAGACCACCAGGCCAATCCTGTCATTCGAACGGCGCAGCACAAAACTACGGGCAACCTCTCTGGTCGCATCAAGTCGGCTTTTACCGGTAAAATCCCTCTGCATCATGGACTCAGAAATATCAAGCGCCAGCATCACATCAATTCCCCGTGCCTCAGCTTCAGTCTGGTGAAAAAGAAGACGAGGCTCTGCAAGCGCAAGAACAGAGAGCACAAGCGCGCTCCACCGTAACCATCGAGGCAACAGTCGCTGCCAGCGGCGCACTTCAAATCCGGAAGCCTTGAGGCGCTCAAGATCGGGAAAAAGTATTCCGGGATTCCCCTGCTGCTCCCTCCGCACTTTAAACCAGGCAAAACAAGCGAGCACAGGCAGCAGCAGCAGCCACCAGGGCCCGGCAAACTCAAACCGGGGTATATGTGATAACCAGTTCAACATGGTAATAATATGCACCCGAATACTCTTGAAATCAAATCATCGCAACTTGAGACAACTATTTCGTCAATAATCAGTGAAACGCTCGCAAGAGGTTGTACCATAATTGTAATTTTCGTTATACTGCCATCTTTACACAATCTCTGCCCCCTCTGCTTGATCTGTGCAGAATATCGTCAGTAACTCAAGACCAATAAATATGAACATTCATGAATATCAAGGCAAGGATATCCTGAGAAAATTCGGGGTTGCCGTGCCTAAAGGAATTGTGGCTTATTCGCCTGATGAAGCAAAACATGCGGCTGAGCAGCTTTTTGAGAAGACAGGGTCTCCTGTAGTCGTTGTGAAAGCGCAGATTCATGCTGGTGGCAGAGGGAAGGCTGGTGGGGTAAAACTCGCCAAATCACCCGAAGAGGCTTTTGATATCGCTTCGGCAATGATTGGTCTGACACTTGTCACTCACCAGACCGGCCCTGAGGGCAAAGAGGTGAGGCGGCTGCTGGTCGAAGAGGGAATGAATATCGAAAAAGAGTTTTATGTCGGCATTACTCTTGACCGCTCTACCTCAAAAAATGTTTTGATGATCTCAACCGAAGGCGGGATGGAGATTGAGAAGGTTGCTGAAGAGACTCCTGAAAGACTCCTGAAAATACAGATTGACCCACTTTTTGGCATGCAGGGTTTTCAGGCACGTGAAGCGGCATTTTTCCTTGGCCTTCAGGGCGATCAGTTCAGAAATGCGGTCGGTTTTATCACCGCCCTGTACAAGGCTTACACCTCTATTGACGCATCGCTGGCAGAGATCAACCCGTTGGTCATCACCAAAGAGGGAACGGTAATTGCGCTCGACGCAAAAATCAATTTTGATGATAATGCACTCTATCGCCACAAGGATTTCCTTGAACTGCGCGATATCCACGAAGAGGATCCTTTTGAGGTGGAAGCTTCAAAATCAAATCTCAACTATGTCCGCCTTGACGGCAATGTTGGCTGTATGGTCAACGGTGCTGGTCTTGCAATGGGCACCATGGATATGATCCAGCTCGCTGGAGGCAAACCAGCTAATTTCCTTGATGTTG
Source organism: Chlorobium sp. (assembly GCA_005843815.1). Lineage (GTDB taxonomy): Bacteria > Bacteroidota > Chlorobiia > Chlorobiales > Chlorobiaceae > Chlorobium. Next base: position 9,463 of record SZYA01000075.1, read on the forward strand.
GTGGCACAGCCAGTCCCCAGACCGTTGAAGAGGGATTCAAGATCATTTTGAGTGACAAAAATGTCAAGGCGATCCTTGTGAACATTTTTGGTGGCATTGTTCGTTGCGATCGTGTTGCGGCCGGCATTATCGAAGCTGCAAAAAAGATAGACCTGCACATCCCGGTTATTGTGCGGCTTGAAGGTACCAATGCACCAATCGCACAAAAAATGCTCGATGAGTCAGGATTGAATCTTATTGCTGCGAAAGGGTTGCGGGATGCTGCGCAAAAGGTACAGGAAGCGTTGGCTGTCGCCTGACCTCGCTCATGAAACGTTAGATCTCATTGGAGCAAACCTTCACACCCTGCTGAGACTCTCATGCAGGGTGTTTGGCTACAAGGTCACTCATAAATTATACCTCAGCAACATCACACAAACAAGGAGTTCCTACCATTGAAACCGGTAAAATTATTAGCAGGCGCAGTAATCCTTTTTGCTGCCATTCAGATTGTCCCTTATGGCCGGGACCACAAAAACCCTCCGATCACTGGCGAACCTCAGTGGGATTCTCCTCGAACCCTGGAGCTCTTTAATCGTGCCTGCAAAGACTGCCACTCAAACAATACGGTCTGGCCATGGTATAGTTCTGTTGCACCGGCCTCATGGCTGACTCAGGTCGATGTCTCTTTCGGACGGGATGCATTCAACGTCTCTGAATGGGGACGGCCAGAGGAAAATGAAGGGGAAAAAGCTGCTGAAGAGGTAAGAAAAGGAAAAATGCCCGTGTTCATCTATCTGCCAGCTCATCCAGAAGCCAAGCTGAATGGTGCAGAAAAAGAGGAGCTGGTCAAGGGGTTGGTTGCAACATTCGGTGACAAAAAAAGTGCTGGTAAGGATAAAAATTGAGATTACAAGCAAAATGGATGCTCCGCGATGAAAGCGGGGCACCGTGCCGCTCTCTTGCAAAAGTTTCAGCAATAAGGTTATGAGTTCTTTAACTTCTTCCAGAAAAACCATTTTTGCCCGGCAGAACTACCTCCTTCATATAGCTCTGTTTCTCCTGACGGTACTGACAACACTCTGGGCAGGAACATTCTGGGGCGGACATCCTGTACATTTCGGCCCTTTTCCCGCCATGTTCAAAGCCCTTGCCACTGGCATCCCCTATTCAGCCTCGCTGCTCCTCTTTTTAGGAGTGCATGAGTTTGGCCATTTTTTTGCATCCATGCACCATCGTGTTCGGGCAACCCTCCCTTACTTTATTCCCGCACCACTACTGCCATCTCTTCTCAGCCTTGGAACAATGGGAGCGGTCATCAAGGTAAAAGAGAGAATACCGGACACAAACGCTCTCTTCGATATTGGTATCGCCGGGCCAGCAAGTGGTTTTTTAGTATGCGTCGGGCTTTTGGTGTACGGTTTTTTGCATCTGCCTCCTGCTGAATTTATTTATTCCATTCATCCTGAATACCTGACCAGGGATGGTTTGCTGGCAGCAGCGCCACCAGGCACTCTCATCCTCGGCAAAAATCTGCTCTGGACAGCACTTGAATACCTGATAGCTCCCAAAAACCTTCCCTCGATGACCGAGATGTACCACTACCCATTTCTCTTTACCGGATGGCTTGGTTCAATCGTCACTGCCCTGAATCTGCTTCCCGCAGGCCAGCTTGATGGCGGCCATATCATGTATGCCATGTTCGGCAGAAGGGGACACGCCATAGCCGCAAAAACATTTCTGATCTTTATCATCCTCCTTGGCTCTCCTGCTCTGCTTGAACTGCTCCTTTCGCTGCTCAAACCGGATGCTGTAGCACTGATTCCCCCGGTCATGCTGCAGTGGTCATGGTTCGGGTGGATTCTCTGGGCCTTCATCCTTTCTCGCCTGGTTGGATTGAACCATCCTCCAACCGGAGATGATCATCCGCTCAATGCTCCAAGAAAAGTATCCGGATGGGCCACTATTGCGATCTTTTGTGTAACATTTACCCCTGTACCTTTCGGAATAACCTGAAGGAACACAATTGCGATGAACAGCTATAACATGATGGGAAGCCATAAGCAGATCACCTGTGCCAACCGGGTGCTTGATCTCAGTGGGGGGGCAAAAATCATGGGCATCCTGAATACAACGCCTGATTCATTCTATGATGGCGGTGCGTTGCAGGGAGATGCTGGTCATGTCGATATAGATCGGTCACTTGATCATGCGCTTGCAATGCTTCGCGATGGCGCATCAATTATCGACATTGGTGGTGAATCGTCTCGACCGGGCGCGGAAAAAATTTCAGCAGCAGCGGAGATTGAGCGCACCGTGCCGCTCATTGCCCGACTGCGCCAATGCAGCGATGTGCTCATCTCCATCGACACCTATAAAGCTGAGGTTGCCGCAGAGGCACTGAAGGCTGGCGCTGATATGGTGAATGATATTTCCGGTTTCACCTTTGACCCCGAGCTCCCTCTGGTTTGCCGGAAATATCAGGCTGCGGTGGTGTTGATGCACACACCCGTGATGCCCGGATTGATGCAGTGGAGCACTCTAACCAATTCCGGTGCAGATGATATTATTGCAAGGGTAAGCCGATTTCTCGCCAACTCCATTGCGCTTGCTGAACATCATTCGATTGAGAATATTATTATTGACCCGGGGTTTGGATTCGGAAAAAGTGTTGCGGAAAATTTCCAGCTTTTGCGACACATGAACTCACTTTGCGAATTGGGAAGGCCAGTTCTTGTTGGTCTGTCGAGAAAATCTTTTCTGGGCCACGCCATTACTGCTCCAGGCGAAGAGACACCCCCGCCTGCAGAGCGACTTTCCGCCACCATTGCGGCGGAAACGATTGCATTGATACAGGGTACCTCCATTTTGCGAGTGCACGATGTGCAGGCAGCAATGCAGTGTCTGCGTGTGGTGGAGAGCATCCGTGAATTGAGACCATCAAACCCTCACCGTTCAGATGTATCTTTCAAAAATTGAGCTTTTTGGCTTCAAGAGCTTTGCTCATAAAGTCAGAATAAAATTTGACAAGGGGCTGACGGCAATCGTCGGCCCTAATGGATGCGGTAAAACCAATATTGTGGATGCCATGCGCTGGGTGCTCGGCGAGCAGAAGTCCTCGCTCCTGCGGTCGACAAAGATGGAGAATATTATTTTTAATGGCTCCAAAAATCTCAAACCGCTCAGCCTCACCGAGGTCTCTCTGACTATCGAAAATACGAAAAATATTCTCCCGGTGGAATATACCGAGGTAACCGTCACCCGACGTCTTTACCGCAACGGCGAGAGTGAATTCCTGTTAAACCAGGTACCCTGCAGGTTAAAAGATATTCTTGATCTTTTTACAGATACCGGCATGGGCAGCGATGCCTACTCGGTGATTGAGCTGAAGATGATTGAGGAGATTATCAGCAACAAAAGCGAAGAGCGACTGAAACTCTTTGAGGAGGCAGCGGGGATTAACCGATATAAACAGCGACGCAAACAGACCTTCAAGCTGCTTGACAGCACCTCACAGGATCTCTCTCGTGTCGATGATGTTCTGGCAGAAGTTGAAAAAAAGGTAAAAAGCCTGAAGCTCCAAGTGAGAAAAGCTGAAAAGCTGAGGGAGCTGAAAATAAAGATTCGTGAGATTGATCTTGCTCTCTCCTGGCTCGCGATGGATGAGTTCCGCGAAAAATTGGAGCCAATGCAGCAACGCATCAGGGCTGAGGAGTTGTTGCAGCAGGAGTGCACCGCCAGAATTGCCACTGAAGAGAGCATCGCTCAGGAGAGAGAGCTGCAACTGCTCCGGGAGGAGAGCGCTCTGTCGGAAACACAGAAAACAGTGAATGAAACGAACAAGCTCATTCATACTCTTGAAAAAGAGCTGCTGCAACATGAAGAGCATCAGAAAACTTTTGCCGCAGAGCGAGCGCGGACAGGGTCAATTATCAGCAGAAAGGAGCAGAAAATTGGCGAACAGGAGCAGCTCGAAGGAGAGTTGCTGCAACGCAAAGCTCCTTGTAAAAAAAAATGCAACGAGCTGCACGCCTCGTTTCAGACCCTTGTGACTGAACACGATCAGCTCAATACGGTACTTGGGGAGCGGAGAGGTGAACTTGACCGAGAGCGCAGGCTCAGTGCCGAAGAGCAGAGTGCCGCCAACCATCTTGCCTTGACCAAACAGAGCCTTGAATCGAAAAAAGAGTATTTGCGAACGACCGTTGCACGCCTTGAAACAAAAAAACTGACACTTCAGGAGAAACTGAAAAGCTTCAGCAAGGCTGAAAAGCCGCTTGCTGAAGAGCTTGCCCGAAAAACAACACAGATCGCTGATGCCAGAGATCGGGAAAGAGCAGTACAACTGAAGCAGCAGGAGGTAACCAACCAGCTCGAAGACAAAAAAGAGTATCTCCATCGGCAACGCTCCGTGCGCGACAAGCTGCAGAACCAGATTCTGCTTGCCAACTCAGTGCTCGACAATTTTGAGGGGATGCCAGAGGGCATTGGATTTCTTGAAAAGCAGAAAGGTGGAAAACCGGGAGTGGGCTGCCTGTCGGATCTGCTCTCACTTGAAGGTTCGTACCGCAAGGCGGTGAATGCTGCGCTGGGTGAAAGTATGAACTACTATGTCTGCAACTCGCTTCACGAGGCCAAAGAGGGGATTGCCTCACTGACACGCGCCCAAAAAGGAAAAGTTAATTTTCTTGTGCTGGAGCTTGTTACAAAAGGGATTGTCAATAATGATCCGAACATCAGTGGTGCAGAAAAAACTCTTGCCGTTATAAACCATCCTCCTGAACTGCACAACGCACTTCGGCTGCTGCTCGGCCAAAGCTACATTGTTCACGATCTTGGCATTGCCGAAAACCTTGCACAGCTCTATCCTGACTGCTCATTTGTCACTATCGAAGGGGAAAAATTCGCCGGAAAGGGGCTGCTTTTTGGGGGAAGCTCAAAAAATAGTGAAGGGTTGCGGTTAGGGAAAAAAACCGAACGTGACCGCCTGCACAAGGAATTTGACTCTCTGGAAAAAGCAATCAAAAGGGAGGAGGAGGCTCTCCAGCATCTGAGCAAAGAGCTCGCCTCACTCAAAACAGTTGAACAACGCCGTGAGATTGAACTCCTGACAACAGAGCTGGGGACACTTGAAAAGAGAGCTGCCCGAATGGATGCTGAAAAAAGTGGCGTAAGCACGGAGATACAGCAGGCCGAAGAGGAGATTACTTTACTGCTTCTCCAGAGGAACAACTGCGACACTGAGATTGAGAGAATTTTGCCAACTATCAGCAGTAGTGCAGAAAAAGCCAGGGTCTACCGAGAAAAAATCCAGGCGCTTCAAGAGAAGCTCACGACCCTTGAAGCTCGCCATCACCAACTTGGTCGCGACCTGCAAGCGCGCCAAAGCCTCTCTAAAGATGCTCTGCTCGACCTGGAAAAACTCAAAATCAGCATTGCAGGCGCAACAGAGAGCCGTGTAAGGCTCCATGAAGAGATCAAAAAACTGAACGCTGAAAAAGCTGCCGCTGAAAAGAGGCTCGCCACAGGAGTGGAAGCATCAGAACAAATGAAAAAGAGGCTTGAAGGGCAGCTTGTGGCCGCTGCCGGTCAACAGAACATGGTCAATACCCTCGAATCGGCATACCGGGAGCATCAGGCGCAGCAGCATGAAGCCCAAAGAACGCTCAGGGATCTGCGCAGAAAATATGAGGTGGGGCTGCAGCTTCTCTCTCTCCTCACCAACGAACGAATCCAGCTTGAGCACTCACTTGATCGGCTCTTCACCGAGGCCCGGTTAAAACACCATTGCGACCTTGCCGCCATGGCTGAACCACTTTTTGAGCCATCATTCGACAGGGCTGCGGCACAACAGCAGCTTGAAGCGCTGACCAAACAGCGAGAACAATTTGGCGCGGTCAATGAGCTTGCTCTTGAAGAGTATGAGGGTGAAAAAGGAAGACTCGATTTTCTCATGGAACAGAAAGCTGATCTGCTCAGCGCCGAACAACAGCTCCGCTCCACCATTGAGGAGATCAACAAAACAGCCCTGCAGAAATTTGAAACGACCTTCCGTGAAGTGCGAAAAAACTTCATCTCCATTTTCAGGGAGCTTTTTGATCCTGAAGATGAAGTTGACCTGCTCATTCATGCTGAAGAAGATCCTCTCGATGCCCACATTGAGATCGTTGCCAAACCGAAAGGGAAAAAACCGCTCTCCATAGAGCAGTTGAGTGGTGGTGAAAAGGCGTTGACCGCGCTTTCGCTGCTCTTTGCAATCTATCTGGTAAAACCCAGCCCCTTCTGCATTCTTGATGAAGTGGATGCTCCTCTGGACGATGCCAATGTCACCCGCTTCATTAAACTCCTGAAAAAATTTGAGAATAACACTCAATTCATTATTGTTACGCACAACAAAAAAACCATGGCATCCTGCCAGGCGCTGTACGGCGTGACCATGGAAGAGGAAGGGGTATCACGCCTGATACCCGTACGACTTGAAAAAATAAGGCTTTGAGCGGTTTTTGGAGATGGTATGCTGAAGAAACTGGTGTTATTTGATATCGACGGAACATTGCTCAACATGGGCGCCATAAACCGCAACGTCCTTGTTGATGCGCTCAGGGAGGTGTACGGCACCCCGGGAAGTGCGAATACCTGCAATTTTGCCGGCAAAATGGACAGCAACATCATCTATGAGACCATGCAGAGCGCCGGTCTCTCCAATGCTGAAATTGCTGATAAATTTGAACAGGCAAAAAAAATCTATATCGAGATGTTCCGGGCCAGGGCAAAAGAGTCGGATGTTGTGTTGACAGAGGGCATCCGGGAACTCCTTGAAGAGTTGTCATCCCATGCAGAGCTGCTGCTTGGACTGCTGACCGGAAATTTTGAAGCATCAGGACGGCACAAGCTGCATCTTCCGGAAATTAACCACTATTTCTCCTTTGGCGCTTTCGCTGATGATGGAGAGCATCGTAACGATCTGCCACCAGTAGCCGTAGGTAAAGCATACCAACTCACGGGCAGACACTTTTCAGAACAAGATATTATCATTATCGGTGATACGGAGCACGATATTGTGTGCGCCAGAGCTGTGAACGCAAAGTCCATTGCTGTGGCAACCGGCACCTATTCAACGGAGGAGCTCCAAAAACATCATCCGCACGTGCTGTATGAAAACTTGAGTCGCACGGATGTTGTTCTCAATGAAATCCTCCAATCCTCAATCAATTAACTGCTCTTTTAATGAAGACCTACAGACGGCAAATCCGTGAAAAAATTTTACAGGCACTCTACACCATTGAAATACGGGATACCGATATAGACTCTGCGGCTGGCTGGCTGTTGACCGAGGAGATTCTTGCAGATGCCAATGCGATGAAGTTTTTCAATCTGCTTCTGAACAGCATCAAGGAGCATAAAGAGGAGATTGACCGTTATATCGTGAAGCATACCTTCAACTGGGATATGAGCCGCATTGCGATCATTGACAAAAACATCATTCGTATGGCCTTGACTGAAATTCTCTACTGCGAAGATATTCCTCCCAAAGTTTCAATCAATGAAGCGATTGAAATAGCAAAGAAATTCAACAGCACCGACAAGAGCAGCAAGTTTGTCAACGGAATTCTTGATGCTATTTTCAATGATCTGAAAGCTGCAGGGCTGGTTCATAAAAACGGAAGAGGACTGATTGACCAATCCGTGGCAAAGCTTCAGAAAACAGAGAGTGATGCTGAGACAACCTCTCTTGATAACTGAGAGGAGTTGCCGATGACCCCTGAAGAGAAGATTGTTTATCTCAATGAAGCGCTTGGCCTCAACTATCCGCATCCGAAAAGCGAGTTGCAGTACGACAGCCCCTTTCAGTTGCTTGTGGCCACCATACTTGCGGCCCAGTCTACGGATAAACAGGTGAACATTATTACCCGTGAACTTTTTCGTCGTGCACCCGATGCTGAGAGTATGAGCGTCATGGAGCTTGATGAGGTGAAAAGTTTTGTGCGCTCGGTCAACTATTTCAACAACAAGGCGAAAAACATCCTTGAAGTGAGCCGCATCGTGATGGAGCGTTATCAGGGAGAGGTGCCTGCAACGAGGGAGGAGCTTGAAACCCTGCCAGGCGTTGGCAGAAAAACTGCAAACGTGGTACTCGGCAACGCATTCGGCCAACCAGTGATGCCGGTGGACACCCATGTCCACCGCGTTGCAAACAGAATCGGTCTGGTACAAACCACAAAAGTTGAACAGACCGAAATTGAGCTGATGAAGATTATTCCCGAAGCGTGGGTTATTGACTTTCATCACTATCTGCTGCTGCACGGACGTTACACCTGCAAGGCAAAAAAGCCGGAGTGTGCACACTGTACGGCCAGCAGCATTTGCGATTATCCTGAGAAAAATTAACCCAGCTCCACCCTGGTGTCAACGGCATAGATCCACTCACCCTCCGGACGATGGCGGTTTCCTGCCCACAGCTCGAGGGTAACACCTTGAGTGGAAAAGACGGGCGAGGTAAAAATTTCAATCTGATAATAGAGTTCGTCGAGCAGGTCGTCCCAAACCTGTGCAAGAGATCCGGCATAAGCCTCTCCTGCCTCCAGCATTCCCAGCTCCGGCTTGAAATAGTCGCTGAGATAGATGAAACTGTCGGGCATCAGAAATCCTCCCCTGAAGGTGCCCCTGGCACGCTTGAGACCAGGAACTTCAACCCAGAATTCAAGCAGGGCATCTGCGGTGAGCTTGCCGTCACTGGCCAACTTTTCCAGAAGCTGCTGTACGGTCTGGCGAATGAGCACTTTGTTCTTCTCAGTAAGCTCATGCATTACAAAATCGGGAGTATGGTCGCGCATGGTGGGTGAATTGTCGGTTATTGAACAGGTTTAATGGGTGAATATAGGGTTATTTCGGGGTTACTTCAATTGGTTGTTTTTTTCAGGAGCTATAAGTCCCGTTGGTCGCATAGCTCCTCTGAAACCATGAAAGAACCAGCTCTCATACCTCTTGCTGAATTTGCCACATAGACCATATCGGCCTCTCTCAACTCCTGAACCGTCAGAACTTTTTCTGTTGCCCATGGCCGGGTGGCAAGAAAGTAACGACGGAAAATGCCGTTCAGCAAACCACAATGAAGTGGTGGTGTATAAAAATATCTGCCCTTTCGGATAAAAATGGTACTGATTGCTCCTTCCGTTACCTCGCCTCGTTCATTGAGAAAGATAACCTCATCGTAACCCTGCTCGCATGCACTGGCGTAAGATTGGTTATACAGCTCCCGTGCTGTTGTTTTGTGATAAAGCAATGGTTGCGATGCATCAACACGATGCTTGGAGAGCAACAAACGAAGCAGCGCTCCGGAACCCGATGCCACTATCGGATCATAACTAAGGCTGAAGAGGCCGGAATGCGATAAGCTGAGCTTGACCTTGAAGCGATTGCCGGAGGATTGACGCAGCTCCTCTTCAAGCCCTTCAAGCATCCCCCTGGCGACAAGAGTATCGCAGGGAAAGCACAGTGCCAGTGCCGATCCGGCAAGGCGTTCAAGATGCTCCTCCAGCCAGAGATAGCTCCCGTGCCAGAGAATAGTCTCGAACAGATCAACCTTGTGCGTTTCTGCAGCAGCAAGAATTTTGGCCTTGAGCTGGCACTCCCGATACTCCTCCAGGGGGTCTGAGTCCCAGACGATACCACCACCTGAGCCATACACTCCCTTGTTGCCCGACAACTCGACCGTGCGAATGGCAACGCTAAAGAGCATGTTGCTCCTGGGCTCGATATAACCGATAGCGCCAGTGTAGATGCCTCTCGGCTCCGATTCAAGACTCTGTATCAGCTTCATGGCGCTCACCTTGGGGGCTCCGGTAATTGAGCCACAAGGGTAGAGCGCCCGAAACAGCTCGTACAACCCGACATCCTCACGTTGCTCACCACGAATCGTGGAGAGCATCTGGTGGAGCGTCGGCCAGGTTTCGGTAGCAAACAGGCTCTCTGTAACAACCGAACCCGGCTTGCATATCCTGCCGAGATCGTTTCGCAGCAGATCGACAATCATCAGATTTTCGGCAAGGTTTTTGGGACACTGGCCAAGCGCCTCTTTCAGCACTCTATCCTCATCAATGCTCTCGCCTCGTGGAGCCGTCCCCTTCATCGGCATAGTTGCAATGAGAGAGCCACGCTTCGCAAAAAAAAGCTCGGGCGAAAACGAGAGAATGGTACGGGTGCCGCAATTCAGCAATGCGGTGTATGAAGAGGGTTGGGCACCCCGCAAAGCAGAGAAGAGATCTGGTGCAGAACCATTGAAAGTGAAATGGTAACGTCCGGTAAAATTAACCTGATAAACATTACCCGCCCCAATCTGCTCCTTGATGGCCGCTATTTTAGCAGCATACTCGCTCTCAGAAAGGTTGAATGCTGCCACACCACCATCGCACCGGGCTGCCTGAGAAAAAAGCTGTTCGACTTCACTGGCGGAAAAACGCTCTGGCTCATGGTAGAGACCAAACCAGCCAAGCGGCAGATCACCCTTGTTGACATAACCGTTGAGAAGTGCTGGTTCAAAACCATACCCTGCTTCATAACTGAGCCAGCCTGCCAGAAAAAAACCCTGCTCACGCTTCTCTTCGAGTGTACGAAAAAAGCTCTCAATCCCGGAGAGAGAGGAGAGCATCAACACCTCCACTGGCTCTGAAAAAAGCAGCGCTCCGCCACCATGCGCTTTACAAAAGGCCGACTCAAACCAGAGCGAACCATTTCTTGAAAGGGTCGCTGCAATCCGTTCAACAGAGGATAATGGCATTATCTCAAACCGTTTTGAGCGAAATGGTTTTTTGCAGTACCGTTTCAAGCCACGATTTCAACAGGTCGGCTGCCCAGATTTCAATATCAGGTTCAAACCGGCTTTTCAAAAGAAGAGTAATAGCACTCTCCCTGATGTCAACGGCAATACTCTGAATATTCTGACGATGACCACGCTCAAGACCATTGGCAAGGCGAAGAATACCAGAAAGCACATCAACCGCCCGTTTATGAGCAGGCTTGAGAAGGCTATAGGCAGTATGCTTCTCTGAAGGGGTCGATTTTCGGTGATAGCGAACAACGTGGCCTATAATTTCAATTTCGGAGGGTGAAAATCCACGAAGCTCTCCATTTTGAATGATATACTGACCGTGCTTGTGATGAGAGGTGATTGAGATGAATGCTCCTATATTATGCAGCAAGGAGGCATACTCCAGCAATTCGCGATAAGGCTGTTCGAGCTGGTGCTGCTTTGCCAGCTTATCAAACAACTGCAGGCTGAGCCATGCAATATACTCTGCATGCTCACGATCCCAGTCGCATCGGAACCCCAGTTCATAAACGCTCTCACTCCTGATATCTGGCGCGATTTCATCACCAGGATTTTCGGCAGCTCGATTGTGGCGTTTCAGGTAGTGCAGCACCATTCCCTCCCTCAGGGCTGAATCTGAAATCACAATCTGTTCAAGCTTGAAGAGCCTGAAAATCATGTCAACAAGAATTAACCCTGGAACAATAAGATCAACCCGCTTGTCATCAAGTCCGGTCATTTTCCTCCGCTCTGCCGCGCCAAGCGGAAGCACCAGCTTGTAAAGCGCCTGAAACTCTTTTCGTGTAAAAATGCTATTGTTGAGAGAGCCGTCAATCGCTCTGCCGTGCATCGAGTGGATCATGCGTGCGATATTCTGGGCAGTACCGGAGGAGGCTATTGCTCGGATCACCTTGAGTTCTGCAGCTTTTTCAACCGCCGAAACCATCTCTGCCGCAAAGAACTGTTCGAGCATCTTGATTTCATGAACGGCAATTGGTTCACTGGTGACAAACCGTTCACGCATTCTGGCAACCCCGATTTTACGGCTTTCGAGAAGCTGCACACCTCTGTTATCCACGAGCACAAACTCTACCGAGCCCCCGCCAATATCAAAAAGAAGATCTGCGGTTTTGCCAATCTTCACCGCGTTACGCACGCCGTAATAGATAAACTCCGCCTCCTCTTTTCCAGAAATCACATTGACTTTCAGGCCAGTCTCCTCCCTGATCATGCGGAGAAAATCTCCACGGTTTTTTGCTTCCCGAATAGCGCTGGTGGCAAAGGCAAGCACATTTTCAGGCGCAACACCATGTTGAGCTGCAAGCACAAGAAAATTCTTCAACGTAGCAACGCCCGATTGCATCGCCCCTTCATCAAGCCTTTTTGTGGAAATGCTGCCTCGACCAATGCAGATCATATCCTTCACACGATCTATCTCAACAAGCCCCTTCTCCTTGCTCTCTTCAACAATAATCATGTGAAAAGAGTTGGTGCCAAGGTCAATAGCGGCTATCCGCAGTTTTTCAGTCGTCATGGGTTTGGTCTGAACTCAATTTTAAAATGCGCTGCAAAATACATGATTAGAAAGGAAAAGGAAAGGGGAGGCAAAGAGAAGAGTGCATTTTCTCTTCCAAAGATTTCAGTGTATATTCAAGCTCAGGCAGAATCATCCGCAAGCACGTTCTCCGACAACCATTTTTCGACGTTTCACCGCGCACTGTATGACTATGGAAGAGACCGACAGACTGGAACTCCGCTATGAGGTTGCACGCAAGGCGATTCACCTCTCCTCCCTGTCGATTCCGGTGATCTACTGGTTTATCAGCAGGGAGCTGACCCTTCTGCTGCTCGTGCCGCTTTTTTGCGGATTTTTTATGATCGACCTTTTGAAGAATTTTTCCGGTACGCTCTCCACCTGGTATTATAAAGCGTTTGGCTCCATGTTGAGGACGCATGAGCTGCAAGGAAACAAAGCGTATTTGAATGGAGCAACCCATATTGTTATGGCCGCTCTGCTTCTGGTACTCTTTTTCCCAAAAATTATTGCCGTTACCGCATTTACAATGGTTGCTGTTTCCGATACACTGGCGGCTATTGTTGGAAAGATTTTTGGGAAACACCGCTTCGGCAAGAAAAGCCTGGAGGGAAGTATGGCGTTTTTTCTCTCCGCGTTATTGATCGTTGCTGTTGTGCCCGGTCTCAATCTGTTTGTCGGCGTTGCCATGTCGATTACAGCAACCATAACCGAGGCGTTTATAGTACGTATCGGCGACTTCAAGATTGATGATAATCTTGCCATACCTCTGATCAGTGCTACCGTCGGTCTCCTCGGTACTCTCCTCTTTCTCTAAGCCTCATTACCTCCACGATACATTGTCAATGCAGACCATACTGACCCATTCACCCGAAGAGGCTGCTGCCATTCTTAACTCTGGTGGAGTTGTGGCCTTTCCAACTGAAACGGTTTACGGCCTTGGAGCTGGCATCTGCCATCCTCAAGCCATCAGACAGATTTTTCAGGCAAAGGGGCGCCCTGGAGATAACCCGCTGATTGTTCATATCTACAGTATCGAGCAGCTTGCTGATGTTGCCGATGAGATCAACAGTGACGCAAAGAGGCTTATTGAACACTTTTTCCCGGGACCGCTGACACTGGTGCTGAAAAAAAATCCTCGTGTACCCGACACCGTCACCGCAGGCCTGCAAACCGTTGGCATCCGATGCCCGGTCAATCCCATTGCCCGTGAGTTTCTCCGTCTCTCTCACTGCCCGGTAGCCGCACCCTCAGCAAATCTTTCGGGACTACCCAGCGCCACCAGTTGGGAAGCAGTCTATGAAGATCTTGATGGAAAAATTGACTGCGTGCTTCGTGGCGCTCCGAGTACGATCGGCCTGGAGTCCACCATTGTTGACTGTTCCGGGCCAAAGCCTCTTCTGCTGAGAGCTGGCGCTATAACCCTGGAACAATTACAGGCTATCGTTCCTGCCATTGCAACAGAGACAACCGCCGATAAAGAGGCTCCCCCGAAAAGCCCCGGGCTGAAGTACCCCCATTATGCCCCCAAGGCGGCAATTATCCTTTGCCATGCTCATGAAAAAATGGTTATCGAACCATCATCAGCCTATATCGGCCTTTCGGAGCCTCCGCAAGGTGTTTCACTGCTGAAGATCTGCGGAACTCTTGAAGAGTATGGGAGAGAGCTCTTCAGCTTTTTCCGGCATTGTGATGCCGAAGGTGTAACGATTATCTACTGCGAACTGCCTTCACCCCAAGGGCTCGGCAGGGCAATCCGTGACCGGCTGATGAGGGCTGCCGATAAAGAGTGACAACAGCGTTATGAACTCAGGAACTCAGAATGATAGCAAACATCCGAGATGGAATGATCCCGGTGCATTGGTTGCGCGCTCGTCATTGCCACTGCTGTACACCACACGATCATCATACCAGGTTGTTTCAAATCGCGCGCCCAGTTTCATCTGTTTCATCACCTGCCATGTTGCCAGAAGAAAAAGTGATTTGCCACGACCATCATAGATTCCCAGACTGGAGGTCAGAGGGAGATCATCCTCATAGGCATAGATGGCTGCATCATAATCGCTAGTATCAAACACTGTGAAACGCCCCTTCACACCATAGTTCCCCAGAGTGTACCCCACCTGTTGATAGAGCAGTTTGCCATAAAAGGATTGATCTCCTGCAAGATACTTTTTAACCACCTCTTTCACCTCCCCGCGAGTTCTCAAACGAAGCCGTTCGAAAAGAGTCACATCGCAATCGAGCTGAACCCGGTTCGTAACAAGAGGAAGGGCTGACCAGAGAGCAACCGATGAGCTTCCCTGATTTTTTTGCTCCTCCTTGTATTTATGCTGAAGTTGGATGTTCCATGCAAGCCATGGTGACTGCTTCCAGTTCATGAAGAGACGAATATCGTTACCATCAGAGGGATATTGACAGTGACTCCCCAAAACTGGAAAAGTGAACAGGTCATAATAGCCGCCGAAGGTAAGCCGATCATGGAGCTTTGCATTAACACCAAGATAGTATCCATTCTCATTTGACGCGCCATCTCCCCGTTCAGCAAAAGCCCCCGCAAAAGGGGAAAAATAATTCACCCCATAACATCTGCGAGCCACAACAGCGCTGAGAGCGCGAGAAAACTGGCATTCAGCCCCGGCAATCCATGAAACACCATCAGGATGTTCTGAAAAAGCCGTCTCGGCAAAAAGAGTGACCTGACTCACGGAGAGATCTGTCTCAACACTGTAGAGGGTGCCCGAGGAGATCGAACTCAAGGCAGCTCCCGGCTCAAGTGCATCGAACGGGTAGGGATAACTGTAGCGAAGCACGCTTCCCCCAGCGCGGCCACTCAAAAGGCCCACTTGATAATTATAGAGAAGATTCGCGCCGGAAATGGTTTCAGTAACATTATCTTTCCGGCTGATTTCAAGATCTGTACGATGGTAGCCCGATGTACCAAAACTGGTGATAACACCAGCATCGTTAATGACCGCATCAAGATGGTTTGCCGAATAAAAAGCCGTCACTTCAAAAGGATCGAGCTTCAGAGTGGTGGCCGCACCCTGGAGAAAACCAAATTCAGAGCTTGAGCCGGAAGGCAACAACCGCTTCGAAGAGAGTCGGACACTACCGGACGGATCGGTGCCTTTGGAAAAATAGCGCCCCTGCCCCATAAGCAACCCTTGTGCAAAATTAAGCTTATAGTTACCAAGAACTGCGCTTTTCAGAAGACCAAGATCAGAGATATTAATACTCAGTGAAGTAAAATCGGCAATATCAGGCTCTCCGATATCTTTTTCCTGAACCAGACTGACCGAGACATGAGGCACAGACAACTCCGCACGGTGATAGAGTTTAACGTTTTCTCCAGCATATTTGCCGTTCAAAATACCTTTTCGCGCTGTTGTCTCCCGAAACATACGGCTATAAAAGGAGCCGTCAACCTCAACAGCTTTGGGCGTTGCCGTTTTACGGGCAGGCTGCTCTTTTTTATAACGAATAAACGGTGCAATACTTGCCATTTTCTCTTTGCCTATAATGGTTTGAAGCACCTGCATGGAGCGAATTTGCCCTTTTTCCCTGCGATAGCGAAGGATTGCCTGAACATCGGTGCTGTTCAGCCATGGAAGCTGGCGGAGCTCGTCAACATCAGCCTCATTGAGCAAAATTTTATTTTTTTTCAACACATCAAGCGACTCGATCAATCGCTCAATATTTATCGACGATTCCGCATTATTAAGTAATTCCTGCAGATTGTCGTTTTCATCACCGATCGCTGGACAAGGAAAAAAAGGTGCGCCCATAACAATCAAAAACGTCATGAACCACAAGTGTACACGACGTTTTAAAACAACAGGAAGATCTCTCATCGCCATAAGGGTTTTGTACGTTTACAAAACCGGCTGATCGCTTATGGGCTCTCCGTTAACTTGTAGAGTTCCTGAACCTCATTGCGGCTCAGATATCGCCATTCGCCCCGCCGGAGTTCTCCTGCCAGGAGGCCTGCATAAGCAACCCTCTCCAGCCGTTTAACCTCAAAACCGAGGGTCTCGAACATTCTTCTCACCTGGTGGTTCTTTCCCTCATGAATGCTCACCAGCACCTGCATCCCTTCGTCAAGTATTTTGGCCCTGCATGGACTGACTTTTTCCCCGGTATCCTTCAAACGCATTCCTCCGGTCAATTGGCCCAGAAGATTTGGCGTAAATTTTTCAGCAAGCTCAGCAATATACTCTTTTTTTACATTTGACGAAGGATGCATTAATTTATGTGCAAGAGTTCCGTCATTTGTCAGCAAAATCACACCAGTTGTCTTTCGGTCGAGTCGGCCAACGGGAAAAACCCGCTCCTTGACATCAATATAATCAAGCACCATTTCGCGATTCTTCTCATCGCTGTTGGTGGTGATAACATTTCTTGGTTTGTTCAGGAGAATGTACACCTTGCGATGTTCAGGCTGGGCAAAGCGCTCCCCGTCAACAATAACCTCGTCACGCGAAGGGCTGACCTTTATCCCCGGTGTGGTTACCACGATGCCGTTGACCATAACGCGTCCATCAAGAACCAGTTGATCGGCCGCCCGCCGTGATGCAATGCCACATGATGCCAGATACCGGTTGATTCTCACCTCATCTTCTTTGATGCTATTTTTCATACTTGTCCATCGTCTCCTCTTGATTATTATGGGATAAAGTTCCATCCATCCCCTCTTGTCGGGTCAGGTACTCCTGCTCTTCCTGTTCCTGAAGAAGCTCCTTTATCTCGCGAAGTTTTGGCAGCTCCTTGAGTGAAGAGAGGTGGAAGAGATCAAGAAATTCTGTTGTTGTTCCGTATTGCAACGGTTTTCCTGGAGAATCTGCCCGCCCGCGCATCTCAATAAAACCACGAAGCAATAGACGATCGATGGCATAATCAGGGCTGACACCCCGAATCTGCTGGATCTGCCCACGGGTAACAGGCTGATTATAGGCAATAACCGCAAGAACTTCAAGAAGAGAGCGGGAAAGCCTTTTGTGGATTTTTGGAGCGAGCAGTTTTTTGAGGATCTCACTGTATTCCTGCCTGGCCAAAAAACGGTACCCCCCAGCAATACGGTGAATCTGAAAGCTCCTTCCTGTTTCAGCATACTCTCTGTTGAGGTTGTCAACAAGAGTCTGCAGTTGGCCTGAATCAAGCTCCCTACCGGTAATATGCCTTATCGTCTGAAGGGTAACAGCCTCCTCTGAAGCAAAAACAAGCGCCTCAATCTGTTGCTGCAACTGTACATCATGCGTCTGCACCTGAAGGCTTTATCTGCTATTTTTTACGTGCTGTCGAAAAATTATGATCCAGGGCCATCTCCTCTTCAAAACTATACCACAACTCCTGACAGGGGAAATTGCATTCGTAAAGGGCTTTGCCAACAATGACTGAATCTACCCCATAAGCTTTGAGTTCCTCAAGTCTTTTCAAATCACCGGAATTGGTAACACCACCAGATGCAGTAATTTTCATCCCGGCCTTTTCTGCAAACCTTTTAGTGCTCTCATAACCAAACCCCTGCATCATTCCATCACAGGCAATATCGGTATAAATAATGCGCTCTATCCCCATCCCCTTCATCTGCAGGGCGAGATCATAATCCTTGAGCTTGCTGCTTTCGGTCCAACCTTTTATCCTCGGTATACCGTTTTCAGCATCAATACCAACAACAATTTTCGACGGCTTGTATATGTTCAACAGCTCTTCAATCAGCTTCGGATTGGTAACCGCCGCAGAACCGATAACCACACGACTGACCCCAATATCAAGATATCTCTTCACGGCATCAACTGAGCGAATACCACCACCAACCTGTACAGGAATATCAAGATTAACGACGATCTCCCTGATTTTCTCAAAATTGACCATCTCTCCCGTAAGAGCTGCATCAAGGTCGACAATATGAAGCATTTTGGCATTCTGCTTGCGCCAGATTATGGACATATCCCGGGGATTATCGAGGTAAATTTTTTTCTGGCTGAAATCACCCCTGGTCAACCTGACGCACTTCCCGTCTTTGATATCAATAGCCGGAATAATCAACATAATCGGTAACAAAAATTGGTGTTAATAGTCAGCAAAATTTTTGAGAACCAGCAATCCAGCATCCGAGCTTTTCTCGGGATGAAACTGGACAGCAAAAATACCATTTTTTTCAATAGCCGAACAAAAGTTTTTTCCGGCAAACCATGTTGTAGCCGCAACGGCATCAGGCGCTTCCGGCTCACAAAAATAGGAGTGTACAAAATAGAAAAACGAATGATCAGGAATTCCCCTGAACAGCACACTCTCTTTCTGCTGATCAACAGAGTTCCACCCTATCTGGGGAATCTTGTCGGTGTCGCTTTTGAAATGACGCACCTTTCCAGGAATCAGATCCATCCCTTTCCATTCCCCCATCTCATCACTGTCGGTCAGCAGCAACTGCATACCGAGACATATTCCGAGAAGTTGCCCCCCTTTGTCGACATGCTCCAGCAGCGCTTCGGTAAAGCCTGATGCATTGAGTGACTCAATAGCCTGACCAAAAGCGCCAACCCCGGGAAGAATAACTTTTGTGTACCCGGCAAGTTTCGCTGGATCATTGCTGACCATAGCCTTGACTCCCAGATATTCAAATGCTTTGAGGACAGAGCGAAGATTTCCAGCGCCATAGTCGGCAATAAAAACCATAAAATAAGAGTGTTATGTATGGACGAAAATCAACAGCCGAGAAAACAATTGCGCGAAAAAACCCTTTTTGCAACCCGATTTTTATATTGGCTATTTATTGTTTATAATGTAAAGTTTTTGTCTCGCCAAAAAATGTCTGGTAAGTCTCCATCATCATACGAAATCGAAGAGCCAATGTATAAAATTGTTTCTGCCCAATTTTTAGCTGAAAATATCAAAAAAATTGAAATTGAGGCTCCTCGTATTGCCAAAAAGAGAAAAGCTGGTCAATTTGTGATGATCAGGGTGGGCCAGACCGGAGAGAGAATACCGCTTACCATTGCGGGATCTGACACGGAAAAGGGAACCATCTCCATCATTGTTCAGGGAATGGGTAAATCAACCAGGGAGCTGAACCGCAAAGAGGCTGGCGACGCGATCAATGATATTGTTGGCCCGCTTGGAGCCCCGTCACACATTGAGAATTTTGGTACTGCGATCAGTATCGGAGGAGGGGTAGGTGCCGCCATAGCTTATCCAACTGCCGTAGCCCTGAAAGAGGCTGGTAACTATGTTATTACCATTAACGGTGCTCGATCAAAAGAGCTTGTTATCCTTGAAGAGGAGATGAAGGCGGTTAGTGATGAAGCCTATATTACCACCGATGACGGCTCTTATGGCTTTCACGGCTTTGTCACCCAGAAACTGCAGCAATTAATTGATTCCGGAAAACAAATCGACTATGTGCTTGCCATCGGACCCATCCCGATGATGAAGGCCATTGCGGAGGTGACGCGCCCATACAACATACCAACCGTTGTCAGCCTTAACCCGATTATGGTTGATGGAACAGGTATGTGTGGAGGTTGCAGGGTGACGGTCAACAACGAAATCAAATTCGCCTGTGTTGATGGGCCAGAGTTTGATGCCCACCAGGTCGATTTCAAAAACCTGATTGATCGCAACAAGATCTACCTGCCCGAAGAGAAGCAATCGGCTGAGGCCTTTGTTCACAAGTGTAACCTGCAAAAGCAGCTATAAACACGCCACCACAACCATTTTTCTGCCCCTCTTTTTACGGGTATAGAATTTTATTGGCATAAAAAACTCTTTTTTTTTAAAGAAAGACCACTATGGAGCAACAATCAATCACAACAAAAGAGCGCCTTGCCATTCCGCGCCAAATAATGCCGGCACAAGAACCTGAAGGAAGAAACAAGAACTTCAAAGAGGTTAACCTGGGCTATACGCCTGAGCTGGCCCAGCAGGAGGCTCTTCGGTGTATTCAGTGTAAAGACCCTGCCTGTATCAAGGGGTGCCCGGTCAACATCAAAATTGACCAGTTTATCAAGATGATTGCTGATGGCAATTTTCTTGGCGCTGCAAAAAAAATCAAAGAGGATAATGTTCTTCCTGCCGTCTGCGGAAGGGTCTGTCCCCAGGAAGATCAGTGCGAGAAGTTGTGTATTCTTACCAAAAAACGGGAATCTGTTGCCATAGGTAATCTTGAGCGCTTCGCTGCAGATTATGAGCGCGAGACCGGAAATATTGAGCTGCCAGTAGTACAAGCTTCGACAGGCAAAAAAGTGGCCATCATCGGCAGTGGCCCTGCCGGGCTGAGCTGCGCCAATGACCTTGCTCAGCTTGGCCATGCAGTCACAGTTTTTGAGGCGCTGCACGAACTTGGTGGTGTTCTGATGTACGGCATCCCGGAGTTCCGCCTTCCTAAAGCTATTGTCCAAACCGAAATTGACGGAATGAAAAAGCTCGGCATTATATTTGTGCCGAATGCCGTCGCAGGCCGTTCGATCACTGTTGATGAACTCCTACAAGAGGAGGGCTTTGACGCAGTCTTTATAGGGGTTGGGGCTGGTCTCCCCTGGTTTATGGGTATCCCTGGAGAGAATCTGGTCGGTGTCTATTCGGCCAATGAATTTTTGACACGGGTAAACCTGATGAAATCATACGATTTCCCCGAAAATGACACCCCGATCTTCAACTGCCAAGGCAAAAATGTCGCTGTATTTGGTGGCGGCAATACGGCTATGGATGCTGTCCGCACCGCCAAGCGGCTTGGAGCGGAACATGCCTACATTGTCTATCGCCGTTCAGAAGCTGAGATGCCCGCCCGTAAAGAGGAGGTTCATCATGCACGAGAAGAGGGTATTGAATTCCTCATGCTCATGAACCCGCTGGAATTTGTGGGAAATGATCAGCAGTGGCTGACCGGCGCAAAATGTCTTAAAATGGAGCTTGGCGAACCAGACGATTCTGGACGGCGCCGTCCTGTGCCGATCAAGGATTCTGAATTTATTCTTCCGATTGACATGGCTGTCATATCCATCGGCAACGGTTCAAACCCCCTTATCAAACAGACAACGCCGGATATTGATGTCAGCAAACGCGATACCATAGTTGTCGATATGAACACCATGGCGACATCCAAAGAGAATGTCTATGCGGGCGGAGATATTGTAACCGGTGGCGCAACCGTTATTCTTGCCATGGGAGCAGGAAGAACTGCCGCTGCGGCCATTCATGAGAAACTGATGAACACCACTGCGAACTGAATTATTCCACAATTGCGACAAAAAGAACCGACTATAATGCCGGTTCTTTTTGTTTTTATCACTGATAACAAGAAAATCCTGGAACCATGCTTGCTGGAATTACCCCTCATGTTCAGTGGTTTAATTGTACTTCTTCCGTATTCACTCACCCTGCTTTTCCGTGAGATATTTCCAATACTTCATGGGCATATTCGATTTCTGAAGTCGGGGGTTTTTGCGATCGGAAATTGCGATGGTTTTAAAAAAGGTCCGCCACAGAAGCTGCACCTTTTTTTCATCCGCTGAGAGAGCAGGAGTAATAAACTGTTCGATGGCACCAAACTGCAGCACGCCACTACTCCATTGGGCAGCAGTACGACGCTTGACATCGTAAAGAAACCAGGGTTGCGCCCTAAGCCTCGTACGAAAATAGGAGGCAAGGGGCTGAATAATATTGTGGTCGGGCTCCATTTTGGCAAGGTAGGCACCATCCTGGAGCTGTTCAAACCGGAGGAGCCCTTTCATGCGATGCAGCTCCCGCCCTGCTTTTTTGGCTGTGGACACAATATCTCGTACTGCAGGATGGGTCAAGTAACCACTGACCTTGTCGCCATGCGTAAAAACAAGCGAAATATAGTGAAGCAAGCTGCTCTCCATGCCACCCTTTTCGGCCAGCATGAACAGGTAAAGGGTATAGGCTGCATCGGGCGCACGATAGCGAAGCCTTGTAAAAAGCTGCTCGGCCTGAATACTATCAGTATTGATAAAAAAGCCATCCTCAAAAAGCGCCTGCTCATGCTCTGCAAGAACAACATTTTCCGGATCAGCCTCCTCTTCAAGAATCCACGAAATGGCTGAAAAGAGACCATCGGCAGTTCCGTCGTAGAGGTATCGCTTCATGGCTTTCATGGGTAGAGACCGGGAAAAACAAGTTGCCGGGGAGGCTCCGTTGCACGCCCTTCGCCAAGCAGGAGTTGCTGACGAACAAAAGCTGGCGTACGGACCGGCTTTTCAAATCTCATACCTGAATTAGTGATAAAATATTTCGCCCGTTTCATCACCACCCCGATTTTTTTCATCCCTTCAGGGGTAATCGCTGAAAAGCGACGTGCGGCGATAATACGTTTGGCTGAGGTGACACCAATACCAGGCACACGGAGCAGTGTGGTGTAGTCAGCCCGGTTGATCTCGACTGGAAAAAACTCGGGATGTCGGAGAGCCCAAGCTGTCTTGGGATCAAACGTTTCGTCAAGAAAGGGGAGATCATCAGAGAGAATCTCATCTGCTGCAAAACCGTAGAAGCGCAAGAGCCAGTCTGCCTGATAAAGGCGATGCTCTCGCAGCAGTGGAGGTGAAGCCAGTACGGGAAGACGACTATCCTCACACACGGGCACATAAGCCGAATAATAAACCCGCTTGAGGTGCATCTTTTTATAAAGTCCCTGAGAAAGGCTCAAGATCTGAAAATCATTTTCAGGGCTGGCCCCGATAATCATCTGGGTACTCTGCCCTGCGGGAGCAAACCGGGGCGCCCGACGGTCAGCTTTGCGCTCAATCAGACTCGATGTTATCTCCCGACCAATGAGCGCCATAGGCTCCAGAATGGCATCCTTGTGCTTCTGGGGCGCAAGACGCTGCAGTGATACCTGCGATGGCAGCTCAATATTGACACTGATGCGATCGGCATACAGTCCAGCTTTCCTAACCAGTTCGCTACTGCAGCCGGGAATAATTTTAAGATGAATATAGCCACCAAACTGCTCTTCCTGGCGCAAGGTTTCGACAATCTTAACCATACGGTCCATGGTGACATCAGGGCTCTGCATAACCGCCGAGCTTAAAAAGAGGCCTTCAATATAGTTTCGGCGATAGAACTCAAGGGTAAGTTCGACCACTTCTCGTGCCGTAAAAGAGGCACGCTCAATATCATTGGATGAGCGATTCACACAATAGGCGCAATCATAGCGACAATCGTTGGAAAGAAGGATCTTAAGGAGAGAGATGCAACGACCATCATCCGACCAAGAGTGGCATATCCCGCTCTGCGAGGTATTGCCGATACCACCCGGGGAAGCTTCCCGCTTGCTGCCACTTGAAGCGCAGGAGGCATCATAACGGGCTGCACCTGAAAGAATCTGTAATTTGGCCAAAGTATCCATAGTCAAATATACAGAACCGGCAAGAATAAAAAGCAGGCAAGAGAGTCGGCGTAGCGGGATTCGAACCCACGACCCCTTCCACCCCAAGGAAGTGCGCTACCAGGCTGCGCTATACGCCGATACCATCTGAAAGGGTAGTGATTATAAAAAAATCTGTGAATATATAGCTAATGTTTTTTCAAAATTCAGACGTTTACATCCCCTTCCTGAACGATTTATTCACCTCATCCCATTGCGGGATTAGAGGTTATCAACATTTACCCCGTTAATAAACAGCAACAGGCAAATTCCCGCTGTTGAACAACAACGCTGCACGATTATGGATAAAGAGCTTACAAGTTATTTTTTTAAAGATAGTTAACCATAAGAGCAACACAAGTATTCAGCCTGAAAATAAATGCATCAGATAATAACTCAACAAGTTATCAACAATCCGCAAACACTTCTAAACATCCTGCTGATGATCAAACCGGTGCTTCAGATACTCTATCACCGGCGGCAAAAGGGAAAAGACAATAATGGCAACTATCAACAGCTTGAAATTATGCTGCACAAAGGTGAGTTGCCCAAAAAAGTAGCCACTGTATGTGAATAAACCAACCCAAAGCAGTGCTCCAACAATATTATACATGATGAATGTACCGTAACTCATGGCACCAATACCGGCAACAAAAGGGGCAAATGTTCTGATAATCGGCACAAAACGAGCTATGATAATCGTCTTGCCTCCATATTTTGCAAAAAACGCGTTGGTCTTTATGAGATGCCCGGTATTGAAAAAGCGGGAACTCTCATACTGAAATACTTTAGGACCTATCTTGTGACCAATCTGATAGTTCAGCGTATCACCAAGCACCGCTGCGATAAAAAAGAGTAAAAAAAGCAGATGGGGATTCAGTGAAGAATCGGGCATGGAGGCAAGTGAGCCCGCTGCAAAGAGAAGGGAGTCGCCCGGCAGAAAAGGGGTGACAACAAGCCCTGTTTCGCAGAAAACAATAAGAAAAAGAATACCATAAAGCCACAGACCATACTCAGCAGCCAAAAGCTGAAGATGCGTATCGATGTGAAGAATAAAGTCAACCAAAGAAAAGAGCAGAGCTGTAAATGAATAGTCCATTATGTACTTTACTGCTGAAAAATGAAAAGCAACCTTGTCTCCTTTTCGCCAACTGACAATGTACTCATTGAGCAGCAGAGTCGCAAAACCTCTGCTGCCCCTCCCTCTTGAGTGAAAACTGAAGAAACATTATTATATGTTTATATTATCCCCTGTTGATTTTCAACAGGAAACGCATAACGTCATTTCTCATGAGTTATTTAGCCTCAGCCAGATGCAAGCTGTACTACGAAGACACTGCTGATGACGATCTTTCAGTACAAAACAGGCCCGTGGTGCTGTTTGTAAATGGCTGGGCAATCTCTTGCCGATACTGGAAACCACTGGTAAAAGCTCTCTCTGCAAAGTACCGGTGTGTTATTTATGACCAGAGCGGCACAGGAAAAACAATTATCAAAGGTTATAATCCAGCTTTTACTATTCAGGGTTTTGCTGATGAAGCAGGTGAACTCATTGAGCACCTTGGACTCAACAGCTCAAGAAAGCTGCATATCGTTGGGCACTCCATGGGTGGTATGGTTGCCACTGAGCTCTGCCTTCGGTACGCCGATGCGGTCGTTTCTGGCACCATCATTGCTTGTGGCATTTTTGAAGAGACCGCCTGGACCACATTCGGTCTTTTTATGCTTGGTGGGCTGATTGATCTCTCTCTGAATTTTCGCACTGTTTTTCAGGTTGAACCATTACGAAGCATCTTTATCAAACGGGCAGCCACAAAAAAGATCCCCCTTGAATATCATGATGTGCTGATTGAGGACTTCACCCATTCAGACAAAGATGCAACAAATGCAGTTGGAAAAATTTCGATTGATCGCGATGTATTGAGAGCATATACCCGTCATGTACTTGCTATTGCCTCTCCCCTGCTGTGCAGTGTTGGCATGGCTGATAACACCATTCCGCCTGAAGGCACTCTTTCGCTCTACGAAAAACGCAAAGCAGAATCTGCGTCGCCCACACATCTGGCAAAGTTCATGGAGCTTGGTCACCTGCCAATGCTCGAAGAGACCGCTCAATTTGCACACGAGCTTCTACAACATTTTGAGCGTGCAGAACACTATTACAAGCTTCAACATTAAGACTTCATTGTGAGTAAAATATTCTCGAAAAAACAACTTCTCTTTATAGCATCACTTATCGCCCTGACGCTGGTCACCTCTGTGGCAGGTTATGCAGCAAAATCTTTTCTTGGTCTCCCAAGCATTGAGGAACTCGAAAATCCAAACCCCGACCTAGCCTCTCTTGTCTATTCAGAGGATGGCGTGCTTCTGCATAAATTTTTTCTGAAAAATCGCACCTTTATCTCCCTCAGGTCTATTCCGCGTTCGACCCGCTATGCCCTTATTGCCACTGAAGATGTAGCTTTTTATAATCACTGGGGTGTCGATATGCGACGACTGGTGCTGGCAATGGGCGAAAATATCATCAAAATGCGCAGTCGCTGGCAGGGGGCGAGCACCATTACCCAGCAGCTTGCAAAAAACCTCTATCTGACCCAGGAACGCACTGTCACCAGGAAAGTAAAAGAGTTGGTTACCGCAATTGAGCTTGAAAAAACATATACAAAAGATGAGATTCTGGCACTCTATCTCAATACGGTCTATTTTGGTTCAGGGGCTTATGGCGTTGAAGCTGCGGCTCACACCTATTTCGGTAAATCAGCATATTTACTGACGCTGCCTGAGAGTGCAACACTTATTGCCACGCTGAAAAACCCGACCGCCTACAATCCGGCAAAAAACCCCACCAGCGCTATCGGCAGAAGGAACCTTATCCTCTCACTGATGGAAAAGGAGGGATTTATAACCCCAAAACAGGCCGCCACCGCGAAAAAAAGCCCATTAGTACTGAAATACACTCCGGTGAGCCATCAGGGACTTGCGCCATATTTTACAGAATATATTCGTCAAACCATCAAGCCTGCCGCGCAGCTTGGCAATGTTGACCTCTACCGCGACGGCCTGACGATACATACAACGCTCGACAGTCGTATGCAGCAGTATGCCCAGCAAGCTGCCGCAGAACATCTTGCTGAATTGCAGGCATCATTTGACCGTGCATGGAGATGGCCGGAGTCACTCAAGACCCAGATCATCATGGAGAGTGAGCGGTTTAAAGAGCTGAAGGATAATGGATTTTCGGATCAGCAGGCCATGGCACATCTCAAGGCCGACAAAGTATGGCTGAACGATCTTCTGCAGGAGAAGACCCGAATTCAGGTTGCATTGGTTGCTATCGACCCGGCCAATGGACATGTTAAGGCCTGGGTTGGGGGCAACAGGTTCTCCTCCGATGACTACAAGTACCAGTTCGACCATGTCTGGCAAGCCAGACGACAGCCGGGTTCAACCTTCAAACCTTTTGTCTATACAACGGCTATCGACAAAGGGCTACCTGCAAACTTCCAGGTACTTGACCAACCTCTTGCCCTCAATAGCGGCAACGGAATCTGGTCCCCAAGAAACTCCGATGGCTCTTCGGGCGGCATGACCACTCTCCGCTCCGCCTTAAGCCGCTCACTCAACCAGGTTACTGTGCGGCTTGCCTACGAGAACCTCTCCACAGCGGAGATTATCAGCTATGCAAGAAAAATGGGCATCACCTCTCCCATGCCTTCAAACCTCTCTATAGCTCTTGGAACAGCAGAGGTATCACCGCTTGAACTGGCTGGAGCTTTTTCGACATTTGCCAATAACGGTTTTTGGAACGAACCTATATCTATCCTGAAAATCGAGGACAAACATAGCCGGGTTTTGTCGGAGTACACTCCAAACAGACGCTTTGCCATCGACTCCACCTCAAACTTTGTGATGGTTTCGATGTTGAAAGATGTGATCAACAAAGGTACCGGAGTTGCCGTCCGTGCCCGTTACGGCTTTAATGTTGAAGCCGCAGGAAAAACAGGGACAACGCAAAGCATGAGGGATGCCTGGTTTGCCGGATTTACCCCTCAACTTGTTGCCGTAGTCTGGACAGGATTTGATGACGAGCGCATCAAATTCACCTCAATGGAGTATGGTCAAGGCGCTCGCGCAGCGCTTCCTGTGTGGGCCGGGTTTATGAAGCGCTGCTACAGTGATCCAACACTGAAGCTTGAGAACAGGTACTTCCATATCCCGGAAACGGTTATTGCTGTCCCAATGTCAGGAGAGACCAACACCCCCTCTGACCTGCTTGGCAGCGATGTCTATATTGAATACTACACCCCGAAAGGCTTTCAGTACTATCAGGGCCACGCCGCCGCCGCTCCAACTCCAGCGCCAGAGGCACCAGCAGCAGCGCCTGCCAGCCCCAACAGCGTAGCTCCGGCGAACAAAAGTGGAGCCACAAAACCACAAAAACCTGCGCCAGTAGCTGCTCCCGCACCAGCGCCAAAACCAAAGCCGAAACCGGTACAACCCGTTTGAACTCCTGATC
>SZYA01000024.1 GCA_005843815.1 Chlorobium sp.
TCAATAAAGCTAACACCCGTTTTTTTATCTTATTTTTTTACAGTCCTTTGCGTGCGCTATCTCAGGGAATAACAAAGTTATATTACGAGAGAAGGGTTACGTAGCTTGTACTGGTAACTCCAATTATTAAATGCAGATGGCAAAGCCGAATGAAAAGCTGGCTGACACATTGCGGGCGCTGAAGCGGTTGCAGGGCAAGTATAATGGTGTGATTGAGTCGGGCGATATTACCGAGGCGCAGCGTGTGATTCTTGTAGAGGAGGGGTTCCTGCGACCGGTTATGAATAGGGTGGTACTTGTGTGCCAATCCGCGAGATGATGCGGGGGACTCTACGGCATGGTATGCCAATTTCTGGTCATTTTTATCCGGTTATCTGACCAGGCGCTTCAAGAAGACAACAACCTCCGTGCTGGTATCAAGCTCATGCACAAAAGCTTTTTCAATTTTCGAGTCGGTGACCACATAATCGTAGATGTGGTTCCTCAGCTTTTCACTTGGCTTTGAGAAGTCTTGCTTGCTTTGGCCAGTGGTAAAAACAACAGAGCCGACCGCGTTGGTCTGATAGGGCTGGACTTAAAACTTGAATTTTATAGAGGCTTGGTATGGTTACTTCAACACTTGAAATCAATGTTTCTGCAGCGGAGCAGGTAACCGTGGCACTTGATGCACTAACCGTTGATTTGAGTGATGGTCGCTCCATTACCGTGCCGCTGGCTTGGTATCCACGACTGATGAATGCAACAGCATCAGAGCTTCAGAACTGGCGGTTGATTGGAAAAGGGGTATGGCATTCACTTGGAAGAGCTGGATGAGGATATCAGTGTTGAGGGTTTATTACTTGGCAAACCTTCAGGCGAAAGTCAAATCCCTTTTCCCGGTTCCTGGGTGAAGGATTAGTGTTATTGCCTGGTTGTCCACCACTCATCACCATAGGTGTAGAAGAGCTCTTCGCCTTTGCTGATATCTCGCAGTGCGTAAAGAATAAGCTCAGTACCGAGTGATGTCTCCTCTCGATAATAGGCGACATTTGGGGTGGAAGAGTGGTTAAAGAGCATTCCGTTACCCATTGCCACCAGGCGGGCGTTCTCTGTTTTTCCGTAGAAGACGTAGTTCAGCAACTCGCCTCCGATATCTTTATCGGTAACTTCAAGCGCAGGGCAGCGTTCGATAATATCCCCCTCCTTGATTTTTTGCAGGGCAAAAGCTCCCCGCCCACTGACAGTTGAGGCTTCGATAGAAACAATTTTTCGAGGAATCCATGGTGCTTTTCTGGCAAGCAGCATACCAGCGCCGATACCAACGACAAGAGTGGTGAGTAGTACGAGCGGAATGATGAGCAGAAGATTCGGTTCCATGGGTCGTTTGTTGCTGAACAGTATCGTTCCTGTCAGGAGCATAAGTATAAACAGAAAAGCCCCCTGTTGAAGGAGGCTTTTCTGTTTTCAATCTCTGAGCGGGAAACGAGACTCGAACTCGCGACCCCAACCTTGGCAAGGTTGTGCTCTACCAACTGAGCTATTCCCGCTTAATGAGTGACAAATATAAAGATATTTTATTCTTGTGCAACTTCCGGGAGCAATTTTTTTACAGTTCCAGCTCACGGACAATGGTCTCCATATCTTTATCTCCCCGTCCTGAGAGATTGACCACAAGGATAGCCTCTTTTGCCATGCAGGGGGCTCTCTTGATGGCATAGTGCACGGCATGAGCTGATTCAAGGGCACAGATGATCCCTTCAGTTCTTGCAAGAGTCGCAAGAGCTGAAAGAGCTTCGTCGTCGGTGACGGAGGTGTAGGTAACCAGACCCAGCTCCTGGAGATAGCAGTGTTCAGGGCCTACACCCGGATAATCAAGGCCTGCGGAGATGGAGTGTGCCTCCTGTACCTGTCCGTCTTCATTCTGCAGAAGCTTTGTCATTGCTCCGTGCAGTACTCCGGGGGTGCCCAGGGTCAGCGAGGCTGCGTGTCGTCCTTGAAGCCCCTCTCCAGCCGCTTCGACTCCAATCAGTTCGATCTGTGCTGCATCCTTCAGAAACTCATAAAACATCCCGATGGCATTGCTTCCGCCTCCAATACATGCCGTTATCACATCAGGCAGTTTTCCTGTCTGCGCAATAATCTGCGAACGGGTCTCCTTGCCGATAATTGCCTGAAAATCACGAACCATCATCGGATAGGGGTGCATACCGACAACTGAACCGATAATGTAGAAGGTCTCTTCCGGGTTATTCATCCAGTCACGGATTGCTTCGCTGGTGGCATCTTTGAGGGTTTTTGAACCGCTGCCGACTGCGCGTACCTCTGCCCCGAGGAGCTTCATTCGTGCAACGTTCGGCGCCTGTCGCCGGATGTCCTCCTCGCCCATATAGACGATGCACTCAAGATTAAAAAGCGCGCAGACGGTTGCTGTTGCTACCCCATGCTGGCCTGCACCGGTTTCAGCAATGACCCGTTTTTTGCCCATGCGTTGAGCAAGAAGTACCTGGCCGAGGGCATTGTTTATTTTATGGGCGCCAGTATGGCAAAGATCTTCCCGTTTGAGGTAAATCTGTGCCCCTTGCACTGTTCTGCTCAGCCGCTCAGCATGGTAGAGTGGCGTTGGTCTGCCAACATAGTCTCGAAGGAGCTGGTCAAGTGTTGATCGGAAGGCCGGATCACTTTTTGCCTTACGGTACTCTGATTCAAGATCAGCAGCATTTTTTATCAGTGTTTCCGGGATAAACTTTCCTCCGAAACTGCCGAAATGTCCGGTTGCATCGGGAGCGCAATAGGGTGTTGGTATCATGGAACGAAAAGGCAAAAAGAGTGTCGGTAAAACCATTATCATAGGACAATAAAATAATATATTCTGAAACTTTTATCAGCGGCCATCACAATACTGTTGGGGAACATTACTGCATTGACGTTTATCAAGCGAAAAACCTTGTTTCTGCCCATTTTGAGCATTCTTATGCTGCTCATGACCCTTGCTTTTCAGAGGGCTTTGTATGCTGCTGACGTGCGGAAAGATCGGAGCGCCATGAAAAGTGTTGTCCGGTTTACGGCAAAAGATTCGGTTGTCTATAATTTTGATCGCCGGAGCATGGAACTCTGGGGTAAAGCGAAGATCAATGACGATGACTCCAGTGTCAAGGCTCCAAGAATTGTTATTGATGGCACGACCTCTCTGCTGCGTGCTTTTGGTACCGTAGACTCTTCACAATCGGTTGCTGAACCCGCGATGTTCAGTGACAGGCAGGGGAGCTTTTTTGCCGAAACGATGACCTATAATTTTAAAACCAGAAGGGGAGAGACGACACATATCTCATCCTCTTCAGGGGCTGTTAAATTTAAGGGTGATCGGGTTTCAAGGCTTGAAAATGGCGATATGGTTGTCAGGGATGGTACCTTTACCACCTGTGATGAGATTGAACCGCATTACTGGTTCTCCTCCTCTTCCATCACCTTTAATCCTGATACAGGGATTAGGGCAAAGCCGCTTTATATGTATATCAGGCCCGAGATCTTTTCGATGCGTTTGCCTGCCATACCGGTTATGGCTCTTCCCTACATGGCTTTTCCAGCCAAACGTGAAAGGATCTCCGGTTTTCTTATGCCCACGCTTGCGAGTTACTCACATAGTACGGCATTGTCGAATCTTGGCTATTACTGGGCCATAGATGATTACTCCGATCTCAGGGTAGCGGGAGATATTGCCGTGAACGGGAGTTGGCGACTTGGGGAGCGGTTTCGTTATACAAAACGTGATGCCTTTTCGGGGCAGATCACCGGGGAGTACAAGCGCTATGTGGTTGATGCTGCTTTGCCACTCTCGTCTGAGTGGAATGCAAATATTGTTCACCACCAGGTTTTTGATGCCTCGTCACAGCTTGATGTTGCTTTGCAGTTTCAGGGTGGTAAACGTCACGATGATCTGAATGCGATCAATATGGAGACTGTTTTGACTGAACAAACCAATTCACGCGCATCACTGGTAAAGAGCTTTCATGATGAGAACAGCATTGTTACCGCTACCTATAATCGATCCGCTGATCTGCGCAATCACAATGATCGCCAAAGTACCGAGGCAACCTTTTACCAGAACCGGCACTATCCTTTTCGTTCCGGCTTCTCCCTGGAGGATGAGAGCTGGAGGTCGGCTGTATCAGTAACAACCGGAGCCTCCCTTGCGGTTGAGTCTCTTTCGCTGAACAACCTCTCATCTTCAGGCTACCGGGGATTTGCCCAGGGAGAACTTGGGTATTATCGGGAGTTTGCTGATGGTTATAATGCATTGTTGACGCAGGGGATAAGTTTTCAGAGTGTGCAACCGGCATCGGGGAGTGGGTATAGAGGGACGAGAATGCTGTTTCCATTACGGATGCAATCAACACTGTTCCATCATCTCAATATCAATCCATCCATCACCTCTATCCACTCTCTGCGAACGGATGGTGGAGAGAGCCCTTTTTCAACGACGGTTGTCTCTGTGGATGCTGGTACCAGGCTTTATGGTACTCTTGGGACAGGTTTGTTTGAACATATCGTTGGG
Organism: Chlorobium sp.; assembly: GCA_005843815.1. GTDB lineage: Bacteria > Bacteroidota > Chlorobiia > Chlorobiales > Chlorobiaceae > Chlorobium. The sequence continues at coordinate 4,532 of SZYA01000024.1, forward strand.
CTGAAGGCGTTGCGTCATACCTTTATTCCTCTCATCAGTTATACCTGGAATTCTCCATTTTCCGGCCATTGGTATGGCGCTGCATCGAGCAATGTGTATGACTGGCCGAATGCAACGCCCTTCAACAACTTTGAGGCGACAAGGTTTACCGGTGTTCCAGCAGGGCAAAGTGTGGTTGGTATTTCCCTGAAAAATCTGTTGCATGGCAGATTCAAAGGTGCGCTCTCATCTGAAGAGGGAGATGTGGCTGATGGGGATCGTACAGTTCAGTTGCTCTCATTGACAGCCTCCACCGCCTATAATGGTGCAGTTGATGCTTTTCGTCTGGCACCGCTGACCGTTGTCACATCGAGTAATGTGCTGGCGCAAAACTTTCTTTTGAGTGGAGGGGCGATGTATGACTTTTACAGCTATAATACGGTCACTGGCGACAGGGTGAACCGCTATAACAGTGACGATGGAAACGCTCTGTTGCGTTTTGTGAAAGGATTTATGAGCATGAGTCTGAGTCTGCAGGGTAGCCGACAGGCTGGATCTGTTGCCTCTTTTGCATCAACCCATGCGGCCCCTTTTGCCTCGTATACCGACCGCACACTGTTTCATGAGCCGTTCACCGCCAGTGACTGGCAACTCCGATTCTCTTTTTTGCTGCAAACTGATAAAAGCAATCCACTGGAGAGCACTTATGACAAGTTGCTCAATGTTTCGGCTAAAGTGGCATGGTCAAAAAACTGGCAGACGGGCGTGAATACAGGGTATGATCTCGGAAATGGAAAAGTTGTTTTTCCGATGCTTCAGCTTCATCGTGATCTGCATTGCTGGCAGATGGGCTTTCAGTGGGTACCTTCAGGCGTCTTCAAAGGCTACGCTTTTCAGATAGGGCTGAAAGCCCTGTAGCAATCGGCATTACTTTTTGTCATCGATCAGGTCAAGAATCATTGCCAGTCGTTTGTTGAACTCTTCGTCAGCATCGTGGTGGATGCAATGCGATGCTTTGGGGATGATGTATGCGCCCGCCTGTGGCAAAAGCTCCTGAAATTCAGGGATGATTTTGTGTGGCGGGAGGGCAACGTCTTCAGCGCCCCAGACCAGAAATGCAGGCCCTTTGTAGTTACATGGTCTCTTCAGATGGTCAAGCCTGAAATCAAGAGGTCTTTTTGACGGGGAGAGATAAGAGTACTGGGCACCCCTGTCTTGCAGTGGCTGAGTAAACTGGCTGATGAGTACATCATCAACCTTCTGCTGATTGAAGTATGTTGGTGAAAGGCTTTGGCCTACAGCGACGGGGTTGGCGAAAGCAGTGAACAGCATCTCTCCAATGAACGGGGAGGCTACCAGTCCGAAAAAGATACTTGTCATGCCATCCATGGTGTCACCAAAAAGTCCTGACGGGTTTGCCAGTATGAGCGCTTTTATCTTTTCAGGACGATGATGGGCAAAGAAGATGGCGCTGGCAGCCCCCATGGAATGGCCGACAATAATGACAGAATCGATTTTTTTCAGATAGAGAAAGGTCTCAATCTGTGAGGCAAAGAGTTCCAGAGAGTATCGCACATTTGGTTTCTGTGATTTTCCGAATCCGATCAAATCCATTGCATAAATCTTGTGTTTTTGCGCGAACTGGGGAATATTCAGGTTCCAGTGCTCTATCATTCCGCCGTAGCCGTGAAGAAACAGGATGGGAGTCTGTTCCGGATTATCGTCTCCGTACTCCTGGTATCTGATTTTTGCCTCTGTTTCAGGTGACAACTGCCATTGAAAGTATTGATCTTTGACTGTTTTGCTCATGATTGAAAAATCGGTGAAATGTTTATGGATGCAAAAAATTGACGATCCGAAAATCTGACCTGAATGAATATAATATTATTGGTTAATACGAATAATAGGGTTAAATTTATCCGGTTTTGTAACAGATTCAATGATGCATATTATGCTTCAGGTTTCCAGAAAATTTGAATACGGGTTGCACGCCGTTACCTATCTTGCAACAAAGGGTCTTGGTCGGGTCGTCACGGTCAAGGAGATGGCTGACGATATTGGCTTTTCACAGGAGTTTCTCTCCAAGGCATTACAGAGTCTCAAAAGGTCTGGTATTGCTCACTCTGTCCAGGGTGTCAAGGGAGGATATATGTTGTGCAGGACGACGCACGACATCACCGTTGCTGATATTGCGGTGGCTATTGAGGGGAAGCCCCACCTTGTTCGTTGTGGTGTACATGCGGAAAGTTGTGAAGTTTTCTCTTCGTGTAACCACAGGGGATATATGGGTACTTTGCAGAATAAAATTCAAAAGCTTTTGGAATCAACCACCATTCACTCACTTTTGCAGCAGATGGGCAAGTGATTATCTGATATTCTAATAAAACAAGATGACATTTCAATTTATATGACCAGTAACAGGCCAGGGGATTTTGCAGTCAGTGAAACAAGTTTGCCGGATATCGTTTTTAAGGGAATTAATACTCATAATCTTCGGAATATTTCAGTTTGTATCCCCCGAAACAAGTTTGTGGTGTTAACGGGAGTCAGTGGGTCTGGTAAATCAAGTCTCGCCTTCGATACGCTCTATGCTGAAGGGCATCGTCGGTATGTGGAGTCACTCTCTGCTTATGTACGGCAGTTTCTTGAAAGAATGCCCCGGCCTGATATTGAAAGTGTTGAAGGGATTGCGCCGGCCATTGCCATAGAGCAGAAATCCATTCCAAAAAATCCGCGTTCAACGGTTGGTACCGTTTCTGAAATCTATGACTATCTCCGTCTGCTGTATGCTCGTATTGGTAAAATCTACTCTCGTGATACCAATGAACTTGTGCTGAAGCATACCCCGGATGATGTGAGTTTGCAGGCGGGTTTTTTTGAGGAGGGGACAAAATTTTATGCCGGATTTTTCTTCCCTGCCCATCAGGATGCCGGACACCATAGTTGCTCCGTGGAGGATGAGATAGCAAGTCTCCTGAAAAAGGGTTTTTTCAGAGTGGTTGCTGGAGAGGAGATTCTTGATCTCAACCAGCCAGCCGCCTGTAAGCGGGTGCTGGAGATGCCTCCGACCGACCGGGCTGCGCTGCTTGTGCTGGTTGACCGCTTTGTCGCCCGGCAGGCTGAGAAGGTGTTCAGCCGTGTGTCGCAGGCTGCGGAGAGCTGTTTCAATGAATCGGGCGGCTATGCTGTTTTGAAGGTTGTCGGAGGTAAAAGCTATCTGTTCAGTGATCGCCTTGAATTGAACGGTATTGAATATCAGGAGCCATCTCCCCAGCTTTTTGCATTTAATTCTCCAATTGGCGCATGTACGACCTGTCAGGGCTTCGGCCGTCTTGCCGGTATTGATGAGGATGCTGTTGTTCCCGATAAGTCACTGACGCTTGAAGAGGGAGCTATTGCCTGCTGGAACTCGGAAAAATACCGTTGGAATCTCATGGAGCTTCTTGAGTATGCCGATGATATGGGTGTTCCGATCAGCGTGCCTTATGAAAAGCTCTCTTATGCGCAAAAGGAGCTGATCTGGAAGGGTATGCCGGATGGGCGCTATAAGGGGATTCGTGCTTTTTTTGCCGAGATAGAAAAAGATGCTGGTTACAAGATGCACTACAGGGTTTTTTTGAGTCGTTACCGGGGATATGCAGTCTGTCCTGATTGTGAGGGTAGCCGTCTTAATCCTGATGCCCGGCTGGTGAGGGTCTCAGGCCGCGATATTGCTGAAGTGTCGCGCATGAACATTACCGAGGCATCCGAGTTTTTCCGGAATCTCGATATTTCACCATTTGATCGAAAGGTGGCTGAGGTTATTCTGGAGGAGATTATCAAGCGCCTCGGTTATCTCCTTGATGTTGGCTTGAACTATCTCTCTCTTGACCGCCTGACCCACACGCTGAGTGGTGGCGAGTTTCAGCGCATCAATCTTTCCACCTCTCTTGGCTCTCCGCTTGTCGGTGCCATCTATATTCTCGATGAGCCAAGTATCGGTCTCCATCAGAGTGATTCAGCGCGCCTCATTACGCTGCTCAGGAAGTTGCGCGATCTTGGCAATACAGTGGTGGTGGTTGAGCACGATCGGGAAATCATTGAGGCTGCTGATGAGGTTATTGATCTCGGCCCTTATGCCGGTCGTCTGGGTGGAGAGGTGGTTTTTCATGGTTCGGTTGCAGAGATGAGGGAGAGGGGTATGTCGCTTACGGCACAATATCTCAATGGTAAGAAAGAGATTTCTGTCCCAGAGTGTCGCAGGACAGTCGATTTTACCTCTTGTATCGAGATTGCTGGCGCGATGCAGAACAACCTGAAGAATATCAATGTGCGCTTTCCTCTCAACGTCATGACCTGTGTCACGGGGGTGAGCGGCTCAGGCAAGTCTACCCTTGTCAATGATATTCTCAACAGAGGAATTTTGCGGGCAAAGGCCGGGACTAAGGAGAGTGTTGGGGCCCATCGTTCATTGACAGGCGCATGGCTTGTTGATCGCGTTGAGCATGTTGACCAGTCGCCCATCGGAAAATCAAGTCGAAGCAACCCGGTAACCTATCTGAAAATATTTGATGATATCCGTACCCTTTTTGCTCAAACACCGGATGCACAGCAGCGGAGACTGAAGGCTGGCTATTTTTCTTTCAATATTCCTGGCGGTCGCTGTGAAACCTGTGCGGGTGAAGGCAGTGTGCATATTGAAATGCAGTTTCTTGCTGATATTGAGGCCGTTTGTGAAGATTGCGGAGGCCTTCGCTATAAGCCCGAGGCTCTTGCGGTGAAGTATCAGGGCAAGTCCATTGCTGAGGTGCTTGATTTGACGGTAGAGGAGGCGATCACCTTTTTCAGTCGTGAGAAGAGCATTGTTAAAAAATTGATGGTGCTTGATGAGGTAGGGCTTGGCTATATCAGGCTTGGCCAGTCGTCCAGTACTCTCTCTGGTGGGGAGGCGCAACGCCTCAAGCTGGCAAGTTTTATTGCCCATGCGGATACCGCACATACGCTTTTTATCTTTGATGAACCCACAACCGGACTCCATTTTGAGGATATCAACAAGCTGATTCTCTGTTTTGAGAAGCTGCTGGAACAGAAAAACACCCTCGTTGTTATTGAGCATAATCCCGACATTATCAAACAGGCAGACTGGGTTATTGATCTTGGACCTGGTGCCGGAGATAAAGGTGGCTCCATTGTGGTCGAAGGGACACCCGAAGAGATAGCGCTTTGCGAGGAGTCGCTGACCGGGCGATATATCAAGGAGCTTGTCTGAACCATGATTGGATGGTGCGGCAAAGTCTCTTGAACCATGATTCAAGGATTCAAGGATTGGCTTGATTTTCGTTGGTGCAATAATCAAGCCATCATGAAATTCAGGAGAATCAAGGTTCAGACAAACTTCAGGCAATTGGATCGTCTTCCAGTGCACCTCCATGCAGTCTGATGTGCGGGAAGTGCCCTTGGGTGCGTTCAACCCACACATTACCTCCCTTACTGAACTCGGTTTCGTTTAACACAACCGAGATGCGGTTTTTGGCAAGTGCCGTGATCTCCTCCAGAAGAGCAGCGAGGATACGATCGTCAGTAGTGGCGGTATCATCCTGCATTTTTGAGTGGATGCTGGCCAGTTTTTCCAGGGTGACTTTCCCGATAGTGTAGCAGAGTGGCTGGTGCATGGGATTCTGTTGCGAAAGTGAAAAATTCAGTTCACCCGGGAAGAAATTTTTTGGATGAGATAAAATTTTTCTTATTATTGAAAATCATTTTAGCACTCAATGTGTTCGAGTGCTAAAAAAGATAGTAAATTGTTCACCATAGTATCTTACTATTCAATCAAAAACCAAAACGAGAGAAGACAATGAACTTGAAACCCTTAGCTGATCGAGTTATTGTTAAGCCAGCAGCGGCGGAAGAAAAAACCAAGGGCGGCCTTTATATTCCTGATACAGGGAAAGAGAAACCGCAGTATGGTGAAGTTGTTGCTGTAGGTGCAGGTAAAGTTGCTGATAATGGCCAACTGCTTGAAATGCAGGTGAAGGCTGGCGACAAAGTGCTTTATGGTAAATATTCCGGCACCGAAGTGAGCGTGGAAGGTGAGGATTACCTCATCATGCGTGAGTCGGATATTTTCGCCATTCTTTAATAGTTATTAACCCTTAAAAACCTTATTGGAGGAAAACAGTACAATGACTGCAAAAGATATTCTTTATGATACTGAAGCCAGAGCGAGGCTTAAAGTTGGCGTGGACAAATTGGCCAACGCGGTTAAAGTTACCCTCGGACCTGCCGGACGTAATGTTCTGATCGACAAAAAATTTGGTGCTCCAACTTCAACCAAAGATGGCGTGACCGTTGCAAAAGAGATTGAACTCTCCGATGCTGTAGAGAACATGGGTGCCCAGATGGTGCGTGAAGTTGCATCCAAAACCAGTGATGTCGCTGGTGATGGTACAACCACAGCCACAGTGCTTGCCCAGGCAATCTACCGTGAAGGTTTGAAGAACGTCACTGCTGGTGCTCGTCCGATTGACCTGAAAAGAGGTATTGATCGCGCAGTGAAAGAGGTTGTTCAGGAGCTGAGAAACATCAGCCGCAGCATCTCTGGTAAAAAAGAGATTGCACAGGTTGGAACTATCTCTGCTAACAACGATCCTGAAATCGGTGAACTGATTGCCGAAGCGATGGAGAAGGTTGGAAAAGATGGTGTTATCACCGTTGAGGAAGCAAAGGGAATGGAGACCGAGCTGAAGGTTGTTGAGGGTATGCAGTTTGATCGTGGCTACCTCTCTCCTTACTTTGTGACCAACTCTGAGACGATGGAAGCTGAGCTTGAAGATCCGCTGATTCTGATTCACGACAAGAAGATCAGCAACATGAAGGAGCTGCTCCCGATTCTTGAAAAATCAGCACAGTCTGGACGTCCTCTTCTTATTATTTCGGAAGATATCGAAGGCGAAGCTCTTGCAACGCTTGTGGTGAACAAGCTGCGTGGTACTCTCCGCGTCTGTGCAGTCAAAGCTCCTGGCTTTGGCGACCGCCGCAAGGCCATGCTTGAAGATATCGCAATTCTCACCGGTGGTACTGTTATCTCCGAAGAGAAGGGCTACAAACTCGAAAATACAACCATCAACTACCTTGGTCAGGCTGGACACGTCACTATCGACAAGGATAATACCACGATTGTTGAAGGCAAGGGCACTGCTGAAGAGATCAAGGCCCGTATCAACGAGATCAAGGGACAGGTAGAAAAATCAACCTCTGACTACGATACCGAAAAGCTGCAGGAGCGTCTTGCAAAGCTTTCAGGTGGCGTTGCTGTGCTGCACATTGGCGCATCGACAGAAGTTGAGATGAAAGAGAAGAAGGCTCGTGTTGAGGATGCGCTGCACGCTACCCGCGCTGCTGTGCAGGAAGGTATTGTTGTTGGTGGCGGTGTTGCCCTGATCCGTGCGATCAAGGGTCTTGACAGAGCTGTTGCAGACAATGAAGATCAGAAGACCGGTATTGAAATTATCCGCCGTGCGCTCGAAGAGCCACTTCGCCAGATTGTTGCCAACACTGGCACCACAGATGGCGCAGTTGTGCTTGAGAAGGTGAAGGCAGGTACTGGTGATTTTGGTTTCAATGCCAGAACAGAGGTATACGAAAACCTGGTTGATGCAGGTGTTGTCGATCCTACCAAGGTGACCAGAAGCGCTCTTGAGAACGCTGCATCGGTTGCCGGTATTCTTTTGACCACCGAAGCTGCTATTACTGACATCAAGGACGATAAAGCCGACATGCCAGCAATGCCTCAAGGTGGAATGGGTGGTATGGGCGGCATGTATTAATCGGCGCTCAGCACTCTGTTTCTTTAAAAAAGCCAGCCTTCGGGTTGGCTTTTTTATTTGTGATTGATTGTTGATTTTGACTATTATAAGGTCTTTATTAGAGTCGATCCAAAAGGATATCCTTATGAATTACAGTACTTCGATCAAGCCGATCAGCTTTTTGAAAACTCACGCTTCGGAAGTTATCCGTGAGGTTTCTGCCAATAGAGGAACCATGATTATCACCCATAACGGTGAAGCGAAGGTGATTTTGCAGGATGTGCATCTCTATGAAGAGACACAGCAAAGCTTGGCTATGCTGAAAATACTTGCCAAAAGTTCACAGAGCATTGAGCAGGGAAGGTATAAGCCTGCCAGCGTATCGTTTGAGTTGATCCGCCAGCAGATTTCCAGACTGAAGGAGTTATGAACTATGATGTTTTCCTGACTGATGATGCGGAGGCTGATATTCTCGATATCTGGAAATACGTTGCTCATCACGATTCTGTTGAACGAGCAGACACCCTTGTCGATGGACTGCGGGAAGCCTGTCTGACTCTTGGCATTTTTCCGGATCGAGGACATTATCCTCCCGAACTTCAGAGAGTATATGTTCTGGACTATCGTGAACTCCACCACAAGCCCTATCGGATTATTTACCGGATCGTGGCTCGCAAGGTTTTTATTCACTGTGTTCTGGACGGAAGAAGAGAGCTTCAGGAGCTTCTTCTCGAACGATTGCTGCGTGGATAACGATTGCTGAATGTTTGCCTTCTGCGCAGAATAATACCTATAGTTCTACCATAAATGTATGCGTTCGACAAAAGAGGAATACAGGATGTTGGTAAGCAGGCTGAATGATGTATAGTTCATTACTGCACTGAATATTTCAGATAGTCGAGAGCGTTGCGTACTTTCGTGGAAAGGGTTCTAATTCTCTTCCGACGAGACAACATACTGTTAACATAAGAGATGCAGAGATTCGTGTCAACACCACCACCAAAAGCAGTACTCCTTCTCAGCGGCGGCATGGACAGCCTCGTCACCACCGCAATTGCTCATGAGCAGGGCTTTGTACTGGCAGCCATGCACGTCAATTACGGACAGCGGACGTGGCAGAAGGAGCTGGAGTCGTTCAGGTCAATTTGCAACCATTACAACATAGAGCAGCGTCTTGAGGTCAATGCGGATTTTCTTGCCCAGATTGGTGGCTCTTCCTTGACCGACTTCTCCATGCCTGTTGGTGGCGCTGACCTTCAGGGCTCTTCGATTCCAACCAGCTATGTCCCTTTCCGTAACGCCGGTTTTCTTTCGATGGCGGTGAGCTGGTCGGAGGTTATTGGTGCCAACAAGATTTTTATCGGGGCGGTGGAGGAGGACTCATCCGGATATCCTGATTGTCGAAAAGTATTCTATGATGCCTTCAATACCGTTATCGCACTTGGAACGAAACCTGAGACCGATATTGAGATCCTCACTCCTCTGATTGAGATGCAGAAATCAGAGATTGTTCGCAAGGGGATGGAGCTGGGTGCGCCGTTCAATCTGAGCTGGTCGTGCTATAAAAGCGAGGGGAGGGCGTGCGGCGTTTGTGACAGTTGTGCCCGCAGGCTCAGAGCCTTCGAGGTGATGGGCATTCCTGATCCGATTGATTATGAAGAGCGTCCGCTGTACATTCGGGAAAGCATCTTTTAATCTCATTATTTCATTATGAAATCGATTAAATCGTTGAGTTCAGGCATTTCAGCTTCAGAGTCGCTCAAGGCACGTTTGACTCTTTCGTTCTCGCTGATGGGGGCGATCTGGATTGTTGGTCTTATTGGCCATTTTACGGTGTTGAAGGAGTGGCCAGCTCTGCTCCTTTATGTTTTTGGATCAATTGGACTGGTGCTTTATCGGGGAAACAAGCTTGGTGAGTGGCAGAAGATCTACCTTGCCGGGGGAAATTTGGGAAAATCCCTGAAGTGGGGCGGTATTGCCGGTGCGGTTTTGTTTGCCATGGATATCATCAACACCGTGATGTATTACAAAAATGGTGGTGCGCCTATGGCCGGGATGGAGTTTATTCTGGTGAACGGTTCATTGCTCTATCTCTTTCCGATACTGATTCTGGCAGAAGAGTTCCTCTGGCGGGGCATCATGTTTTCTGCCCTTATTGAAAAGGGGGTCAACAAACATCTTACGGTTTTTCTGACAACGATTTTTTATGTTGTCAACCATTTTGCGGTTGCGTCTGTCGGTATGCAGGAGCGGGCGCTGATGGGCATGATGGCTTTTCCGATAGGCATTTTGGGTGGATACCTTGTTCTTAAAACCAAAAATATCTGGGGAAGTGTTCTGGTCCATATTACAACCATGGTATCAATGGTGCTTGATATTTTTGTTATTCCACAACTGATCCGTTGATCGACCAAACTTTTCTATGTTCCAAGACCGCATTACAACCCTGTTGCAGCAGGATAAAAAGCTGCTGATTGCCTATTATATGCCTGAGTTTCCGGTTGTTGGTGCGACCCTTCCAGTGCTTGAGGCGCTGGAGGAGAGCGGTGCTGATATTGTCGAGCTCGGAATGCCCTATTCCGACCCTATTGGTGACGGGCCGGTGATTCAGGAGGCGGCACATACCGCTATTGGCAATGGTGTCACCATCAAACATCTCCTTGAGCTGGTACGGTGTGCTCGCCAGGGTGAGGGGTGCAAGCCAGTCAATGTTCCCATTCTGCTGATGGGCTACTGTAATCCGGTGATTGCCTACGGCATTGATGCGTTTTTGCATGACGCAGTGGCGGCTGGTGTTGACGGGCTGCTGATACCTGATTTCCCTCCCGAAGAGGCTGCTGATTTTCTCCAAAAAGCTAAAAGTGTGGGCCTGACGGTGGTTTTTCTTGTCTCTCCGGTTTCTTCGCCGGAGAGGATTGAGCTGATTGACTCGCTTTCAACCGATTTTTCCTACTGTCTTGCGGTCAATGGTACCACTGGCACCGCCAAACTCTCCGAGGCATCATTTGAGGATTCGATTGATGAGTATTTGAAAAGAGTGCGCCAGCATACCCGAAAAAAATTTGTTGTTGGATTTGGCATCAAGGACAAGTCTCGTGTTGAGTCAATGTGGGCTCTGGCGGATGGGGCAGTGGTCGGGACGGCGCTGTTGCAGCACATAGCATCCGCATCGACTCCTGAAGCGTGCGCCACCCTTGCTGGTGAGTTCTGGAGAACGCTCCGGTAGCCCTTTATGGAGCATTTTCCCACTGTTGATATTATCATTCCCCATTTCAAACGGCGGGATATGCTGGAGCGATGTCTCGACTCGCTTGCAGAGACCCGTTATCCCTCAATGGGTATCATTGTGGTGGATAATGGCGGAACGGAGGCGGGTCTTGTTTTTCTGGTCAAACGGTACAGGTGTGCCCGGTTGCTGCGTCTCCCGCAAAATCGCGGTTACGCCGGTGGCTGCAACGAGGGGCTTAAACATTCCACTGCGGACTATGTCGTTTTCATGAATGATGATACGGAGCATGATCCCTTATGGCTTGAGCAGCTTGTCCGGGCAGCTCTTGAGGATGAGCGCATTGCAGCCTTACAGCCGAAAATCCTTTCACTGAAGCCATATCATCGTGGCAAAAAGGTGTTTGATTATGCCGGAGCGGCTGGCGGGATGATTGACCGGCTTGGTTATCCGTGGTGTTTGGGGCGTACCTTTTCAGCCATAGAGCAGGACAGCGGTCAGTATGATGACGGGCAGGATATTTTCTGGGCATCGGGTGTTGCCATGTTTGTGAAGAGAGCTATTGCTGTGGAGCTTGGCGGGTTCGATGAGGATTTTTTTATGCAGATGGAGGAGATTGACCTCTCCTGGCGGATGAAGCTCGCCGGTTATCGGGTCTGCTCGGTGCCGTCGTCAATCGTGCTGCACGAAGGGGGAGCATCGCTTTCTGCGGGTACTCCTGACAAGATCTTTTTCAACCATCGCAACAACATGACGATGCTGCTGAAAAATCGGAGCATGGTTGCGCTGTGGTGGGTGTTTCCAATTCGGTTGCTGCTTGAGGTTGCTGCTGCGCTGTTCTATGTGACCCAATATCCTGATGGGCTGAAAAAATCGGGCGCTCTGTTTCGGGCGTTGTGGTACAATGTCTGTTTTTTTGGTGATACGATGAAGAAGCGGAAGCGGATACAGCGCTTAAGAGTCGTCGATGAACATGCGCTCTTTTGCCCTTTTCCGATCTTGCATCTCTTCAACCGTCGCCCTTGATTAGCGTTGGCACTTCGATACGGGCTGTCGCCCTACTCGGCGACCGGTGCCGGGGTGTGTTGGAGCAGTTTTTGTGAGCGGTCGTCGTCGCTTTGATACGGGCATGGCTGGTCGCTGAGTAGCACGAAGTGCGTATCGAAGCGGACTGGGTGATATCGGTTGCGTTAATGTTTTGGTGGGGAGAGATGGCCCCATTTCTCCATATCTTTTACCGTTTCAATAATACTTTGTTTGATCGGTAAAAACGACAGCCCAAGCTCACGTCTGATTTTTGAGGTGTCAAGGTGCATGGTGCGACCAATATTCAGTCGGATATACATGCCGATATCTTTTGGCTGGGTAAAAGAGAGGATTTTCATCAAAAGTGTGCCTGCTGTTCCGGAGAGGTCAATCTTTGGAAGCGCATAATGGTGAAAGCCTGAGGATTTCAGTATTGCCACGAGGTGCCGCATATCTATTGTTTCAGCAGAACAGAGGTATCGACCACTGGCCGAATCGTTTTCCATAGCAAGCACATGTGCTTTTGCGACGTCGCGAACATCGACAAAGCCCCAGTTTAGCTCCATGATACCGGGATAGACTCCACTCATGATATCACGGATCATCTTGTTGGAGGTGTTGAGTGAAGGCGAGAGTGATGGGCCAATGACCATGGCAGGGTTGACAGTGACTAGATCAAATCGTGGTCGTTTCGCCATAATAAAATCCCAGGCTTCGCGTTCAGAGAGTGTTTTGGAGTATTGATAAGGCTGTCGATCAAGGGAAGAGATGATGTTCCAGTCTTTTTCAGTAAATATTTTATGACTCTCCGGTTGATCAGTAATTGCAGCAATTGATGAGGTCAATACCAGTCGTTTTACCTTGTCTGACTTCAGGCAGCTCTCAAGAACAGTCTCTGTTCCGATTACAGCCGGGTCAACCAGATCACGCTGTGGGTTTTTAACATTGATCTGATAAGGACTTGCCGTATGGATGACATACTCGCATCCTGCCACCGCCTGATCATAAGTTCCAGCAGCGAGCAGATCGGCTTGCACAAGCTCAAGCCGATCCCTGGCACCTGGCAGGGAAAGAAGAAATGGATAGTTTTCCAGCCGTTGGCGCACTGTTCCTCTGACCCGGTACCCCCGTTCAAGCAGCTCCTTGACAATATGACCGGCAATGAACCCCGAGGCTCCGGTAACGCAAACTGGTTTATTGCTTTTTATGTTCATGGCAGATATATGTAATGATAGTTATGCAAGTGGCTCAGCATGGATGATGACTCTACCTGCATTATTGAGGGTTCGGTAGAGAGCACCCTCAAGCTGGCTTGTCAGTGAGTGAACCTCTTCAAGCAGTGCATCATCGTGAAATGAGCAATGTAGTGTAACAAAGAGCTTTTCTTGTTCTGTTTTTCTGATCTGTATATCGTGAACGTCCTGGATTTTCTCAAGGCTTTGAGATGCGACAACAATCATGCTGCGCAGTTGCTCCTCTTCCCCGGATGGCAAAGCTGTGGTGGATTTTTCATCAAAGCGGAGAGGATCAAGATGAATGCAGATATCAAGCTTTTCATCGAATTCGCGGCGCAGCTCATCTTCAAGCGCTGTGACGGTATCGTGCGCCTGTTTGATGGTGAGTCGCTGGTCAATTTCAACATCAAAGGTGATCTGTTTTTTCTCTCCGTTGAGGCTTGTCGAAATGTTGTGGGCGTGAAGGTTGTGGTTCAGACCGATGACATGCACCCGTTCAGCAATGGTTTCGCTGTTGAGTATTATGGGTCTGGAGTTGATGGTGATGTCGCCTACAGGAAACTCATGGCGCACCTTTTGCTCAATTCTTGAGCAGATTGCCTGGACTTTTTCAACAGAGAGAGTTCTGTTGACACATACTGCCATTTCAATGAAAACCTGAGGACCGGTCGGCTTTACCCTGATCTTGTCGACGGAGACTACTCCCTCAACAGTGGCGGCGATCTCTTCAACTCTTTCTGCTATGCCTTCTGGCGCGGCATCGATCAGCACATCAATGGTTTTTTTCCCGAGGCTGAATGCTGCATATCCAACCAGCAGGGCAACAGCAATACCGGCAACAGCATCTGCCCATGCGATCCCCTGTGAGACGAAGAGAAGGCCGAGGAGAACGACTGCGGAGCTGAGAATATCAGAGCTGAAGTGGAGCGCGTCCGCCTCAAGCGCCTGGCTGTTGGTCTCTTTTGCAACTCTTTTCAGGGCTCTTGAACGGGAAAAATCGACAATTATGGAGATGACCATGATGGCAATGGCATACCAGGTGACTTCAACCTCTGTTGTTCCGGCAATCAACCGTTCTGTAGCAGCATAGATGATCCAGATACTTGTGATGACCAGAAGACCTGTCTCAATAAGCGCAGAGACACTTTCAACCTTGGCGTGACCGTAGTGATGCTTGCTGTCGGCAGGTTTATCACTCATTTTGACCGCAAACAGAGTCAGGGCGGCTGCGCCAAAGTCGAGGCCCGAGTGAGCTGCTTCAGAAATAATGCCGATGCTGCCGGTCATGATGCCGACAACAAGCTTCATGGCGGTAAGAAAAAGACTTGCTATTACAGAGGAGAAAGCGACTTTTTGTTTTTTATGAGTGTGTTCCATTGAGAGTTTTACCTGGTTTTTCAATTGTCACTTCCACACAAATTTCAAAAACCCTGCTTATATTGGGGCGGTATACAATTTGTTCCAATCGGTGAAAAATCAACACGAACCTCAATATATCATGAGTTTATCATAAGAGCAATGAACATCGGCATCTCATGTCATCACACTTACGGCGGCAGCGGAGCAATTGCTACTGAATTGGGTAAGGCGCTTGCAGCGAAAGGACATCGAATCCATTTTTTCGGTCAGGCGGCACCATTTCGACTGGGAGCATTTTCCCGCAATATTTTTTATCATGAGGTTGATGTAAGGCATTATCCTATGTTTGATGCTCCCTTCTATACTCTCGCCCTGGCTGCGAAAATTGCGGAGGTGGCTTTTTATGAAAAGCTGGATGTGGTGCATGCTCATTATGCCATTCCTCATGCATTGAGCGCCATGCTTGCCCGTCAGATGCTGGAGGACAAGTGTTCGGAGTCGAAGTGTTTCAGACTGATAACGACGTTGCATGGCACCGATATTACGGTTGTCGGTGCTGACCCGGGGATGCAGGATGTAGTACGGCTTGCCATCAACAAATCCGATGGGGTGACAACGGTTTCGAAATACCTGAAGGATGAGACAGTCAGGATGTTTACTCCAAAGAAGGAGATCGCCGTTATTCCGAATTTTGTTGACACCTCAATTTTTTTTCGTTCGCCCAAAAAAGAGATTCGGGAACAGCTTGGCATAGGAGATGAGAAGATTGTGATTCATATCTCAAATTTCAGGCCGGTGAAATGTATTGGAGATATTATCAGGATTTTTTATGCGGTGAGCCAGACGACCAGTGCAACGTTGTTGCTGGTGGGCGATGGGCCGGAACGGAGCGAAGCCGAAATTCTTGTGCGCCAGTTCGGGATTGTTGACCGGGTAAAGTTTCTTGGTAAACTTCTTGATATTGTGCCACTTCTTTCTATTGCTGATGTGATGTTGATGCCAAGCAATGCGGAGTCATTCGGGCTTGCCGCGCTTGAGGCTATGGCTTGTGGCGTGCCGGTTGTTGCCACCATGGCTGGCGGGTTCCCTGAATTTATTGTGCCCGGTCGGCACGGTTATCTGCTTGCTCCGGGTGATGTAGAGGGGATGATCGGGAAGGCGCTTCTTCTCCTTTCAGATGAGCATCACTGGCTTGAGTGCTCAGAGGCCTGCCTTCAACAAGCAAAGCGGTACGAGACCGCTTTGCTTGTTGAACAGTATGAGGCGTATTATATGAGTCTTGTCGAGGATGTGTCGTAATGGGGCGCTTCTGACATTATCAGTACTGCTTGCTTGTCAGCAGTACACTTCGGTATTTATCAAGATTTTCGAGTACCTCTCCTGTGCCTCTGGCAACGGCGGTGAGAGGGTCTTCGCTGATATGGACGGCGAGTTTTGTCTCTTCATTGATTTTCTTGTCAAGTCCTTTTATGAGCGCTCCACCTCCCGCAAGAAAGAGGCCTCGGTCGAAAATGTCGGCTGAAAGTTCCGGTTTGGTTACTTCAAGACTTTTTTTGATCGATGTGATAATCTGACTGATCGGTGTTGCGATGGCCTCTCTGATGGTGGCTGAGTTTACCTCTTGCTCTTCTGGAAGTGCCGTCACGAGGTTCCGTCCTCTAACCATCATTGTGAGCTCTTTATCCAGCTTATAAGCAGATGCGATTTTTATCTTGACATCTTCGGCTGTGCGCTCGCCGATAGCAAGGTTGTATGCTTTACGAAAGTGTCGGACAATTTCATTGGTGATATCGGTTCCGGCAACACGAAGGGACTCTCCTGATGCAATACCTCCAAGGGAGATAACCGCAATTTCCGTTGTGCCACCCCCAATGTCGACAATCATGTTACCCATTGGCTCTTTGACATCAAGGCCGATACCAATTGCTGCAGCCATTGGCTCCGTCACCAGGTAGACCTCTCTGGCACCAACGTGTTCTGCAGAGTCGCGCACAGCCCTTTTTTCAACTTCGGTAATGCCCGACGGTATGCCGATAACCATTCTCCGGATGCCAAATGAAAACTTGGTTTTTGTTTTATTGATCAGCCCCTTGATCAGCTCTTCGGTTGCCTCATAGTCCGCAATGACACCATTGGCCAATGGTCGTATAGTGACAATCCCGGGATGGGTCTTTTCATGCATGAGAAGCGCTTCGTGGCCTATGGCAACAATTTTACCGGTATTACGTTCTCTGGCGACAATTGAAGGCTCATTTAAAACAACACCTTTGCCCCTGATAAAAATCAATGTATTTGCTGTTCCGAGATCAATGGCAATATCTCTGAACAGGTTACTGAAAAAGCTCATGTTAACAAGGTTCTGTGTCTCTTTTATAGTGTCTTGGAATGAAGACGATTCAAGCTATATTCCAAGGTTTCAAGTTGACCCTTAAGGTAGTTAATGGAAATTTTTTTTCAAATGAAAAGAGCTCTTTCAGTGCCTCTTTTTTGCATTTTTTACCGTTTTTTGACTCGTAGTATCGTTTTTTATGAAGAAGAGGCTTGCTCCAGAAGTTTGATAACCAAAAATTAATAATAACGTGTTGCGCCTGTACCGTTTTGCAGAAGAGCTTTCAGCCTTGAAAGAGCAGTTGTTTCGGAGTGTCACGGTTGATGCTTCTGTTCAGTTGGTTGTTGATGAAATTTTGTGCGAAGTTCGCCGCGGGGGGGACAGTGCGGTGCTCGACTATACAGAGCGTTTTCAGGGTATCAGGTTGTCGGAGATGCGAGTCTCACCCAATGCCATTGATGAAGCCAGGGAGACTGCAGGGCCAGCCTTTCTTGCGCTGCTCGAAGAGGCTTATGCAAATATAGTTCGTTTTCATCAGCATGAAGTTGAGAAGAGTTTTTTCTATGAATCTGAAGGTGGTGTATTGCTTGGTCAGCGGGTTACTCCCATGGAAAAGGCGCTCCTCTATGTCCCAGGCGGCAAGGCCTCTTATCCTTCGTCGCTGCTTATGAATGCCGCCCCGGCAACTGTTGCCGGAGTAAAAGATATTTATGTAACGACACCCTGTGATGCTTCAGGTGAGGTGAATCCCGATATTCTTGTTGCTGCTTCGGTGGCTGGAATCCGTTCTGTCTACAAACTTGGGGGAGCACAGGCGATAGCGGCCTTTGCCTACGGGACAGAGACTATTCAGAAGGTTGATAGTATTACCGGGCCGGGCAATAAATATGTGGCGTTGGCTAAAAAACAGGTCTTCGGTCATGTCTCCATCGACAGTATCGCCGGTCCTTCAGAGGTGGTTATTATTGCTGATGAATTTGCCAATCCTGAATTTATTGCCCTCGACATGTTTGCCCAGGCGGAGCATGATCCCGATGCCTCGGCGATCCTGATTACCCCCTCTGCTCCGCTTGCCGCTGCGGTGCAGCAGTGCGTCGAAGCGCGTCTGCCTGACATGCTCCGCCATGAGATCATTGCCTCTTCACTCCAGCATAATGGTGCAATTGTGCTGGTTGAGTCGCTTGAAGAGGCCTGCGCGGTGTCGGATATGATTGCTCCCGAGCATCTGGAGCTGCATGTCGAGCATCCGTGGGATATTTTTCCACAGCTTCACCATGCCGGTGCGATTTTTATGGGCGGTTACTCCTGCGAGACTGTTGGCGACTATTTTGCCGGCCCTAACCACACGCTCCCGACCAGTGGTACGGCACGCTTTTTTTCTCCACTTTCGGTTCGTGACTTTGTCAAGCATACCTCCATTATATCTTATTCAAAACAGCAACTCCACAAATGCGGAGAAAAAATTGCTACCTTTGCGGATCATGAAGGGCTTCAGGCTCATGCCGAGGCTGTTCGGGCAAGATTGAGAGCATGATGAGAGTTGGTGACTTTGATTATCTGCTTCCCGAAGAGAAGATTGCAAAATATCCCCCTCTGGAGCGGGGAACGAGTCGTCTTCTGGTGCTCAACCGTCATTCGGGTGTGGTGGAACACTCCCGGTATGCAGCCCTCGACGCTTTTCTTCAGCCGGGCGATCTTCTTGTGCTGAATAATACCAGGGTGATTCGTGCAAGGTTGTTTGCCTCCAAGTCAACAGGTGCACAGATTGAGTTGATGCTGCTTGAAAAGCATGAGGGAGAGCAGAGATTGGTGCTTTATCGGGGAAGAGTAAAAAAATATGATCAGCTTGATGCCTACGGTCATAAACTGCTGGTTACCGATATTGTCGATCATGGAGTTGCCCGGATTGAGATGCTTGATGGGGGAGTGTTGACTGACTTGTTCGATGCTTTCGGAGAAGTGCCGATTCCACCTTACCTCAAACGGGAGGCCGAAGAGGTTGATCAGGAGCGTTATCAGACGATTTTTGCCGCTTTGCCAGGTTCTGTGGCGGCTCCGACAGCCTCACTGAACATGACGCAGGAGCTTCTTGGCAGACTTCGTCGAAAGGGTGTGGACGTTGTTACCCTGACGCTGCATGTCGGTCTAGGAACCTTTCTTCCCATCAGAGTTGAGTCGTTTCAGGAGCATGTCATGCATCGTGAGTTTTATGCAATACCGCCAGAGAGTCTTGAGAAAATCCAAAAGGTCAAGGCATCAACAGGAAGAGTTGTTGCTGTTGGTACAACGGTTACCCGTGCACTCGAACATGCATGGGAGCACCTTGAGAACTTTTCAGGAGCTGAAGTTCTGACAGGGGAAGCTGATATTTTTATCTATCCAGGGTATCAATTTCGTAGTATTGATGCTCTTTTGACTAATTTTCATGCTCCTCGCTCAACAGTATTAATGCTCACTGCTGCTTTTGCAGGTGCTGATAATCTGCGCAATGCGTATCGGGAAGCGCTTGAGGAGGGATACGCTTTTCTCAGTTATGGAGACAGTATGTTGATTTTTGGTGAGTAATTATTTTCGGTAAAGCGCATTACCCCTTCTCCCCTAATAAAAAAAGGTATAGCGTGTTCATTGCCTTAATATGTTGCGTGTCCTTTCAGTAAAGCACCGGGGGTTTCTTGCATATAAAAGGCCGTCGTGCTATTTTTTGGCACTCCTTATCCCCTGTTTGGGAGAAGGCTGTTTATGCAACCATTTTTGTACAGGTACATTCATTTCAACCACACATAACCAGGGAGATTGACTTTTATGAGTCTTGTAGTCCAATATCGCGCCCATACTGCAGAACGGGCAAAGCTGACCATTCCACCTCTACCGCTAACTGCCGAACAGACCCGCTTGCTTGTTGGTCTCCTCCAGCAGGAGGTTGTTGAAGAAAAAGAGTATCTGCTTGAGCTGTTTCGCGATCATATAAGTCCCGGAGTTGATGATGCTGCATTTGAAAAAGCTGCATTTCTTGATGGAATTCTGCAGGGTGAGGTATCATGCTGCGTGATCAGCAAAATAGATGCTGTTCGAATTCTGGGTACCATGCTGGGTGGTTATAATGTCAAGCCTCTTGTTGATGCGCTTGCTCATCAGGATCCGATAATCTGTAGCGAAGCTGCTGAGATGTTGAAAAAGACCCTTCTGGTCTATGACCTTTTTGATGTTGTGGTTGATCTTTCAAAAAACAACCCTTATGCGGCAGAGGTGCTCAAATCATGGGCGGAGGCTGAATGGTTCACCTCCAAACCCCTTCTTCCTGAGAAAATGACGCTTACGGTCTTCAAAGTGCCAGGAGAGACCAATACTGACGATCTTTCACCAGCAAGTGAGGCCTTTACCCGTAGTGATATTCCCCTTCATGCCCGCTGTATGCTCGGTACCAAGATCAACGATCCGATCGGGACTATTGCAGAGTTGAAACAAAAGGGTCATCCCCTTGCCTATGTCGGCGATGTTGTTGGCACCGGATCAAGCAGGAAGTCTGGCATAAACTCCGTTCAGTGGCATATCGGCAACGATATTCCTGCAGTGCCAAACAAGCGTACGGCAGGTGTTGTGATTGGAAGTACCATTGCCCCGATTTTTTTCAATACAGCGGAAGATTCAGGCGCTTTGCCAATTCAGGCTGATGTTACAGCGCTGGAGATGGGTGATGTCATTGAGGTTGATCTTTCAAAGGGTACCATAGTGAAGATTGGAGAGGTTGTCGCCCGTTTTGAACTTTCTCCCAACACGATTGAGGATGAGGTACGTGCTGGCGGACGTATTCCATTGATTATCGGCAGGACACTGACCAGAAAAGCCAGAAAGGTGCTTGGTCTTGGTGAAGATACCATCTTTATGCGTCCCGAACAGCCTGCGGATAGTGGTAAAGGGTACACGCTTGCACAGAAGATGATTGGCAGGGCTTGCGGTCTTGCGGGTGTGCGTCCCGGAATGTATGTCGAACCGGAGACTTTGACGGTTGGTTCTCAGGATACAACAGGGGCTATGACCCGCGATGAGGTGAAGGAGTTTGCTGCCCTGAGCTTCAGTGCGGATCTTCTGATGCAGAGCTTCTGTCACACATCAGCCTATCCCAAACCATCCGATATCAATCTGCACAGAAGCCTGCCCTACTTTATCATGAGCAGGGGGGGGGTTGCGCTGAAACCGGGAGATGGAGTTATCCACACCTGGCTGAACCGTATGGTGCTTCCCGATACGCTTGGAACGGGTGGTGATTCTCATACCCGTTTTCCGATTGGTATCTCTTTTCCTGCAGGATCCGGCCTTGTGGCTTTTGCCGGTGTGACAGGAACCATGCCGCTCAACGTTCCTGAGTCCGTGCTTGTTCGTTTTTCGGGTGAGCTTCAGCCGGGAATTACCTTGCGCGATCTTGTCAATGCCATTCCTTATGAGGCCATGAAACGTGGTCTTCTGACTGTTGAAAAGAAAGGCAAAAAAAATGTGTTTGCGGGACGTATTCTTGAAATTGAGGGGCTGCCGAATCTCAAGGTTGAGCAGGCTTTTGAGCTCAGCGATGCATCTGCGGAACGGAGCGCGGCTGCATGTACTGTCCGTCTCAACAAAGAGCCGGTTATTGAATATCTCAGTTCAAATATCAAATTGCTCGGGCAGATGATTGAAGAGGGCTATGGTAATCCAGAGACGTTGCAGCGCCGTATCGGCAAGATGCAGGAGTGGCTGGACAATCCGACTCTTCTGGAGCCAGATGCCGATGCGGAGTACGAAGAGGTGATTGAGATTGATATGAGCACTATTATTGAGCCGATTCTTGCCTGCCCCAACGATCCGGACGATGTCAAAACGCTCAGCGAGGTGCTTCGTGATGAGAAGGCACCAAAAGCTATTGATGAGGTATTTGTTGGAAGCTGCATGACCAACATTGGCCATTTCCGTGCCCTTGGTGAGATTTTACGGAACAGGGGAGCCGTACCGGTAAAGCTCTGGATTGTTCCACCGACAAAGATGGATATGAAAAAACTTGTCGAAGAGGGCTATTACTCTGTTTTTGGCGCATCAGGAGCCCGGATTGAGCAACCAGGCTGTTCGCTTTGCATGGGAAACCAGGCAAGGGTTGCAGATAATGCGGTGGTATTCTCAACCAGTACCAGGAACTTTGATAACCGGATGGGTACTGGTGCCCAGGTCTATCTTGGTTCTGCTGAACTTGCCGCTGTATGTTCGCTTCTTGGTCATCTTCCGAGTAATGATGAATACATGGAGATTGTCAAACGCTATCTTACCGGCGATAAGGAAGAGAGCATTTATCAATACCTTAACTTTCATGAGCTTGAAAAAGCAGAATTAGAGTTGCTTGTTGAATAAAAAAATCATTTATTAAGGCGGGATGTGGAATAGTATTAGATATCACACCTTACAGTAGGCTTTTGGAAAGTCGCTGTTTTTTTTTATTTTTCGGGAGCTGATGAAGCTGTCAATTATTAAACAACAAAAATAAACATAGCAATGAAAAAGTTTTTCGTATTCCTCTTTCTTGTAAGCTCAGTCTCATTTGTTGGCTGCGCAAAAAAAACTGAAGCTCCTGTAGAAGCTCCTGTGGAAGCACCTGCCGCACCTGCCGCACCAGCAGCAGAGGCACCAGCAGCACCTGCCGCACCTGCCGCACCAGCAGCAGAGGCACCAGCAGCACCAGCAGCACACGGAAAATAAGTTTGCGGATTTCCTCTGCGTCTTATCAAGAGGAGACAAAACGAAAGTTTTGTCTCCTCTTTTTTTTTGTACGCTATTGCTGGTAGATAGTATAGTGGTTGTGGACGCGAGGGTGTCGAAGTAAGGATTACGTTGCCTCTCGATTAAATAGAGCCAATGAATTAAAACAGCCCAATAGTGGGGTATTGTTCATGTTATGCTGTTCTCTATCGACTGGGCAAAAAAAAAGACACCTGCCATCGGCCTGTGTCTTTTTTTCGCTGAGAAACTTTGTTGAGGAGGCAGGACTCGAACCTGCAAATTGCCTGATCCAGAATCAGGAGCCTTACCAATTTGGCCACTCCTCAATAAACCCATGTGCACCCGAGAGGAGTCGAACCTCTAACCGTCTGATTCGTAGTCAGATACTCTATCCAGTTGAGCTACGGGTGCATGTATGGTAGCGTGTACGGGATTCGAACCCGTGATCTTCGCCTTGAGAGGGCGATGTCCTGGGCCACTAGACGAACACGCCAGGTATTTTCAATTTATCCTTCCATAACCAGTGGGCCCTGTAGGACTTGAACCTACGACCCAGCGATTATGAGTCGCTTGCTCTGACCAACTGAGCTAAGGGCCCCTTAACACCTTACTGCCTCAGCGCTTGGCTTTAGAGGCAGTTAATATAACGCTCAATAAATAATATCCAAAAAAATAATATGACTTTTTATCAATGGGCTAAAATTCGTTGTACTTTTCTCGCCTGATATCAGCGCCAAGGCTCTTCAGCTTCATCTCAATTTTTTCATATCCCCGATCGAGGTGATAGACTCTGAGTACCTCTGTTGTTCCTTGAGCAACCAGTCCTGCCAGCACAAGACTGGCTGAAGCACGCAAGTCGGTTGACATCACTTTTGTGCCTGACAGGTGTTGTGGTCCGTGAACAATGGCTTGGTTTTTACGGATTTCGATATGGGCACCAAGTCGATTCAGTTCAGGAATATGGTTGAAGCGTTCATGATAGACTTTATCGATAATATGGCTTGTTCCTTCAGCCTGTGTCATCAATGCAATCCACTGCGCCTGCATGTCGGTAGGAAAAGAGGGGTAAGGTTTTGCTGTGACATCTGTCGGGAGAAGCTTGTCCGGGCTTTTCAGGGTAATGCTGTTGCTTGTCGTTGTAACGGTACATCCTGCATGGATAAATTTTTTCAGTACGGCTTTCATCTGTTCCGGTTCTACACCGTTGATTGTAATCTCTCCGCCAGTTATCGCCGCAGCGGCAAGAAGTGTTCCTGCTTCAATTCGGTCAAACACATTTTGAAATTCAATGGCATTGAGTGACTCTTTGCCATCTATTTCAAGCTCAGTGGTTCCAGTTCCCCTGATTGTAGCTCCCATGGCAGTGAGAAATCTGCAGAGAGTTTCAATTTCCGGTTCTGCAGCCGCGTTGCTGATGGTTGTTTTACCCTCGGCCAGTACCGCTGCCATGAGAGCATTACCAGTTGCTCCAACTGAGGAGACAGGAAAGTCAATATGAGCGCCCTGTAGTTTACCTCCTTTTATGGATGCGTCGATAAACCCGGTCTCAATGGTAATTGTAGCTCCAAGCTTTTCCATGGCCATAAGATGCAGGTCGATCGGCCTTGGGCCAAAGGCGCATCCTCCCGGAAGAGAGACTCGTGCATGACCAAACCGGGCAAGCAACGGTCCAAGCACATAGATCGATGCACGCATCTTTTTCACCAGTTCATAAGGTGCTTGGAGGCTCTGAACATTTCGTGATGATACGATCAGTGTATTGTCTGAAAAGGTGGTTTCAGAGCCAAGATGGTTCAAGAGCTGAGTAAAGGTCGTAATATCACGCAGATCTGGAATATTGTGAAGGGTAAAGCTCCCTTTTCCGGCAAGCAGGGTTGCGGCGATGATTGGCAGTGAGCTGTTTTTTGAGCCTGAAGCATTGATGCTGCCGGAGAGCTGTCGCCCACCCCTTATAACAAGCTTGTCCATGGTATTGGTTTGCTGATGAAAAAACTGCTATTTACCATTATTTCGGGTTATGAAAAACAAATTATTTTTTCTCAGAGCCTTTGCGAAGAAAAGATTTTATCCATTACCTTGAACTGAATTTTTAAAGGTTCTTCTCGATTCCTCTCTTTTGAAGAGGTTTTATGGAAAAGTGCCTGAATTTAGAATGCTTGGGGATTATTTATGAGATGTATTGTTTTACCCGATCTTGTTGATAAAGTGTTGCGGATCATTGCTGTGTTGTTGTTGCTCGTTGGTGGTATGTCGTTATCAACGGTGGCTGCTTCACCGGCCAGTAGCGAAATATCAAGGATTATGAAAGAGAGAGCCGCAGTTGAAGAGAATCTTCGTAGTCTGAAAGAGCAGCTTAAAGAGTATCAGTCAAAGTTGCATACGACAACTCGCAAGGAGTCGCAGTCATTCAAGGCTCTGGAAAATATCCGTCGGCAGATTCTTGTGCTGGAGGGGATCATCAGTCAAAACCAGAGTTATCTTGAAAAAATTGACCGCGATATCGATCATCTGCAGGGAGAACTTCAGGGTAATCGCCAGAAGTATGGCAGGGTCTCCGATGATTTTCGCAGAACGGCAGTCTCTGTTTATAAATATGGCGGCAATAGGGATATTGAGCATCTTTTCAGTGCTGGTTCAGTGAATAATGCTCTGGTAAGAGCCCAATACATGGGCTTTTTTACTCGTGGCGTACGTCGTCATGTTGATCAATTACAGCAGGTTGCTGATGAACTTGAAACCAATCGGCTTGCACTTGAGCAGAGCTACAAGCAAAAAGCAGAAGTGGTCAAAGAGCAGGAGCGTCAATTGAAGAGCTGGTCGGTCAGCAAGAAAGAGAAGGAGGTAGTTCTTGACAAGCTAAAGAAAAATAAGCAGGAGTATGCGGCGCAGCTTGCTGATGTCCAGAAGAAGCGAAGACAACTGCAATCGCGGATTGAGTCATTGATCATTGCTGAACAGCGTGCGTTGGAGGCCGAACAGGAGCGGCAGCGCAAGATTGCAGAAGCTCAACGTCTGGCTGCAAAGCGTCTGGAGGCTCAACGTCAGGTGAAAGAGCAACGGGAAGCTAAGCGCCAGGAGCGTCAACGTCTTGAAGCTCAACGCAGGGAGGCACAACGCGCGACTGCTGCAAAGGAAAAAGTCTCTGGTCGTGCCTCTGTCGCAGAAAAAAAAGAGCGCAAAACGGAGACCCTCAAACCCGAGGAAGAGACTCAGCCATCATCTGTACCACCAACTCCAGCTCCTGAAAAGAGGAGTGTTGACGTGGTGCGTACTATGGATTCGCCCGATCTTGAAAAGGTTTCAGCAGATTTTGACAAAGCCTTGGGTTCGCTGCCATGGCCTGTACGTAATGGTGTTGTTGCCCGGAAGTTTGGTACAGTTGAAGACAAGGATCTCAAAATCGTGACGACCAATAACGGGATTGACATTTCAGTTCCGGCAAATTCTCCGGTGCGAGCGGTTTCGGGTGGAAAAGTGGTGCAGATTGCGTTTCTTCCAACTTTCGGTAATATTGTCATTATTCGCCATCCAAAGTCATACCTGACCGTCTATGCCAATCTTGGTCAGTTGCAGGTAGCCAAGGATGATCTTATCAAGTCACAGCAGTTGATAGGTGCTTCTGGCAAGATGGCTGAAGGGGGTTCAGTGGTGCATTTTGAGATATGGAAGGGGCGTGTGAAGCAGAATCCACAGAAATGGCTCAGGTGATCATGAGCGTTGTACAACATTAACTCAGTCGTATATATGAAGGTTCAGGATCTCCATCTCGATTACGCCATTGTTGAGGATATTCTCAAGGCTTTTCTGCTCAATGAGACTGGCAAGTTCGGGTTCAGTTCGATTGTACTCGGTCTTTCCGGTGGTATTGATTCCGCTGTGGTGTGTGAGCTTGCGGCCCGTGCGCTTGGTGCGGAGAATGTGCTTGCACTGATGATGCCCTGCGCTTCAAGCAGTGCTGACAGTCTTGAACATGCAGAGCTGATGATCCGCAAGCTTGGTATTCGATCAGAAGAGATTGCCATAACGCCGGTGGTAGATCCCTTTTTTGCCTCGGTACCGAAGGATCAGTTACTGAGAAGGGGAAACATTATGGCGCGCACAAGGATGATGTTTCTTTATGATGTTTCAGCGCGTGATGGTTGCCTGGTTGCAGGAACGAGCAACAAAACGGAGTTGCTCCTTGGCTATGGTACTCTGTTTGGCGATATGGCATCGGCTGTAAATCCAATTGGGGACCTCTATAAAACCCAGATAAGAGGACTTGCCCGTCATCTTTGTATTCCCGAGCCACTCATTGTCAAATCGCCCTCAGCCGACTTGTGGGAAGGGCAGAGCGACGAGGCAGATCTTGGTTTCAGCTATGAAGAGGTTGATCTTTTGCTCTACATGATGCTTGAAAAGCGTATGGATAAACAGGCCATTCTCGAACAGGGAGTTTCGGAGAGTTTTTATGACCGGGTTAGAAAAATGGTAGTCCGAAACCAGTACAAGCGGATGATGCCTGTTATTGCCAAGATTTCCGCCCGAACGCCCGGTATCGATTTCCGTTACGCCCGAGATTGGCAGGAGGTGACGTAGGGGGCGCGCCATGGGGTTTTTAAAACGACCTCAGCACCGTATCCATCAGAAAATGGCGGTCATCTTTTTGTGGGTAGTCTGTGGTGTAGTGCAGCCCTCGTGATTCGCGGCGTTTCAAGGCACCTTCAATGATAAGGCTGGCCACCTTGATGATGTTGCGCAATTCGAGAATTTGGGTCGTAATCCTGGTTTTTTTATAGTAGGACTCAGTCTCCTCTTTAAGAAAATCAATCCTTCTTTTGGCACGTTGCAGCCGCAGGTCGCTGCGCACAATGCCAACATAGTCATTCATCACCTGTTGAGCTTCCCGTTTGTTGTGGGAGACCAGAATCCACTCTTCCGGGTTGACTGTTCCCGTGTCATCCCAGTCGGGAAAATTGATGTTGTTGGTGATATGGGGCAACGCTTCCCTTATAGTGAGTGCCGATCTCCAGGCGAAAACCAGCGCCTCAAGCAGAGAGTTGCTTGCAAGACGATTTGCTCCATGAACACCGGTACAGCTTGTCTCCCCGCAAGCATAAAGCCTTGTAATGGTTGTACGTCCCTTATCATCAGTTCTTACCCCACCGCAAGAGAAGTGCGCGGCAGGAACAACAGGGATCATCTCCTTGGTCATATCAATACCAAAACTAAGGCAGGTCTTATAAATATTTGGAAAATGTTCCCTGGTCTTTTCAGCATCAAGATGTGTTACATCGAGAAAAACGCACTCCTCACCGCTTTTTTTGATCTCTGAATCGATAGCACGGGCAACAATATCCCTTGGCGCGAGGTTCTGGCGCTTGTCATACTTTTGCATGAACTCCTGACCATTTTTCAGTTTCAGGATGCCTCCGAACCCCCTTACCGCTTCTGAAACAAGAAAAGATTTGGCGTGAGGGTGGTAAAGAGATGTTGGATGAAACTGAATAAACTCCATATTGGCAATCTCGGCACCAGCACGGTATCCCATGGCAACACCATCTCCGGTGGCAATCTCTGGGTTGGTGGTATGGGGGTAGACGTGGCCCAGTCCACCGGAGGCGAGCATGGTGATTTTTGCAAGTATTTTTTTTGGTTGCCGTTGCCTTGAATCCAGCACATAAGCGCCATAACAGTTGATGTCGTTTGTTTTAATACCAAGTTGATGCTCGGTAAGCAGTTCAATGGCGAGATGGTGTTCAAGAAGGGTGATATTGGGATGACTGTTGATGCGATTGAGCAGCGCAGTTTCAACCTCTCTGCCTGTCAGGTCCTGTGCGTGAACAATACGGTTTCTGGAATGGCCACCCTCCTTGCCGAGGTGCAGATGGTCATGATCAGAGGTGGTAAAGTTTACTCCAAGTTCTGAGAGGCGTTGTATATGCTGAGGCCCCTCATTGATCATGAGTGTTACCATATCAAGGTTGCACAATCCGGCACCAGCATCAAGGGTGTCGGCAATATGGAGCTCCGCGCTATCATTGCTGTCAATAGTTGCGGCAATCCCCCCCTGAGCCCAGTTGGTGTTGGAGGCAGAGCTCTCTTTCTTTGTTATGATCGTAACCTTGGCATACTCTGCAGCATGAAGTGCGAAATAAAGCCCCCCAATACCGCTGCCAATAACAAGAACATCAGTGTTGATCGATTCAGTCATAGTATTCATTGTCAATTCGGGCGAATCAGTAAAACTTTCCATTATGGCAGGAGAACAGCACATGAAATGGCCGTTGTCCAGAGACCGTTTTCGCCCTCTGCTGATTGCGTGATGTTATAGGAGTTGATGATTTTACCGCTCATTTTGTAAATGCCCTCGCGCTCGTCCCAATCTTTGTTGGGGTCGAACTCAATACCAAGGGTTGTGGCGAGCATGGTTGCCGCAAGATCTTCAGCATACTCTCCAGACTGTTCTGCGGACTCTCCGAATGGATGGTGTTCCGACAGGTAGCCATACTGGGTGTCGTCTGCCGGAATGGCGACACCAACGGATGCAGCAATAAGGCGATTGAACTCATTGGTTGAGTTGCGTGCCATGACGGCAAAGGTGATCTGCCCCGGAGAGAGGTGTTTTAAACCCTCCTCAACTGAGACTCGCTCACATTTTGGCGGAAAAATACTTGATACCGTAACAAGGTTGCATTTTTCAATTTTGGCCTCTCTCAGGGCAAGCTCAAACGAGGAGAGATACTCCTTGTGCCTTCCCACACCCTTGGTGAAAAATACTTTCGACGGGACAAATGACAATGCCGTTCCTCCAGATTAATTTTATTGTTCGACCTGTTTATCTCAGTGAAATTGAGCAATTATAGAAAAAAGCGCCCTCATTAAAAATGTTTTTTTAGGGCGACTTTAAAAAACTTTCTTTTCCCCGCCCGGACTATTTTTGGGGTAACACCAAGTTCAAGATTTTCAGTGATCTCATCGATTTTTCTTTCGTCAACAAGCACCGATTTTTGCTGTATCATACGTCGGGCATCACTTTTCGAAGTGGCAGCGCCAAGGGTGACAAGCAGATCAATCACAGAAATTGATTGCTGATCAAGTTCCACGAGCTCAATATTGTCTGGCGCTTTTTTATGGACAAAAAGCTGGTCGAAGTGTGATTCAGCCCCCTCAGCGTCCTCTTCTGAGTAATACGATGACACAATTTCTCTTGCCAGACTCCTTTTGGCAGCTCTTGGATTTTCAGTGATCTGAACGAGAATATCGCTTACCGCAGATTCTCCTTGAGGTAGCAGTAGTTTTGTAAAGGTTTCAATGAGAGTGTCTGGAATAGAGAGAGCCTTTCCATACATGTCGGCAGGGGAGTCATTGAAGCAGATTGCATTGCCAAGTGACTTCGACATCTTTTCACCACCACTGGTGCCGACAAGCAGTGGCATGGTCAAGCAGACCTGGGGGGTAATACCGTATTCTCGCTGGAGGTCTCTACCAACAAGCAGGTTAAATTTTTGGTCTGTGCCACCAAGCTCAACATCAT
Organism: Chlorobium sp.; assembly: GCA_005843815.1. Taxonomy (GTDB): domain Bacteria; phylum Bacteroidota; class Chlorobiia; order Chlorobiales; family Chlorobiaceae; genus Chlorobium. Next base: position 34,725 of record SZYA01000024.1, read on the forward strand.
TTTTCAGGTGTACCGAATCCATGCCCTGGGCAAGGGGATAGAGGAATTCATGAATGGAGATTGGCTCATGGGCCCGATACCTGCGTTCGAAGTCGTCACGCTCAAGCATCCTTGCCACAGTATAGTGACTTGCGAGGCGAACAACATCGGCAAATCCCATGGTTCCCAGCCAGTCCGAGTTGTAGCAGATCGTTGTCTTTTCGGGGTCAAGAATTTTTGAAGCCTGTTCAAAATAGCTTTTGCCGTTTTCTCGAGCCTCTTCGGCTGAAAGTTGTGGTCTTGTTTTGCTCTTTCCCGAGGGGTCGCCGATCATGGCGGTAAAATCACCGATAATCAGGATGGCCTGATGGCCGAGATCCTGAAACTCACGTAATTTCCGAAGCACGACGGAGTGACCAAGGTGTAAATCGGGCCGTGATGGATCTGCGCCAAGCTTGATTTTGAGCGACTGATCTGTTCTCATACTGAGTTGCAGTTTCTGTTCAAGCTCATCGACACTGATCACTTCAACCACATTGCTGGTGATAATATCAAGTTGTTCCTGTATTGCTGGAAAACCCATGGATTCCCTGATTTTGTTAAATTAAAATTGCTTTTTGATCTGTTCCAGTTGTCTCTGATTATCTCTTTTTTTGATTGTTTCCCGTTTGTCGTACAGTTTTTTCCCTTTGGCAACGGCAAGCTCAATTTTCAGAAGCCCTTTCGAATTAAAAAATGCTTTCAGTGGTACCAGGGTCAGCCCTTTTTCATTTATTTTTGCCTGGATTTTCTGGATCTCCTTTTTGTGCAGCAGCAGTTTTCGACTCCGTTTGGCCTCAATCATCTCCATGCGGTTAAGCTCATAAGGGGTAATCTGCATGTTTTCAAGCCACACCTCGTTGTGGTGGATGATGGCAAAACTGTCACCCAGGCTGGCGTGGCCGAGGCGCACCGATTTTACCTCGCTGCCGAAGAGCTGAATACCCGCGACAAGGGTATCAAAAATTTCAAACTCAAATCGGGCCTTCTTGTTTTGAATGGCCTGGACGTATTGCTGAATATGCTGCTTTTTCGACACGATAACCCTCAATGGTTTTCATTTTCAAGATATGCGACAGGAACAAGATTTCCGATATTGAGTACCAGAAAGGGATCAAGGATCCTTTTTACCCGAGCCATCTCCTGTACTCCAGCGTCATGATACATCTCCACCAGATACTCTGCCTTGAGCTTCCCAATTCCGTGTTCAGCGGACAGTGTTCCTCCCAACGCAAGAACCTTGCTGATAAATGTACGGTAGAGCTCCTTTCCGAGCAGAAACTCCTCATGGCTTCTTGGCAGGATGTTCAGATGCAGATGTTCATTGCCGATATGACCAAAAATAATATAGATAAAGCCCAGTTGTTCGCAAGAACTCCGGTAAAAATCAAAAAGTTCACGAATTTTTCCTTCAGGTACAGCCATATCGGTGCTGATTTTGCTCTCATGTTGCTTTCTAAGCCATTCGGTGACCAGAAGCGGCAGGGCATGACGAAACTCCCGCATTTGTAACTGTTCTTCACGGTCAAGTGCCATCCATGATTCGTCACTCATGGCGTTGCAGGACTCCATCAGTGCAAACAGCGTTTCAAGGTCTGCCTCTTCACTCTCCGGTGTTGTCTCCGTCTCTATAAATATGGCACCGTTACTCTGTGATGGTATTTCAGGATACTTTGCTGAGAGAAACCCAAGTGCGTGTTTGTCAAAAAACTCTATTGCCCGGGGAGATGCACTATTTTTCGGATCTTTAAGCTGCCGGGTAAAGCTGAAGAGATCTTCAATACTCCTGAAATAGACAATGCAGGAGATGATCGATTTTGGCAAGGGAATAAGCATGAGATCGGCTTCAGCGATAACACCGAGAGTTCCTTCCGAGCCGATAAAAAGATCAACAAGATCCATTCCCGTTTCAGAAAAGTAGCCAGCGTTGTGCTTTGAAGTATCGGGCATGGAGTATTGCGGTCTCTGCAAAACAATATTTCCGGCGATTGGCAGGGTGAGCCGGAACATGCCGTTGTCGTCAGCCATGCAGGCTCCGCGTGAAAGATTGAGCAGATCGCCCTGAGGCAGCACGACAAGGATTCTTGAGATATGTTTTCTTGTCGGGCCGTATTTGAATGTTCTTGCTCCTGAAGAGTTGTTTGCTATGGTGCTGCCGATAAAACAGAGCTTTTCTGTTGGATCCGGGGGATAAAACCAGCCACTCTGCTCAGCTTTTTTCTGGACACTGTCGAGGAGCGCTCCTGCCTGGACGGTCAAGTATGCTTTGTTTTCCGCGATCTGCACCAGTTCGCTGATATGGTCAAGTTTCTGCATGGAGATAACATAGTCTCCCATAGGGATTCTCCCCCCGGTTGTGCCGGTTCCATTCCCGGAAATGGTAAAACGGCGGTGCCCTGCGGGCGCAGTTTTAAGCAAATCGGAGAGTTCCTTAATGGTTTCGGGAAAAAAAACTCCTGGAGTATGGCCAGTTTTCAAATTACTGGTATCTTCAAGAAAGCCAAGAAGAGAGGCTTGATCGTTTTTGTATATCATTCTCCTGTTTGACCATTTTTGTTTTGAGCGGGCGGCTCTGTGGTTGGTTCAGAGCTGTTGTACTGTATTGGAGGTGGAGCGCTCTCTGTGCTGTCGGATTGGGTCGCAGAGATACCTGTGCTTACCTTTTTTGTGGCATTGGGTTTTACTCCCTTTATGTAATACTTTATAAGTTCGCGGGCAATTGGAGCGGAAATGGCCCCTCCGAAACCGGCATTTTCAACAAGCACCGCAAGGGCGATTCTTGGATTTTCCATGGGGGCGAAGGCGATAAACCAGGCATGATCTTTGCCGTGTGGGTTTTGTGCTGTTCCAGTTTTTCCGGCAACGGTTACGCCGGGGACGTTTGCAAGAGTTCCTGTGCCATACTGCACAACACCCACCATACCATCCTTGATCAGGGCGAATGTCTCTGCCGAAACCGGTAATTGTTGACTGCTATAGGTGAGAGGGATATATCTTCCGGTACTTGTGTCGCGGTATCCACTGACGATATGAGGCTGGAAAAGAGTTCCATTGTTTGCGATGGCTGCTGCATAAGCCGCAAGCTGTACCGGTGTGGTGCCAAGCTCTCCCTGACCAATGCCCAAACTGACCAGATAACCTTTGCCCCATCTCTTTTTGCCATACCTTTTATCATAATAATCGGATGATGGCAGTAGTCCAGCTCTTTCGCCAGGCAGGTCAATACCGCTCTTTTCTCCAAAACCGAACATGGCACCATATTTTGTCCAGTTCTCAAAACCGACGTTAAAGATAAGTTTATAAAAATAGACGTTGGATGAGACGGCAATGGCGCTTCTCATATCCACCAGTCCATGCCCTTTCCCCTCGTTACTGAGAAATCGTCTGTTACCAAAGGTAAAGACACCGTTGTCAAGAATTTTTTGATTCGGATCAATGCTTTGCTCCTCAAGAGCGGCAGTGGCAACCACCATCTTATAGACTGAACCGGGCGGATAGACTGCCTGAACGGTGCGGTTAAAAAGTGGCTTCTGGGGAGAGGTAATAATATCGTTCCATCCTTTGCGGTCTGTAGAGCCGTTGAAGATATCGAGATTGTAGTCAGGAGCGCTGGCCAGTGCAATGACCCCCCCTGTCAAAGGGTCAATGGCAACAACAGCGCCGGAATGACCTGTTTTATTTAACAGCTTTTCGGCAAGCTGCTGCAAACCTCCATCAATAGAGAGATAGAGATCGTCACCCTTTATGGCGGAGATATCGCTTTTTCCGTTATCATATTTCCCGGCATATTTGCCTCGCGGAGTGATCATTTCAAATCGGGCACCTTTTTGTCCTTTCAACCGCTCTTCGTAATACTTTTCCAATCCGCTGAATCCGATTTTGTCATCTTGCGAGTAACCCTGTTCTGCAAATTCCTCCAGTTTTTGCTTTGATATCAGACGGACATAGCCGAAAAGATGAGCGCCATGGAGAGAGTCTGGATACATTCTTTTGTTGTCGGTCTCTATCAGGACACCAGGCAATTGCCAGAGATTCTCGCTCAGTCGAGCAACTGCAACCGCATTAATATTTCGACTTACGGCTGTGGCGGCGAACCGGTTGAAGGCTCGCCCTTTGTTGATATTTTCAATCAGTTCGCTCTCGGGGATTTGGATAAGCCATGCAAGATAGCCCGCTTTGGTCAATCGGAATTCAGAGGGAATTACTTTAACGATGTAGAGTGGCTGATTGTCAACGATGGTCAGCCCGTTTCGGTCGATCATACGGCCTCTTGGTGGCACCATCCAGACCCTGCGAATGCTGTTTGCGGTTGCAATTGAGCCAAGTTGCTGAAAATTAAGCACCTGCAGATAGAAAAGTCGGCCAAAGATGACAGTAAAAACAGTTATGATGAAGAGTGACACGAGAGTTGAGCTTCGCTGACTGTTATCCATTGTTTCAGCTGGCAAATGTTTTTCTCAAAATGAGTCTGTTTGCAATAAATGCAAGGGTGAGAGACAAGAGAGATGCAAGGAGCCCCAAGGTAACTATTCTGTATTCTGGTGAGAGACCAAGAGGATTATATACAGAGGTTATAATGGTGTGAGAAGAAAATTCCGCAGTCAAAACGGCCACATAGAAGCGTCTTGTTTTTTGTTTAGCCGTTGCATGACTGTCTTCAGGGGAGTGGAAATAACCTGCCAGAAATCCTCCTGTTGTTATTGCAAGCGTATGCAATCCCAGGTTTCCGGAGAAGATACCCGCCAGTATACCTGCCGCAAATCCAAAACTGGTGCTGGTTTTCTGCCCTTGGGTTACCGCCAGAAAAGCAATAAAAACCGCAAGAGCATCAGGCATGGCCTCAAAGAGAGCTAGTCGGGCGAAACCAAACTCCTGCACCAGGGTGACGATGCAGAGCGCAAAGATAGAAAATGAGATTTGTTTTGTCACAAAGTATTTAAGATCTTGTAGTTATGGGTTTTGTTCAATAAGCGTGCTGTCGTTGCTTATTGCCATTTTTTCCGGTTCAATTTTCAAGGGAGCGACCAGTACCTGTGTCAGTGATGAAAAATCAACAGCAAGGCGGAGATCAATGGAATAAAAAAGTTTGTCGGGTTTTATGCGAACCACTTTTCCAACTGGAATGCCTCGCATGGCAAAGGTACTGAAATCTGAAGTGAGCATCCTTTCGTAAAGTTTGAGGTTGCTGCTGATCGGGATGTGTTCAACATGGGCGATAGACTCGGCACCACCACTCCAACTGAGAATACCCGAACAGTTGGAAGAGTCGGATACAACGCTCACCTTGAAGTCTGTGTGGATGACAGGCATTACTCTGGCATAGTGTTCGGAGACCGAAATCACTCTTCCCACCAGCCCTTCCGGTACCAGAACGGTCATATCCTTTTTTATTCCATTACTCCATCCAGCATTGATGACCAGTATGTTTTCCCGCTCACTGAACTTTCGATTAACAACTCTTGCTATGGTAAACCCGGATGCGTTGAACGTTGGGGGATCCAATATTTTTCTACGGTTCCGTTCATCAACAGCAGTTGTTTCATAGTTCATCACTTTCATAAGGAGATCACGGTTTATAAGCATTAACCGTTCATTTTCTTTATCAACATTGAGTAGTGAGGTGAGGTTTATCAGCTTTTCATTGATACCAGCGCTGAATTCAATACCGCTGGTTTGGAGCTTTGAAAAGGCA
>SZYA01000008.1 GCA_005843815.1 Chlorobium sp.
AAAACAGCTCATTATTATTCATGAAAAGCGTTCAAGAGAAGATTTGTTATGAGTAACGATTCACAGAATCATGTCTATGCCGTAATCATGGCTGGCGGTTTTGGCAAGAAACTCTGGCCAGTTTCCAGAAGAAAGATGCCCAAGCAGTTCGTAGACCTGTTTGATGACGGAACGATGATTGCCAAAACAATACGACGTATATCAGGATTAGTTAGCGAGGAGAATATATTTATTATAACCAGTGAGTTGGGCAGTACTCTTCTTTCTGGGACACTTGGCAGTTTCAGAGAGGCTAATATTATCATTGAGCCCTCCAGTCGCAATACAGCACCCTGCATTGCCCTTGCCACTGCACATATAAAAAAACGTGATGCTGATGCTGTAACAATTGTGTTGCCTGCAGATCATCTTGTGCTTGACGAAGTGGCATTTATCAAGATTGTCGAGGCAGGCATTGAGATAGCGCGCGAAAATAAAGGGCTTGTCACCTTGGGTATTAAACCCGACCGACCAGAGACAGCTTATGGTTACATTCAGGCTGATGGAGAACTTTCCCTTCCCCCCATGTTTGCTGAATGTCACGATTTTCAGCTTTTCAAGGTGAAGGCATTTGCCGAAAAGCCTGACTATGCCACAGCCGAAGTGTTTCTTGAGAGCAGAGACTTTTACTGGAACAGCGGCATTTTTATGTGGCATATCGATGCAATATCAAGGGAGTTTGAACGCTCCATGCCCGATCTTTACAAAGATCTCCTTAACATTTATGAGAGTCTGGGAACAGAACGGGAACAGAAGGTGATTGAGGATGTCTATTCATGGATTCATCCTCATTCCATCGATTATGGGATTATGGAGAAGGCTGACAAGGTTTTTGTGCTGACCGGGGAGTTTGGCTGGACTGATCTTGGCTGCTGGGATGAAGTGCTTAAAGTTGCAGGAAGCCGGAGTGTGTTTTCAGGAGAGCACCCCGACAATCGGCTCGTCCAGATTGATTGCAAGAATGTCTTTGTCAAAAATCCCACAGGCAAAGTGGTTTGCACCATCGGGATAGAGGATGTGATTATTGTTCAGTCTGAAGACGCTTTGTTGATATGCCGCAAAGGTGATTCTCATCGGGTTCGTGAAGTTGTTGATATACTCCGGCGAGAAGGGCTGGACAATTATCTTTAGGCACCCGATTTCCAGGACCAGCTTGCCCCCTCTTTGGTATCCTTGATCTCAATTCCACTTTTTATGAGCAGCAGGTCTCTAATTTTGTCACTCAGGGCAAAATCTTTCTGTTCTCTGGCTTCTGCCCTGAGTTGCAACAAAAGTTCCATAACCGCTTCAAATTTTCTGGTACTCTCTTTGCCTTCTCTGTTTTTGTCTCGATCATTCTGATCGAAGATTCCCAAGGTCTCTTTTCCAGCCTGGTTTATAAATGCTTGAACCTCCTTACAGGAACCATCGGCTATTCCGTTATGCTGATCGAGGGCTGCGTTAATGGCTTTAGAGAGTTCAAAAAGAACTGCGATAGCTATGGGTGTATTGAAGTCATCATCCATCGCTTCAGTAAAGCGACGGGCGAACGGTTCACAATCAAAGACTCCAGTACCATCTTTTTGTTCCCTCAGGCGACGCTGGGTTTCATGAAGTTTCTCCAGCCCGGTTCTTGATGCCTTGATTGCAGTTTCTGAATAGTCGAGCTGTGAGCGGTAGTGAGATTGAAGAATAAAGAACCGGATAACAAGTGGATCCGTCTCCCTGAAGAGATCTTTCAGATTAACCGAATTATTCAATGATTTGCCCATTTTTATGCCATTGATGGTCACCATGTTGTTGTGCATCCAGAACCTCACGTATGGCTTGCCTGTTGCAGCTTCAGACTGCGCAATTTCACAATCGTGGTGGGGAAACTTGTTCTCCATACCTCCACCGTGAATATCAATTGACTCACCAAGATATTTCATTGACATAGCTGAACATTCCAGATGCCATCCAGGATAACCGACACTCCATGGAGAGTTCCATTTCATCAGGTGCCGCTCATCTGCTTTTTTCCAAAGCGCAAAATCAGATGATTCCCTTTTATCGGAACGTATCCCTACCCTGATGCCCGATTGCAGGGCATCCTGATCAGTCCTTCCTGAAAGTTTACCATACCCGTCAAATGACTTTACGGAAAAATAGACATTACCATTAACCTCGTAGGCGTGGCCGCTCTTAACCAACCTTTCTATCAAATCAATTTGTTCCGGGATGTGTGCCGTGGCTGCAGGGGCTATATTTGGGCGCAAAACTCCAAGCCGATCCATATCCTCATAAAAACTGCGAGTGTAGAACTGTGCAATTTCCATGGGGTCTGTTTTTTCAAGAGAGGCCTGTTTCGAGATCTTGTCTTCGCCCTCATCAGCATCATCAGTCAAATGTCCTACATCGGTTATGTTCTGCACGTACTTCACCCGATAGCCGCTTTGGCGAAGCCAGCGAACGACAACATCAAAAGAGACATAGCTTTTCGCGTGGCCAAGATGTGCGTGGCCATACACCGTGGGGCCGCATACGTACATGCTCACCATCTCCGGGTGGAGCGGTTCAAATTGCTCTTTTGTTCTGCTGAGGGAATTATAAATGAAGAGTGACATCTTCTGCTGCTCTGCCGTTTTCTTTGAGTGACGTGAAAGGTATTGTCTTTAAAAACCAGGACGAAAGTTAAACATTTGGGTTTTTAACGCAAGGTTTTTAGCTTCCTTTTATTGCTCTTTTTTCTGAGACCTCTCATCTTTGTATGAAGATTACTTTTGCCTCCTTCCAAATCAGTGCATCTGCCCTTTCCGGGCTTCCTGAAGAGTTATCACCCGAAATTGTTTTTGTCGGAAGATCAAATGTTGGAAAGTCTACCCTGCTTAATTCACTTACTGGTGTGAAAGGTCTTGCCAAAACCAGCTCAACTCCCGGAAAAACCAGGCTTATCAACTATTTTCGGGTAAATAATGAATTCTTTTTTGTCGATCTGCCTGGGTACGGTTACGCTGCCGTTGGTCAGGCTGAAAAGGCTGCATGGGGCCATCTGCTCGCCTCATTTATTGAGCGTCGGAGTAACATTTCTCTGATTGTGCTTCTGCTTGATTCCCGTCATCCGGCTATGCACTCCGACAGGGCGATGATAGACTTTCTGGAGTTTCATGAAAGGCCCTACGGTATTGTGCTGACCAAGTATGACAAGCTTACACAGAAGGAAAAGGTAAAGGCTCAGCGTATTATGGAAAGCACTGCGACAAAAGCCAAATTTATTGTAAATTATTCGGCCATTTCCGGCAAGGGAAAGGGTGAGCTTCTGGCTCATTTTGATCATTATATCTCTCAATAAAAAAAACCGTCGTGGAATCAAAAAAATTCAGGACTCCGTCGCAGTCGGCAACTGTTATTGTCGGCACACAGTTCGGTGATGAAGGTAAAGGAAAGCTTGTTGACTATCTTTCTGACAAATATGATATTGTTGTCCGTTATCAGGGAGGGGCGAATGCCGGTCATACGATCTGTTTCGATAATAAAACTGTTGTGCTGCACCTGATTCCTTCAGGAATATTCCACAAAGGATGTGTCTGTGTTATCGGCAACGGCGTGGTAATCGATCCTGTTGCGCTTCTCGAAGAGATAAAAAAGGTTGAGGAGCTTGGCTATGAGGTTGCAGGAAGGCTTTTTATCAGCCATAATGCACATCTCATCATGCCGTATCATAAACTGCTCGATTCCCTTCACGAAACGGCTCAGGGCGATCAGAAAATAGGTACTACAGGCAGGGGAATTGGCCCAAGCTATGAGGACAAGTTTGCACGAAAGGGTATTCGTGTGGTTGACCTCCTCAGTCCTGAAGTTTTGCAGGAGAAGCTCCGCGAAAACCTTGCAGCCAAGAATAAGCTGTTCAAAAATATTTATGAGAAAGAGGAGCTTGATGTGGAGCTCATGGTGAAGGAGTACGAAGAGTTCGACAAGATTATTGACCCTTATGTGACCAACACCCAGCTCTACCTGAACAGTCAGCTTCAGGCGGGCAAAACCGTTCTGCTTGAGGGTGCCCAGGGCTGTCTTCTGGATGTTGATCATGGCACCTATCCTTATGTCACCTCCTCAAATCCAACCTCAGGAGGGGCCTGTACCGGTTCCGGTATTGCTCCCAACTATATTGGCAAGGTGATTGGTGTCAGCAAGGCCTATATGACCAGAGTCGGCAATGGAGCTTTCCCCACGGAACTTCTTGATGAGACCGGCGAGCTTCTCGGCAAGATCGGTCACGAGTTTGGCGCTACCACCGGCAGAAAACGTCGTTGTGGATGGATTGACCTTGTTGCACTCCGTTATTCATTGACGGTTAATGGTGTCACGGAAATTGCCCTTACGAAGCTTGATGTGCTTGACAGCTTTGAAGAGATCAAGGTATGTACCTCCTATATGCTTGATGGCAAAGAGATTCACGATTTTCCCACTGATCATCAGACACTTGCGAGGGTGATGCCGGTCTATACCACCATGAAAGGGTGGATGGCCTCGAACGCCCAGGCAAGAACATTTGCGGACATGCAGCCTGAAGCACAGAATTATGTGACCTTCCTCGAGAATGAACTTCAGATACCGGTTACCTTTATTTCGGTTGGCCCAGGACGCGAAGAGACGGTTTTTCAATAAATCACCAGTTAGTAGTTATGGCGTTGATGGATATTGCAGTTCTTCCCCTCGACAGTAAGGAGGGGAGCCTTAGTGTTTTTGTGGCCGGGCTGCAGGAGATTCTCGCAGCAAGTGGTTGCAGTTACCGGTTGCATGATATGGGTACGACTGTCGAAGGGCCAGCGCAACTACTTTTCGAGCTTGCGTTCAATCTTCACGAATACTCATTTAGCCGGGGCGGCAAGCGTGTTTATACCGTCATAAAAATTGACGACCGTCGGGATCGGGCTGTCCGACTCGGCGAAAAGACAGCATCCGTTAAAGCCAAAATAGCCCCGGCAAGCGAGTCGGGAGAGTAGGGGGATTACCGAAAATATTTTATCTTCACCATCTTTATTTCTGACCGTTGTAACGCAGGTTACTCGCGGTCAGTAACTCTCAACAGAAAAAAGTAATGATGCAGGTTCCCGGTGATATTCAGATAATCAAGGAAGATAACGTCACGCACAGTTTTTGTGGTCTGGCCTGTGTTGGCTGGATGTATCAGAAGATCAAGGACAGCTTTTTTCTCATCCTTGGAACGCATACCTGCGCCCATTTTTTGCAGAATGCTCTTGGCATGATGATTTTCGCCAAACCGCGCTTTGGCATTGCCCTCATGGAGGAGGGAGATCTTTCCAAGAATGAACCAACGCTTCAGGAAATTATCAGTGAAATCAAGGCTGATCATAACCCTTCAGTCATTTTTCTGCTCTCTTCGTGTACTCCCGAGGTGATGAAGGTTGACTTCAAGGGGCTGGCCCACCATCTCAGCACTCCGGAAGTTCCGGTACTTTTTGTTCCTGCCAGCGGTCTCGTCTATAATTTTACCCAGGCTGAAGATTCTGTGCTTGCCGCACTGGTGCCATTCTGTCCCCAGGCACCTGCCGGAGAGAAAAAGGTGGTTTTCCTTGGATCGGTCAATGATTCGACTGCGGATGATCTCCGGGCAGAGGCAGAAGAACTTGGTATTGCTGTCGGTGGATTTCTTCCTGAATCCCGTTTCGACAGAATGCCGGCCATTGGCCCCGATACTGTTCTTGCTCCAATCCAGCCCTATCTTTCAAGAGTGGCCGTCAAGCTTTCCCGTGAACGGGGATGCAGTGTTCTCCATTCGCTCTTTCCGTTTGGCCCTGATGGCACCAGAGCGTTCTGGGAGGATCTTGCCCGTGAATTCGGGATTACGGTTGATCTTCGCGATCGCGAAAAAGCTGCATGGGAGAAGATCCGCAAACAGACTGATCTCCTGAAAGGAAAAAAAGTCTTTTTCACCGCAGATACCATGATGGAGCTGCCACTCGCCCGTTTTCTCCATAATGCCGGCGCCGATGTTGTTGAGTGCAGCAGCGCTTATATCATCAAGAAGTTTCATGCACGCGAGCTTGAGGCTCTTGACGGCGTGCGCGTTGTTGAACAGCCGAACTTTCATCGCCAGCTTGAGGATGTCAGACGCATTAAACCCGATCTGATTGTCACCTCGCTTATGACAGCCAACCCCTTTGTGGGCAATGGTTTTGTGGTGAAGTGGAGCATGGAGTTCATGCTTATGCCCATTCACAGTTGGTCAGGAGTTATCTCTCTTGCCAATCTCTTTGTTTCACCGCTTCAGCGCCGCAGCAAGCTGCCGGCATTTGACGAAAAAGTATGGCTTGAAGGTATTATGCCGAGTGCCGAATAATTCACTGCAAAGAAATGCAACAACAAACGTTATAGAAGTATGCGCTTAGCTTTCTGGCTCTATGAGGGAACCGCCCTTCATGGTATCAGCCGAGTCACCAACAGTATGAAAGGGGTTCACACCGTCTATCATGCCCCCCAGGGCGATGATTACATTACGGCCACCTATACCATGCTTGAAAGAACCCCCCAATTCCCGGGGTTGTCCATCAGCGTTGTTCGCGGCAGAGACCTTGCGCAGGGAGTCTCACGACTTCCGACCACCTTGCAGCAGGTCGATCACCACTACCATCCAGAACTTATCGTCATTGCTCCTAGTTGCAGCACGGCTCTTCTTCAGGAGGATCTCCATCAGCTTGCCGCCCATTCAGGTGTGCCGAACGAACGCCTGATGGTCTATGCACTCAACCCCTTCAGGGTTTCGGAAAATGAGGCCGCAGATGGCCTCTTTACTGAACTGGTGAAGCGTTACGCCGTCACTCAGGAAAAAACGCCAGTTCCATCGGTGAACATTCTTGGCTTTACCTCACTTGGCTTTCACCTTCGCGCCAATCTGACCAGTATCACCCGTATGTTGCAGACGCTGGGCATCACGGTCAATGTTGTTGCACCATGGGGAAGCAGCATTGAGGATCTTGGAAGACTTCCTGCTGCATGGCTCAATATTGCCCCCTATCAGGAAATCGGTGTCAACGCAGCCGCATATCTTGAAGAGAGCTTCTCCATGCCATCGCTTACTCAAGCGCCCCTCGGTGTCGAACCCACCATGGCCTGGCTTCGCTCGCTCATTGAAAAGCTGAATGCAATAGCTGCTCAACGGGGCGTTCCTCCTCTCTCCATGCCGAATCTCAAGGCATTTTCGCTCGATGGCCTCAGCGCCCCCAGTGGTGTTCCATGGTTTGCCCGTACGGCTGACATGGAGAGCTTCAGCAATAAAAAGGCCTTTGTTTTTGGCGATGCTACCCATACCGTCGGCATTGTCAAGTTTTTGCGCGACGAGCTCGGTATGCAGATTATAGGAGCAGGAACCTATCTTGAGCAGCATGCCGACTGGGTACGCAAAGAGCTTGAGGGATACCTTCCAGGTGCGCTTATGGTAACCGATCGCTTTCAGGATGTAGCTCAGGTTATTGAAGATGAGATGCCTGATCTGGTCTGCGGAACACAGATGGAGCGCCACAGTTGCCGCAAGCTTGATGTGCCCTGCATGGTGGTCTGCCCTCCAACCCATATTGAAAACCATCTGCTCGGTTACTACCCGTTTTTTGGTTTTGCCGGCGCTGATGTTATTGCTGACAGAGTCTATCTCTCCTGCAAACTTGGCCTCGAAAAGCACCTCATCGACTTTTTCGGTGATGCCGGTCTGGAGTATGAGGAGGGCGCTTCTTCCGTAGAGGGAGATGTTGCCCCGTCCGACAGTAACGAGCAGGCTTCTGAAACGGTTGGGTCTGAGGTTACCGATCTTCCTGACGATGGTGAGATGAAATGGAGTGATGAGGCTGAAACCATGCTCAAAAAGGTGCCGTTTTTCGTTCGCAAAAAGGTGAGAAAGAACACTGACACCTTTGCTCGCAGTATAGGCGAGCCTGTGGTCACCGTTGACGTATTCCGAAAAGCCAAAGAGTCGCTTGGCGGATAAGATTTTTCTATCAATCACATTCTTCAGTTACCTATTATGAGTTTAGTTTTGGCGGTTTATGGCAAGGGGGGCATTGGAAAAAGCACTACCAGTGCAAATATTTCGGCGGCGCTTGCCCTGAAGGGGGCCAAAGTGCTGCAAATTGGCTGCGATCCCAAACACGACAGCACCTTTCCCATTACCGGAAAATTGCAGAAAACTGTTATTGAAGCTCTTGAAGAGGTAGATTTTCATCATGAGGAGCTGAGCCCCGAGGATATTATCGAAACAGGATTTGCTGGTATTGACTGCCTCGAAGCTGGCGGTCCTCCTGCAGGAAGCGGCTGCGGTGGCTACGTTGTCGGTGAATCCGTTACCCTGCTTCAGGAGCTTGGCCTGTACGATAAATATGACGTTATCCTTTTTGATGTGCTTGGCGACGTTGTCTGTGGAGGTTTCAGCGCTCCGCTCAACTACGCCGACTATGCCATCATCATTGCCACTAACGACTTCGACAGCATCTTTGCAGCCAATCGCCTCTGTATGGCCATTCAGCAGAAGAGTGTTCGCTACAAGGTGAAACTTGCCGGTATTGTTGCCAACCGAGTTGATTACACCACCGGTGGAGGCACCAACATGCTCGATCAGTTTGCCGAAAAAGTGGGCACCAGGCTCCTCGCCAAAGTCCCCTATCACGAACTGATCCGCAAAAGCCGTTTTGCAGGCAAAACCATGTTTGCCATGGAGGAGACCGAGGGGAAAGCGGAGTGTCTTGTACCATACAACGAGATTGCCGACACACTTGTTCAGGATGACCCCATAGCATCAGTTCCGGTGCCGATCGGCGACAGGGAGATATTCAAGATGGTGAACGGCTGGCAGTAGAGTGGGTGTTTTGCCGTTTTTGACTGGAGTCAGGGTATTATTGCCTTATGTGACCTATGAAAAACTCGAATTGCTATTGGATATATTCCTCGAAGCTGTGTTTCATGAAGAAATTCCTAAACATGAACTTACATCCCGTAGTTCTGTGCGGCGGGGTAGTTGATTCAGTATTTCTTTCTCTAAATGTACCGGATACCTTGTGTAACTCAAAAGGTATCCGGTACACCGGAGTACTCAGTTAATCAAATGCGCTTCGCACGCCTCACCCTCTTCGAGAGCATCAAGAATTTCGTCAATTTTCTCCTCGCTGTCAATCTCCCCATACCAAAAGCTCTCGGGATAGACAACAAGCACAGGCCCTTTCTCACAAAGATTCAGGCAGCCTGTTGCTGATACGGTAACGTCGGTCATGCCGCGATCAGAGAGCTCGCTTTCAATGTACGGAATCAGGCTCAGCGACTCCTTTTTGTGGCAAATACCCTGCGGTGTCCCCTGCGCCCGAAAACTCGCGCAGACCAGAATGTGATGCTTTGGTTTGTCCATTTGTTATTTCTCCAGAGTTAATGTTAATAAATAGGGCTTACCTAATTGGTTTGGCTTCGACTCCGCTCAGCCACCTGACACGTAGCACATACCTTATTCGTCATCTGATATCCAGCATTCAACCTTGAACCTTGAACTTTGAACATCCTCTCCTCACCCACACCCCCCTCCCGTGCCGGAGCAGCTTGATCCGCAGGCGTGAATCTGACTGCTCTTGATCAGGTGTTTCAGATCCTGCCCGGTAAAGAGGCCATGTACAGCTTCCTCTATCACACCTTCAATGACAAGCACCTCAATGCCGTGCGCGGTCATAACTTTTTTTGGCGAGTCGCCCGCGCCATTCACCAACAGGGTGCGGCAGTCTTTCAGGGTGTCGGCCAGAGCCTCCCATCGCTCTTTTCCTCCGCCAGCCGGTGGTGCAGTTCTTGAGTCGACCAACATGCACTCTCCGTTGTCATCCATACCGTAAATCAAAAAGCGATCGGCTTCGCCAAGATGTTGGTTGATCAGTACGCCCTCTATGCTGCTGACGGCAATATATGGCCTGCACTCGGTCGGGTTGCTCGGTAGAGCCGCCGCTTCAGCCAGTTTCTGCATCATCTCTTCCGTGTTGATTTCGCCGATAATGCCCACTGCATCAGCCCGACAGCGTGAGCAGTGTTTCATCTGCGGCAGAAAAGCACTGGTCGCCTTTTGGATTTCGGTGACCATCTCCACGGAGGGTTCATCAATATTTTCAAAAACAGTCTCCCTGGTGTTGTAGTAGGGGAGACAGTTGAGGATGTCGGCACCCAGCTCAGCCACTTTTGACGCGACGGCGATGACGTGCGTATCGTTTACTCCTGGAATGATAATGGAGTTTATCTTGGCGGTAAGACCAACCTCTTTGAGTCGTTTCAGCGCCTCAAGCTGGTTCTTGATGAGCAGTTTTGCCGCATCAATACCGCGATACATTTTTTTCTTGTACCTTATCCAGGCATAAATTTCAGCGCCAATTTCGGGATCGATGGCGTTAATGGTGATGGTGACGTGGCTCACCTGCAATTGGGCCAGCTCATCAATATACGGGAGCAGATCAAGCCCGTTGGTTGCCACGCAGAGCAGCATCTCTGGATATTTTGCCCGAACCAGTCGGAGTGTCTCCATCGTTTCATCCGGATTGGCAAAGGGATCTCCCGGGCCGGCTATTCCTACTACAGCAATGTTTGGCGAGAGAATCATCGCCTGATCGAGGTAGTACAAAGCCTGCTTTGGTGACAACAGCTTGCTGGTGACACCGGGCCTGTTCTCGTTCATGCAGTCGAATTTACGGCTGCAATAGTTGCACTGTATATTGCATTTCGGCGCAACAGGGAGGTGTATACGCCCGAACTTGTGGCGGGACGCATCGTTGAAACAGGGGTGGTTTGCAATTTTCAGTGTCATAATATCCTCCCTTACATATAAGTGTAGCCGATTGATGAAGCATTCTGCCGTTGTTCGATAACGGTGTTGACTATTCGATCAAAGAGTTCCTGGGTGCCACGGTAGCCAAGATGATGCATCCTCTGTCCACCGAAACGATCGTGAATCGGGAAGCCAAGCCGGAGCAGCGGTATACAGTTTTTTCTTGACATGGTATAGCCCTTGCTGTTACCGATAAGAAAATCGGGTTGAAGAATTTTTGCTTCATCCTCAATATCGACAAAGTCAACTCCCTCACGTACTTTGATACCGAGTTCGTCCATGTCAGGGACAAGTTCCTCAATCCGTTTTTTCAGCAGTCCACTTTTTCCACCCGAGGCGCAGAGTACCGGTACCATACCAATCTCCCTCAAGAGAGCGGTCATACCGACCACCAGATCCTCTTCACCGTAGATGATCACTCTCTTGTCAAAAACATATTTATGGCCATCGGCATAGGCATCCACAAGCCGGCGACGTTCATCTTCATACTTTTCAGCTCGGTTTTCTCCAGTAAGCGTTTCGAGGAGGCTGAAAAATTTGTCGCTTCCCTTGATGCCAATCGGCAGGGGGAGATGCCAGGCCGGTACGCCAAACATCATATCCAGATATCCGGCCGCCGATTTGGAGGCTTCAATTGTTGAACCAAACTCAATACTTGCCGTTGCACTGGCTGCCGTTGCAATGGCGCTTGCTGGTGTGCCTCCCGGAGGTATACGGTGGTACTCACCCCATGGTCCGCCATCCATGGTTTGGGAATAGTCAGGCAGCATCATGTACGGCACTCCAAAATCGCCAAGAATCTCCTTGAGATAGCGCAAGTCAGCAGGCGAGACCATGTTCGGAAAAAGGTTGATCAGCCTCTGCTGTGGCATTTTTTCCGCCAGAGCTTTTACCGTGGCGTGGACAGCAGCATGAAATCCATCGATATGGCTCCCCTGATAGCTTGGTGTTGACGCATGGATCATGATCGGCATGGGTGAGCCGTTTTTGAACTCCTTCTTGTACTCCCTCAGGATCATTGGCACATCGTCACCAATGGTTTCGCTCAGACAGGTGGTCGCTATCCCAATGACATCGGGCTTGTACTGCTCGCTGACGTTTTTCAGGCCGATTTTCAGGTTATGGCTGCCACCAAAAACGGCAGTCTCCTCATGAAAGTTTGATGATGCAATATCAATAGGCTCTTTATAATGGCTTATCAGGTAACGTAGTATATAGGTTGCACACCCCTGGGAGCCGTGCAGGAATGGGACACAGTTCTCTATCCCTCGAAAGGCAAGGCAGGCACCGAGAGGGTTGCAGAGCTTGCAGGCGTTCTGGGTTGCTGTTTTTGCGTGTTCGTGTTTCATAGGGAGCCTCCTTTTCTTGGAGCGAACTGCCATACCGGACTCATGACCGATTGATAGACCTCCAGTGCAAAATTGTACATGCCGATAAATCCGGCGAGAGGGATCTTCCTCTCATGGTTGTGGTCGCAGAAGCCGATACCAAGCTTAAAGGCGATTGGCCGCTCTTTGACACCGCCGATAAGCAGGTCGGCCCCTTTTTCAAGGATAAATTTCGAAAGCTCGACAGGGTTGGAATCATCCACAATCACGGTTCCTTCATCGCACATCTCCCTGAGTCTGGCATAATCATCCTGATTGCCGGTCTGTGAACCTGCCAGTACGACAGACATTCCAATAGAACGGAGCGCTTTGATGAGCGAAAAGGTCTTGAATGCGCCACCAACATAAATGGCCGCCTTTTTGCCCGTCAGTGCTTTTTTGAACTTCTGCAGTGAAGGGTAGAGTGTTTTCACCTCATCACTGACAATCTGCTTTGCCGCTTCCATGATATCTGGCCGGTCAGGAAATTTGACGGCCACATCATAGAGCGATTTCGACATATCCTCAATTCCGAAATAGGAGACACGGATGTAGGGAATCCCGTATTTCTCCTCCATCTCTTTGGCAAGCCAGGTCATTGAGCCTGAACACTGCACCACATTGAGCGTTGCGCCATGAGCACGTCGTACGGCATCGATACGTCCGTCGCCGGTCAGGGTCGCGACAACCTCAATCCCCATTTTTTCATAGTATTGCCTTATAATCCACGCTTCACCGGCAAGGTTGAATTCGCCGAGAATGTTGATACTGTATTTGCTGATATCCTCAGTTGATCCTGTGCCGATCAGTTTCATCAGCGCATGGCAGGCGGCTTTGTAGCCATCTTTTTTTGTGCCTTTAAAACCCTCAGAGTGGACTGGGAGTACCGGAATCCCTGTCTCCCGTGCCACTTTTTTGCAGACAGCCTCAATATCATCACCGATAAGGCCAACAATACAGGTCGAGTATATAAAGGCAGCTTTGGGTTTGTACTGCTCAATCAGCTCAATCAGCGACTTGTAGAGTTTTTTTTCACCGCCGTAAATAACATCCATCTCCTGCAGATCGGTCGAAAAACTTAAACGGTGGAGCTCCGGCCCTGAAGAGACTGCTCCACGAATGTCCCAGGTGTATGCTGCACATCCGATAGGCCCGTGAACCAGATGAATGGCATCAGCTACGGGATAAAGTACAACCCTTGAACCGCAGAAGACGCAGGCACGCTGGCTCACCGATCCGGAAAGGCTGGAGGTGTCACAAGCGATATCAGCTTGAGCTACACCACTATTTTTCTCCAGCACATGCCTCTCTCTTCCCTCAAGAATCCCAATCTGTTCCATAGCCATACCTTTAAAATATTGTTGTGGGATCTGCTCCCTTTTGTACCCTTATGATGCCCCTTCGGGGCTGAAAACCAATTGTTTTACATACCCCGCAGGTGCACCATTTTTCATCATTCACCATTCATCATTCATCCTTTCTTCTCTTACATCACCAGCTCAAACTTTTCTTCAAGCGCATCACGATCCTGTCGATCCATTATCACATTCAGAATTTTTTCGAGGAGTCTCAGGCTGCCACTGTACCCGATATTCGGGAAGTAGCTGTGGCCGATTCTGTCGAGGATCGGGAAGCCGAACCTGATGAACGGAATATCTTCGTCACGAGCCATGTACTTGCCATAAGTGTTCCCGATCAGCAGGTCAACAGGCTCGTTCTTCATCCACTGGTGCAACAGGAACATGTCCGCCTGCAGCCCACTCTTGAAGTTTGTCTCCGGTGACCTCTCGTCAAGCAGTTGGCGCATCTGCTTCTCAAACCGCTGGCCTGGCGTGCCGCTGACGATATGCACTGGCTTCATGTTCAGGTCGAGCAGGAACTCGGTGAGCGGCAAAAGCTGATCCGGGTCACCGAAAAGCGCAACCCGCTTGCCATGCAGATACTGCTCCATGTCGCACATGATATCCACCAGTCGTCCTCTGTCAGCCGTAATCTCATCGGGCACCGCTACTCCAGCAACCTTGCTGATAGCCATGATAAAGCGGTCAGTTGCTGTAAGGCCGATGGGTATGTCGAGCGTTTCGAATGGCACTTTACACCTCTTTTCAAGCGCGATTGCCGCAGGCTCAGCGCTGACGCTTCCGAGCGCCAGTGAAGCAATGCTGTCGCCGCTGCTCTTCAGCTCATCCACCGTTGTGCCGCCTTTCGGATAAAAAACATGTTTGCCCGTCTGCGGTGCATCAAGAACGTCTGAAGTGTCTGGAAAGAGCACAATGTTGATGCCCATCACTTTTGCAAGGCGTTTGATTTCGCGCATATCCGAAGGCTCCATCCACCCTGCAATAATGTTGTACTGGCTCTTTTTGACACCGGTTGATTCTGCAAATTGTGTCGCCATACCGCTCACCATATTCGCGTAGCCGGTGACGTGCGAACCGATAAAGCTTGGTGTGCTGGCATAAATCACATACTTGCCTTCCGGAATTTTACCGTCATCCCGAGCTTTTCTTGTCATCTGCTGCAAGTCATCACCGATGGTTTCGCTGAGGCAGGTTGAGTGCACCGCAATGACATCGGGCTCATAGACCGCGAAGATGGTGTCAATGGCTGCAAGAAGGTTTGCCTGGCCACCGAACACCGAAGCACCTTCAGTGAAAGAACTTGTAGCCGCCATAACAGGCTCTTTGTAGTGGCGGGTCAGGGTGCTCCTGTGGTAGGAGCAACACCCTTGTGAGCCATGGCTGTGAGGCAGACAGCCATGAATACCGAGCGCAGCATACATGGCACCGATCGGCTGGCAGGTCTTT
>SZYA01000037.1 GCA_005843815.1 Chlorobium sp.
ATAATCGCACCGGCTATATCCTATTGAGCCGTTTCATTGCTACGACGGCTGATGAGTTTCGCATGGCGCTAGCTCTCCTGAAAAAAGAGGGTATGGGTCGGCTCATCATTGATCTGCGTGGAAATCCAGGCGGCTTTCTTGAGCAGGCGGTAGAGGTAGCCGATGAGTTCCTGACCAGGGGGCAGTTGATCGTTTATACAAAAAGTCGCAGGGGCGGGGAGGAGAATGGCCGGTATGTTGCAAAGTCCGGGGATGGTTATGAGAAAGGCGAGGTCATTGTGCTTGTTGATAAAGGGAGCGCCTCGGCATCCGAAATTCTTGCCGGAGCATTGCAGGACAACAAGAGGGCGGTTGTTGTCGGTGAACTCTCCTTCGGCAAAGGACTGGTGCAGCGTCAACTTCCGTTTGCGGATGGCTCTGCAATTCGATTGACAGTCTCCCGTTATTATACTCCTTCGGGCAGGCAGATCCAGCGACTCTATCGAAAGGGCATCGCAGGCCGCGAGCACTATTATCAGGAGGCAATGAAAGATATTCTTCCCCGGAAGCTCTTTGCGAACCCGGATAGTCTGCTCTATCTGAGAAACAGCGACCTCTCTGTCTACAAGACCTCATCTCTTCCTCTCTTGCTGAGATCGCTCAAGGGCGACGAGAAGGGTCAGGGTAAACTGGCAGCGCTTAGGGATGCCGGTGGTATTATTCCTGATTTTTGGGTTACAGGAAAACTGCACTCTCCTTTTTATCAGGAGCTTTCCCAGTCAGGTACGCTTGATGATATGGCACGCACTCTTCTTGATGATCCTCACAGTTTGGCTCAGGGCTACCGGAACTCAATGGCACGCTTTATTGCCGAATATAGTGAAGAGAGCGGCTTTGAAGCTCTTCTCATGAAAACATGCAAGGCAAGAAAAATTCTCTTTGACAGGGCTGGTTTTATCCGTGAGAGAAAATATATTGTGCGTACCGTAAAATCGAAGATTGCCCATCATCTTTTTGGCCCCGAAGGGCAGATCAGGTTCGTTGTCCTGAATGGTGATCCAGTGGTCAAGATAGCGATAACGGTGCCGGTCAGTCTGCCTTGATTCCATTTTTTTTAAACATTAACCTGGATTATCATGTCGTTATTCGAAAAGATTCATGACGCTACCTGTACGTTGCGTCTCCATAATGACTGGCTGAAAATATTTACCTGTCCTGTTCCAAGCTCTGATTTTCTCTCGTTTGTTGCTGTTGCAACCATTGATGCACCTCAACATGCCGTTATGAGTCTTCTCTATGATGTCGAGGTTGCCACGGAGTGGGTCTGGAAAACAAGGGAGATGCGTGTGCTGCAGGAGTTGTCAGAAAATGAAGGCCGAATCGTCTATCAGCTTGTCAGCGCTCCCTGGCCTGTTTCTGACCGTGAAATCATCACACGCTCACAAGGGTATACGGATCCCGAAACATCCGAGATCTTTATCAAGCTTGAGTGTATGGCGAACTTCCTTCCAAATAACGACAAGTACGTTCGTGTGCCTGAGCTTGAGGGTGCCTGGAACATTATCCCGCTTTCAGAGAAGCAGTGCAGGGTTGTTTTCCGTCTTCATATCGAACCCGGTGGAGAGATTCCCTCCTGGCTTGCCAATATCGCAGTTATCGATACACCCTATCACACGCTTGTCAATTTACGTGAAATGGTCAAGAAGGAAAAGTACCTGACTCCGGTTGATGCTCCGTTTATACAATCAGCCAGTGATGTGATTCAGCATTATGAAAAGTTCGTGACGGAGTGATTTTTTTGATTTTCTGGCGGTCGGCTCAACAATTACATATAAGAGAGCATGGATGTAGCATCAATCCTGAATGGGAACTGGGAGTTTCGTGTCGAACATAAAGGGATCAAGATATTTTCTTCCAGGGTAAGCGGCTCAGATATTTATGGTTTCAAGGGAGAACTTGAGTTACAGGTCTCTTTGAAAAGGCTGATCAGCCTTTTTCATGACATGGCAAACTTCAATCGCTGGGTTCATCATCTTGCCGAAATGGAGGTGCTTGAAGCAAATGATAATACTGAATATGTTATGCGCCAGGTTATTGATACCCCATGGCCACTGCAACAGAGAGAGGTGATCATGCGTTCCTGGCTGGTGTCGGCGGGGGGGAATGCCATTTCGCTGACCATGAAGGAGGAGCCGGATTATCTGCCGGTTAATCCGAAGTATCATCGGGTTCAACATGCAACGGGGATTTGGGTCTTTACCCCGAACGGTCATGGCCTGGTGCATGTCACCTTTGTGATGCACCTTGATCCAGGCAAGGATGTGCCAGCTCCTGTCAGTAATGCGGGGTTGTTTGAGGTGCCATTCTACTCACTGAACAACCTGAGGGCTCTTTTAAATGACACATCCTACAACCCGCCATGGCCGAAAGAGCTGGAGCAGCATATCTCAATTATTGAAGATGATCCTGAAACGCCTTGATGAGTTTTTCTGATTTGACAGGCACAGCGCCCACCTCCTGACAGACAGTTGCTGCGGCAAGGTTGGCTATGGTTGCATTCATCACAATGTCGACACCCGAAGCTACGCCGAGTGCAAGAACTCCTATGACGGTGTCTCCGGCGCCAGAGACATCAGCAACCTCCAGAGAGGTTGCTGCGATGTGGGTAAATGAGCCGTTGTAGAGCGTCATACCCTTGTCGCTTCTTGTAACAATAATGGTATCAGCCCGAATTTTTTGCTGAAGCAGGAGGCATGCCTCTTCTACCTCCCCGTCGTTATTGTTCAGCAAGATGCCAAGTGATGCTGCCATCTCTGAAAGATTCGGCTTAAAGAGAGTACACCCTTTATAGGCAAAAAAATTCTGATGTTTCGGGTCGACAAGAACAGGTACATTATTAGCTTTTGCTGAAGCAATGATTTTTTTGATGAGTGGTGCGCTGAGAAGCCCTTTGTTGTAGTCTTCGAGGATCACCGCATCAATTGAGTTGACAACCGACTCAAGGGAGTTAAGAATCTCACGCTCAATGGCATCATCAATCTCCCTTCTGCTTTCAACATCAATCCTTGTTATATGATGGTTTTGCGACAGGATTCTTGTCTTGGAGGTGGTTGGTCTCGATGGATCGCAGATCAGTCCATCAGTAGCAAGGCCTCGACTGCGGAAAAGTTCAAGGAGTAGATCCCTGTTGTGGTCAGCCCCGGTAATGCCAATCAATATGGTTTTAGCACCGAGTGCGAGCGTGTTGAGCGCAACATTTGCAGCTCCTCCCAGCCGGTGATCCTCATGGGTGACATCAACCACAGGAACCGGATATTCAGGAGAAATACGCGAAACGTGACCAAAAATATAGTTGTCGAGCATAATGTCGCCAATGACGGCAATTCGCTTGCTGCGAAAAGAGTGAAGAGTGGTTTCTATTGAGCTGGCTCCCATAATTTGCCTGTTTTGTTTATGTGTTCAGTGCCAATTCTTCTAAAAAGCGGTAAAAACCTTGGTCAGCAATGAAGATATGATTGTATCCTTTTATTTTCTGCTATTTTTTGTTATAATTAAAGCTAAGCATTTTTAAGCTTTATATGAAAAAAGCGGGAACCAATGTTCGATAGTTTAAGTGATAAATTAGAGGCCACCTTTAAAAAACTGGCAGGTCAGGCCACCATCAATGAGATCAATATTGGTCTTGCGATGCGCGACATCAAGCGCGCTCTGCTTGGCGCTGACGTTAACTATAAGGTAGCAAAGAAATTAATTGAAGATATAAGAGAGAAGTCTCTTGGTGAGGAGGTTATCAAAAGCGTCTCTCCTGCGCAGATGATTGTGAAAATCGTTTATGACGAACTGACCGATCTGATGGGTGGAGAGCAGAAGCCATTGAACCTTTCTCCAAAGAAACTTCCAGCAATCATCATGGTTGCTGGGTTGCAAGGTTCCGGAAAGACAACCTTCTGTGCAAAACTTGCCCTGCGCCTCAAGAAGAGCGGGAAAAATCCGATGCTTGTTGCGGCTGATGTCTATCGCCCGGCGGCGATTGATCAGCTTAAAGCGCTGGGGGCCCAGGTGGATGTTCCTGTTTTCTCCATTGAAGAGCAGGATGCCATGAAGGCAGCCCTTCTGGGGCTGGAGGCTGCCCGGTCGGCAGCAAAAGATGTCGTTATCGTTGATACCGCTGGACGACTGCAGATTGATCAGAAGATGATGGCAGAGGCAGAGGCGCTGAAGGATGCGCTGAAGCCGGACGAGCTGCTTTTTGTTGTTGATTCGATGATGGGCCAGGAGGCTGTTAATACCGCCAAAGCGTTCAATGACCAGCTTGATTTTGATGGTGTTGTTCTGACCAAGCTTGATGGTGATTCCAGGGGTGGCGCTGCGCTCTCCATCCGTCAGGTGGTCGAAAAGCCGATAAAATTTATCAGTATTGGTGAGAAGGTTGATGATCTTGATATCTTCTACCCGGATCGTATGGCCCAGAGGATTCTTGGTATGGGCGATATTGTCAGTTTTGTTGAAAAAGCGCAGGAAAATCTCGATCTTGAAAAAGCTGTCGAGATGCAGAAAAAGTTGATGAAGAATGAGTTTGATCTCAACGACTTTTTCGACCAGTTGCAGCAGCTTAAAAAGATGGGTTCTATTCAGGGGCTGATTGAGATGGTGCCTGGGCTGAACAAGATGGTGCCAAAGCAGGATCTTGAAAACCTTGATTTTAAGCCTATTGAGGCGATGATCAACTCCATGACAAAGCAGGAGAAAAAAAATCCTGACATTATTAATGGAAGTCGTCGTCAGCGCATTGCCCGAGGCAGTGGCACAAAAGTGCAGGAGGTTAATCTTCTGCTCAAACAGTTTGGGGAGATGAAAAAGATGATGCGTTCGGTTTCAAAGCTGTCGCAGTCCGGCAGAAAAATTACTTCCCAGAATCTTGCACTTGAAAAGTTTTTAAAACGTTAGATTACATTTCGGTTGTTACCAGTAAACATTAACTCATAAAATATTTTAGCCTTGGTAAAGATTAGACTGAAGAGAGCAGGAAGAAAAAAATTGCCGGTATACCAGATTGTCGTGGCCGATGCACGCTCGCCGAGGGATGGCAAATTTCTGGAAGTTGTTGGCCATTATCAGCCAACCGCCAAACCCCACGCTGTCACCATTAAAAAAGATCGTATCGCTTATTGGATACAGACAGGTGCACAGCCTACAGCAACCGTGAACAGCCTTATTCGCACCACAGGATTACTTTATGAACTCCGGCTGAAGAGTATGGGGCGTAGTGAAGCTGAGATTTCTGTTGAGATGGAAAAGTGGCAGGAGCGTCAAATTGCTCGTCGCCAGAAAGGGCTGCTTGTAAAGTCGCGTCGCCGCACTGCCAAAAAAGAGGCTGAAGCGAAAGCGGCCACAAGTGGAGAGGCATAATCACTTTTTCTGAGTGAGGGAGAGGGTGGAGCTTTATCAGACAGGAGTCATTCTCAAGCCAAGAGGCTTGCAGGGTGAGGTAAAGGTTGAGATTGTTACCGACTTTCCTGATAGTTTTCTTTCTCGAAGAGATTATTTTGCGGGAAGGTCAGTCGATGCTTTTGAACGGTTAACGGTGAAAAAGGCTACTCTTGGCTCTGGATTTGCGTGGTTGATGTTTGAGGGAGTGGACTCTGTTGAAAAAGCTGAGCTGCTCGTTGGCTGGAGCTTGTTCGTTGAGGCCCATCAGCTTATGCCTCAGCCAGAGAAAAGGGCTTATCTTCATGAAATCATTGGAATGAAGGTTCTTGACCGTGATCGCAGAGGGGTTGGTATGGTGACCAATGTTATCAGAATGCCAGCCCATGAGGTGTATGAGGTTCTGGTTGGGGAAAAAAAGGTTCTCCTGCCTGCGATAGAAGAGTTTGTTGAAGAGTTCAATCTTGTGGAACGGTTTATGGTTGTTCCAAGATATGATGAGTTTTTGTGAATGGTTTTGCCTGTAAGCTCTGTTGATGCCTCTTGAAGTCATGGATGCAGTAAGAATTGATCTTGTCTCTGTCATTCCCGGTTTTTTTGATTCGCCGCTTGACATTGGATTGCTTGGCATTGCTCGCAGGAAACAGCATGCTGAGATTCATGTTCATAATTTGCATGACTATGGGCTTGGAAAGTACAAACAGGTTGATGATTCACCTTATGGTGGAGGTGCGGGTATGGTGCTCAGGCCGGAGCCGCTCTTTGCCTGCGTTGAGCGACTGAAGTCTGAAAGAGAGTACGACGCGGTGATTTTTCTTTCGCCTGATGGTGTGATGTTTGAGCAGTCTATGGCGAACAGGCTTTCAAGGATGCACAATCTGATTATTCTCTGTGGCCATTATAAGGCAGTTGATGAACGGATCCGGCAGAGCCTGATTACTATGGAGATCTCTATTGGGAATTTTGTCGTTTCAGGTGGAGAGATACCCGCGCTGCTTCTTATGGATGCGCTTGTGAGGGTGATACCTGGTGTTCTTGGCGACAGTGAATCGGCTTTGACTGACTCTTTTCAGACAGGGCTCCTTGACTCAGTCTATTATACTCGACCAGCAGAGTTCAGGGGGATGAAAGTTCCTGATGTTTTGTTGACAGGTCATCATGTAAAGATTGAACAGTGGCGCCATGAAAATGCTCTCATGCGAACAAGAGAGCGCAGGCCAGATCTTCTCGATAACGAGGGTTTTAAGAATTAAAGAAAACATAACGTAAATAAGTTGTTGTCATGGATCAGTTAATCAAGTTAGTTGAAGCCACCCAGGCGGTTACGGATTTTCCGGAAATCAGGCCGGGCGATACCATCAAGATACAGTTGAAGGTAATTGAGGGTGAGAAGGAGAGGCTTCAGGCTTTTGAGGGTGTTGTTATCAGCGACAGGGGAGCTGGTGGGAACAAGACCATCACAGTGCGTAAAATTTCTCACGGTGTCGGTGTTGAAAGGATCATTCCTGTCAATTCACCCAATATCGAAAGTGTTACTGTCGTCAAGCACGGCAAAGCAAGAAGAGCAAAACTTTTCTACCTTCGCAAACGTACAGGCAAGGCGGCATTGAAAGTCAAGGAACGCAAGATCGTAGAGAAGATCTGATGGTTATTGGTAGCCCCGACATGCCTCTGCGCTGCCGGGGTCTGCCCTCTACCTGCTACCTTCCAGCACTATGGAGCTTATCAGCAATATTGAGCTTTTCCGGCAGAAGATTTTCGATTTTTATCGGCTGAACCGAAGGAGTTTCCCCTGGCGGGAGACTACAGACCGGTATGCCGTCATGGTCAGTGAGATCATGCTTCAGCAGACACAGGCGGAGAGGGTTGTTCCACGGTTCGATGCCTGGCTGAAAAATTTTCCTGATGTTATTCATCTTGCATCAGCTCCCTTAAAAGAGGTGCTTGCCCTCTGGAGTGGCCTGGGTTACAATTCCAGAGCTGTTCGTCTGCATCGGTGTGCCTCAATCATCACAGAGCACTATGGAGGGGTTGTGCCATCAGAGCCCGAACTCCTGAAGAGACTTCCTGGCATCGGTGAGTATACCTCCCGCTCTATTCCGGTGTTTGCCGACAATGCTGATCTTGCGGCAGTCGACACCAATATCCGTCGAATTATCATCCATGAATTCGGCCTTCCTGAAGATGTTTCAGTCGCCATGTTGCAACAGATGGCCGACACAACTCTTCCTTGCGGCCAAAGTCGTGAGTGGCATAATGCTCTTATGGATTATGGTGCACTTCATCTGACGAGTAAAAAGACAGGAATCCGTCCGTTGACAAGGCAATCTAAATTTTCTGGTTCAAAACGGTGGTACAGGGGGCAACTTGTCAAAGAGCTTATTCATGCTGAGGTGATGTTCCTTGAGGAACTTGAGGAAAAATATGCCGATTGTCCATGGAGTCTTGATGAGATTCTTGGTGAACTTGTTCAGGAGGGGTTACTTGAACAGCACGCGGACACCAGGCAACCCACCCATAGCGGCTGGAAAATAAAAGGGGGATAAACCCCGGATCGAGCTTGTCGGTACCCTTGCGGCATATATTACTCTGTATTATAGACCGTGTTGAAGGTTTTATACATCTTGTCAATCTCGGTTGCATACTTGGCAGAAATGATTTTTCGCTTGAGTTTGAATGTTGGCGTCATTTGAGCGTTATCAATGGTAAACGCGACATCTACCAACAGAAACTTGCGTATCTTTTCATGGGTAGCGAGATGTTTTGAGATATTGCGCAACAGCTTTTCGTAAATCTGCAGAACCTCTTTATGCTCAATCAACTCCTTGATTGTTGAGTATGTTATTTTTTCAGCACCAGCAAATTCTTGAAGCGCTGTGAAGTCAGGTACAATAAGCGCAATCAGAAATGGACGCTTTTCACCGACGACAATGACCTGATCGACGAAGTCGCTTTCGGAGATCAGGTTCTCGATTGGCCCGGGAGCAATATTTTTACCGCCGGTTGTGACGATGATATGTTTTTTACGGTCAGTTATTGTCAGATAGCCATCCCGATCGATCTCTCCTATGTCTCCTGAGTGAAACCAGCCATCTTTGATAACCTCGCGGGTAGCTGCCTCATCATTCCAATACCCCTTCATGATATTGGGTCCCTTGAGCAGTATTTCACCATCAGGCGCAATCATGACATCGACGTTGTCAACGGCTCTGCCAACAGTACCATATTTAATTTTTTCAGGGCGGTTAACATGAGTGACTGGTGCTGTTTCAGTCAAACCAAATCCTTCAAGGATACGGATATCAAGCGCCTGAAAAAATTCCCCGATTTTTTGTGGCAGAGCAGCCCCGCCTGAAACAAAATAGCGCAGGTGTCCTCCAAACTTGTTCTTTATCTTGTTGTAGACAAGTTGTTTTGCCAGTGTATGCTGGACGGCGAGCAGTGGCGACGCATCTCCTTGAGTATTGAGCTCATTGTGGTATTTTTCGCCCGTTTTCAGAGCCCAGAAAAAGATTTTTTGCTTTAAGGCGCTCTGAGTTGAAATCTGCTTCAGAATTCCTGATTTGATACGATCAAAAAGCCTTGGCACCGTAAACATGATCGTTGGCTGAGCTTCTGTCATATTGAGCGATATGGTTTCAACGCTTTCGGCAAGGTATATACTTGCTCCACAGGCAAACAGCAGATAATAGCCACCGGTTCGTTCATAAGCATGGGAAAGGGGGAGAAAGGAGAGGCCACGATCGGAATCATCAAGACGGATAACCGATGAACAGGATTTGACATTCTCACAGATATTCCGATGGGTGAGCATCACTCCTTTGGGAAGTCCGGTTGTTCCGGATGTGTAAATAATGGTTGCAACATCGTCAGGGTTGACAATGGTGCCATCCAGAATGAATGGCTGTCTGACAAGAATTGTTTCACCCTCTCTTTTCACCTCGTTCAGGTCTAAAACATTCTCAATAACCTCTTCAAGGCGGTTCATGATAACCACCAGAGTTAACTCTGAAAGGTTTTTCTGTATTGAAAGAATTTTCCCAAGCTGGAGCATGTTTGAGACCACAACAGCTTTGGCTCCACAGTTTTTGAGAATGTATTCAATCTGATTGGGTGGGAGAGAAGGGTAGAGTGGCACATTGATTGCGCCGATGCTCAAGATAGCCATATCTGAGAGATACCACCCTGGTCTGTTTTCTGACAGAATGGCGACTCGATCTTTGGTGGTGATACCATTGTGTTTGAGAAATGCCGCAAAAGTGGTGACATCACCCTCAAATTCCCGATATGATATGGGGTTATAGACTCCATCAATCTTTCTTGCAAATGGAAATTTCGCTGGATCTTCCCGGTAATGGGTAAAAACTGAGGAAAAAAGTTCCGTCAGTGTCTGAAAGTCAGGATTGATAAGTCCCATCATAAAAGATGTTAAAGTGTCATAAGTACAGCTTTTTTGATAAAACGGGCAT
This sequence comes from Chlorobium sp., assembly GCA_005843815.1. Classification (GTDB taxonomy): domain Bacteria; phylum Bacteroidota; class Chlorobiia; order Chlorobiales; family Chlorobiaceae; genus Chlorobium. The sequence goes on from SZYA01000037.1 coordinate 9,876, forward strand.
TACTCCACAGAAAACACTCCTCCAGACACAGATCCAGAGCCCTTGCAATATACCAACATAACGGTATAAAACGGAATATCAGTTTTATTCTATCAGGAGATAGAAGAGAATATTTTATAATCATATTCAGCTATGCCCTATCCACCATTTCAGGGGAGAGTCATCTCCTCTGTTTTTTGTCAGAGGAGAAACGATACATCAATTATTGTTATTTCACTGCAATTATCCCTTACCAGTCCCCCTTTTTATATGAAGGAATTAAGAGCTATCTTGAGGTACATGACGGTTCTTGGTTGACATTGCGTAACATGACACGCTTCATTCTGTTGATTGAGAAATAATGCGTTGTTCAGTCGGGCTTCCAGTGTCTCCTCGGACTATTTTCTTGCTCTATTTTACTGATTTTTATGCAAATGACTAAAAAATCCAGTTTTCCATGGACTGGTTATATTGGCCTTGCCCTTGGCATCATTCTGATTGTCTGGCTTTTCAGACAGCTCGACCTGAAGCACTCGGCTGAGTTGATTTCGTCGATTGGTTTTGCCTCAATCTTGATTGTTTTGCCTTTTCTCGCGCTTCATTTGCTTGAGACTTTTGCCTGGCTAAAGGTTTTTCCCCGGAGCATCAAGGCGATACCCTTTTTCAAGCTTTTGAAAATACAGGTTATCGCTGAAACTGTCTCTATGACGCTCCCGGCTGGTGTTGCCGTGGGAGAACCTCTGCGTCCTTATCTGTGTAACCGGTTTATGGGAATTGCAATCCCGTCAGGGGTTGCAAGTGTTGCTGTACGCAAGCTTATGCTTGGTTTGGTACAGGGTATTTATACCATTATTGGTTCAGTTGCCGGTTTTTCACTTCTGCAGTCGGTCTCTCTCAAGATGCTGGGATTTGAAGGGCTCGGATATATTCTTGTTGCAATTGGTTTTGTGGTATTTTTGCTGTTTCTCTTTCTCCTTCTGCTGCTTCTTGACGGACAAGCTGCCCGGAATGTTCACAGGCTCCTGATGCTTGTTCCCTTCAAAAAAGTCAAGGAGTGGTTGCTTGTAAAAGAGTCTGGTTTTCTTGATACCGACCAGGAGTTGAAGAGTTACAGAGGTACCTGTATCAGCAGGTTGCTTCCTGTATTGCTTCTCTATCTTTTTGCCTGGTCAACGCTTGCCATTGAAAGTTACACCATATTAAGGCTTCTCGGTGTCAATATCACTTTTCAGGAAGTTCTCACCATTGACATAGCACTTACCATGCTTCGTACGCTTTTCTTTTTCATTCCTTCGGGACTTGGGGTGCAGGATCTTGGTTATCTTGCCTTTTTTCAGGCGCTTGGTATGCCTGACGTCCTTGCCTACGGTGGCGCTTTTGTGCTGTTGAGGCGTCTGAAAGAGGTGTTCTGGTATGCAACCGGGTACGGAGTGATGTTTTTTTCGGGGGTTCATCTGCATGATGCTGACGCTGTAAGCCCCGTGGAATCATGAAGAAAAAAGTCTTGTTTATCTGCGGCTCAATGAATCAGACCACCCAGATGCATCAGATTGCGGGGTGGTTGACCGGGTATGACCACTATTTCTCCCCATTTTTCAGTGATGGTCTTCTTGGCGCTGCCAGTGATCTGGGTCTGCTTGAGTTTACCATCATGGGTCGCAAGCGCTCTCTTCGGACTCTTGATTATCTTCGTTCTCACCACCTTCAGCTTGATATTGGCGGTTTTGCTCATGCTTATGACCTTGTGGTAACTTGTACCGACCTGATTGTTCCGAAACATATTCGGAGTAAAAAGATTGTCCTGGTTCAGGAGGGAATGACAGAGCCCGAAACGGCACTTTACCACCTTGCCAGAAATTTTTCCTGGATGCCACGCTGGATTGCTGGTACGGCAATGACCGGATTATCCGATGCGTACCAAAAATTTTGCGTTGCCAGTGAAGGGTATCGCGATCTTTTTATTCGCAAGGGGATAAACCCTGCCAAAATTGAGGTGACCAGCATTCCAAACTTCGACAACTGCGCGCAGTATCTCAGGAATGATTTTCCACACCACGATTACGTGCTCGTCTGTACCTCAGACAACCGGGAAACCTTTATCTATGAAAATCGCCGGAAAAATATTGAGAAGTATCTGGAGATGGCCGGTGAGCATCAACTGATTTTCAAGCTTCATCCCAACGAAAATGCTGAAAGGGCAAAAAAAGAGATAGAGCACTATGCGCCGGATAGCCTTGTTTTCAGTGAAGGCAAAACAGAGGAGATGATTGCCAATTCAAAGATGCTGATTGCACAGTTTTCATCAACTATTTTTGTAGGTTCAGCCCTTAATAAAGAGGTGCATTGTGGACTGGAGCCTGCTGTATTGCGAGCGTTGACTCCACTCCAGAATAATTCCGCAGCCAGAATGATTGCGGATGTCTGTCGGCAGGTGGTAGAAGATTGAACCAAAACGTAACATTTTCTCTATGCATACTGTAGCAATTATTCCTGCCAGAGGTGGGTCGAAAGGTCTGAAAGAAAAAAATATTCATTCTGTAGCAGGAAAACCGCTGCTTGCCTGGACGATTCAGCAGGCACTGGCCTCGACCTCTATCGACAAGGTGTTTGTCTCTACAGATAGCCTGGTCATTGCTGCAATTGCCAGGGAGTACGGAGCGGAGGTGATTGTTCGTCCACCTGAACTTTCCGGCGACAAGGCAAGTTCCGAGTCAGCCATCCATCATGCTATCGGAGTTATCGAACTGGAGTACGAGATGGCTGTCGGCACGGTTGTCTTCCTGCAGGCAACCTCACCGTTGCGGAAGCCTGGTGATATTGATGCTGCGGTGGAGGTTTTTCGTCGTGAAGGGGCTGATTCGCTGATCTCGGTGACGAAAGCAGATGACCTTACCTTGTGGGAATCGCGAGAAGGAAAGTGGGCAAGTGTCAACTTTGATTATCGCAATCGGGGAATGCGTCAGGATCGGCCAACGCAGTTCATCGAGAACGGCTCAATCTATATTTTTACGCACGAAACTCTTGCTACTTTCGACAACAGGATTGGTGCAAAGCTCTCCGTGTATGAAATGGAGTTTTGGCAGACCTGGGAGATTGATACTCTCGAGGAAATAGATTTAATTGAGTACTACCTATATAAAAAAAACCTGGCAGAACAGGATGGAGACTAACAGAACCTTTAGATTACCTCTTTTATGAATTTTTTTTTATCCACCGATCTTGTTATCGGGGTTAACGAAGCGCTGAAGCTGAACGAGCATCTGGCCCAGATGTCGGTGCAGAAACCCGCGATCATTTATGATGCCAATGTTGCCAGCAGCCGCTATTTTCAGGATGTCCTGAAGAGCCTCACCTCTGTATATACCAATGCGGTACTCTATTGCAATGAATTTGCCGGGGAACCGACTTATGCCCATCTCGAAAATGTGGCAGAATTTTTCAGGGGCAATATGCCAGACGTGATCGTTGCCATAGGCGGAGGCAGTACGCTTGATCTTGGCAAGGGAGTTGCATTGCTCATGACCAACTCCGTTCCCGCTCTCTCGCTCAAAGGATTCCCTTCAGGGGTGAACGATCCGCTGCCGCTTGTCACAGTGCCGACGTTGCTGGGCAGTGGTGCTGAGGTCAGCTATAATGCAGTTTTTATTGACGAGGCAGAGGGACGCAAACTTGGGATCAATAGCCGCAAGAATTTCCCCAAAAAAGCGGTTATTGACCCGCAACTCTCCATGACAGCTCCGATTGAGAGTGTAATAGCTTCGGCCATGGACAGCCTTGTGCACTGTGTGGACAGTTTTGGTTCTATCAGGCATACCGCGCTGAGCAGGATTTTTTCAGTTGAAGGGTTCCAGCGCACCTTTTACGCCTTGCAGCAGAATCAGCTCGACAGGGCAGAGTCGCGGCTCGACCTTGCCATTGGCAGTGTTTGCGGCACAGCGGCCCTCATGAACTCTGGTGATGGCCCTACCAACGGCTTTGCCTATTATCTTGGCGTCAAGCACCGCGTTCCTCATGGAATGGCCGGAGCTATCTTTCTCAAGGAGGTGATGCACTACAACTATCTTCATGGCTACGAAAAGTATGCCATCCTCAACCCGATGCACTCAACCCCTTCACCAAAAGAGGCTACAGAAGAGCTGCTTGAACAGATGAATGCACTCTACAAGCAGTTGCAGATACCAAACCTTGCACCCTACGGATATGGAAAAGGCAATGCCGCAGAATTTGCGCATAACGCTTCGGAAGCACTGAAGGGATCATTTTCTGGCAATCCGGTTGAATTTACCGAGGAGTCGGCGCTGGAAGTTGTTTTTCAATTAACCTAAACGAACAGGACAGATATTATGGCGGGAGCGGAACTCATTGGGCGGGAAGAGCTGGCTGAAATTCAGGAGCTTTTCAGCCGTGAAAAGGTCAACTTGTACCGTTATGGTGGCGGCAACTACAAGGCAAGAGAGTTTGAAGAGAAATTTGCAGCATGGATGGGTGTCAAGTATGCCCACGCCGTCTCTTCAGGTACAGCGGCAATTCATTGCGCACTTGCAGGAGCGGGGATCGGGCCCGGTGATGAGGTTATCACCACAGCATGGACCTTTATTGCCCCGATAGAGGCGATCAGTGCTCTGGGAGCAGTGCCTGTTCCAGTTGAGCTGGATGAAACGTATCACCTTGATCCTCTGGAAGTTGAGAAGGCCATTACATCTGCCACAAAAGCGGTTGTGGTCATTCCAATGTGGGCTGCACCGAAAATGGCCGAGCTTGCTGCGCTTTGCAAGAAGCATGGACTTATACTGATTGAGGATGCCGCACAGGCGCTTGGAGCAAGCTACAAGGGGCAGAAGCTCGGTACTTTTGGAAGTGTTGCCTCTTTCTCCTTTGATGCGGGCAAGACGCTTCATACCGGTGAGGGTGGCATCATTGTTACCAACGACAAGGAGATCTATGACCGCGTCGCTGAGTTCTCTGATCATGGTCACATGCACATCCCTGGCCTGCCAAGAGGCAAAGATCCAAGAAGGGCCAAAGGGTTGAACATGCGCTTGAGCGAAGTTACTGCTGCAATCGGTATTGCCCAGCTTGCCAAGATTGAGACGATTCTGTCGAAATCAAGAGAGAACAAAAAGAAGATCAAGGATGCAATCAGCCATCTCGACAATATTGTCCTCAGGCCATTCAGTGATGAGGCTGGCGCACAGGGTGATACCCTTATTTTCAGGGTGCGGGATCGTGACGCAGCATTGCAATTTGAAGCGCACCTGACCGAGCATGGTTTCGGCACCAAGATCCTTCCCGAAGCGCTCGACTGGCATTTTGCAGGTGTCTGGGGTCATCTGCTTGGTGAATACGACCGTTATCGTGATGCTGATCTTGAAGCACTCTGGCCAAAAACAGGCATCATGCTGCGCAGCAGTATCTGCCTGAACATTCCGGTGCTGATGGATGATGCGACGATTGAGAAGCTGGTTCGTGCCATTATTTCAGGTTCTGAAAAGATAGGATAATTTGCACTCCAAGATAAGTTGATGACTTGTAATCCGGGTACATGGTTTTTTCATAGAGCTGTTTGCCCGGTGTTACCGTGAGTTCAAGGGCGATAATCTCTTTCATGATCTGCATAAATGAACATAGACTATTTGTAAAGAAAGAGTT
>SZYA01000083.1 GCA_005843815.1 Chlorobium sp.
TGAGGAGCCCTATCGCATTGCACCTCTTCAATAAAGGAGATAGCGATGGAAAAACTTCGCGATATCGTTGCCGTAACAGCTCACAGCGATTATACGCTGGAACTGGTGTTTGAAACCGGAGAGAGGCGACTCTTTGACATGAAGCCTTTTTTCGAGAAAAAACCTTTTACCAAACTCTACAACTCCCCGCTTTTTTTCCAGGCATCGGTGCAATACGGCACGGTCGTTTGGCCGGGAAACCTCGATATTGCACCGGAAACTCTCTGGAACCGCTCAATGCCTGCATAAAAATTCGGCCGCCTGCTACGCCTTTTGCCCAATGAACCGGTCGCTGAGTAGGCCGAAGGCCGTATCGAAGCGCCCTCACTACCGTGCACCACAATTTTGTAACATCACTCTCGCTCAAAAGCAAAGCCGGAATGAGAAGCCAATATTCAGAGCTAATCGCCCTTGGAAATAGAGACATAATTTCAACAGCCCAGCACAATCAAACTCCAGAGTCTTGACCACTCGATCTCACAAAAGCAATGAGCGGCCCATATTCACCAATATCTGCAGCCCGTATCGCCTTCAGATAAGCACTTCTGGACACTCCGTCAAAGGGAATATTTTCTGCACCCCAATTAAAAACAGGCTTCTGAAATATTTTTTCAATAATGATATCCGCCATCAAACGACTATGCCGACCATTCCCGTTCGGAAAACAATGGATGCTGACAATCCGGTGCTTGAACCTGACCGCAATCTCATCCGGAGTGAAGGTATCATGCTCTACCCAATATGACACGTCATCCAACAGATTCCGTAATTCGGCCACTATCTGCCATTTATCGACGCCGATGTTTTTATTGGTTTGCCTGAACTTTCCAGCCCATCTCCATACATTCCCATACATGCGTTTATGCACGTCTCTGACAAAGCGTTCAGTAAATATTTCACCCGACTTGAAATTCCTGGTGAGGCTCCATTGAACCGCATCTTCGATATTCTGCTGCTCAAACTCATCTAATTCGGCTCTGGTGGCAATGGTAGAAATAAGAAGCCCCTCTTTTTCATCGTCGTCTATTGGTGTTTGACCAGCTCTATACTCAAGGTCTAATCCCATAATATTTTAGGCATTTCTCTTTTAAGCGAAACGGTCCTTTCTTTAATCGCCATAGAGATGCGCTGCTCAGAATTTCCTTGCTCCTCCAATTTCATCGTGTTTGAAGAGCGTAAAACAATGATTGAGGCCAATTCAGCAGCTTTTTTTTCTATCAGAGCATCTAATGAGCCATCATTGGGAACAAAACCATAGACAAATCGCATATCCAATGCACGTCCCAATTCGATCAGCGATTTGATAGTAATCGACCCCTCTTTTTCCCGCCTTTCAATATCTTGTACAGCCTGTTTCGTAATCGATAGTTTCTTCCCTAACTGCTGCATAGACATACCTATAGCTGTACGGATGGCTTTCACCCATCCTGTCGGCGGTATCGCAACATCCTTTAAAGAGGCGAAAGCCAGCATTTTATTGTTCAACTGCTGGATTTGTAATGATTTCATATTCGTGATATCAACCTATAGCTTTACTATTACAACAAGAAAGTAAGACTATAACTTGACAATATCAAGTTCACAGTAAAGATATAGCTTGTCAGATCAATTGGCCCCACCGACCCATGCAGGCCGGGTAATCAATCTGCGTGAAGCCGCAGAAAAACGTATCCGCAGAAGGCTGTAGGCAAAAGCTCAATACTGAATGCCCCACTGTCAATCCATCTCCATGTCAGTAAAGAAATTCTCAACACTCTGGCATTTCCCTTCGGCCATCTCTTTTTTGCCCATGTTGATGAGTTTCAGAAGAGCCATGGTTTCAGGCTGCTCTTCGTACGTCCGAATGTCCATGACAACCATTTTGGCATCTCCGTTCTGGGTGACAATAAGCGGGCTCCGATTCTGTCAAGAAAAAAATGCCCGTCATCTTC